>JBEEIB010000400.1:0-22823 GCA_041167675.1 Verrucomicrobiota bacterium
GATCCACGCTTCCAGGTCATCAAAGCTTTTCGGGGCTTGCTCTGGATGGTCTCGGCGGTAGCGAAAAAGCGTCCGCAACGGGATTTTTAAGCGTTCGCTAAGCGCGGCTAATGTTGTTCGGTGTCGACCTTTCTCGGTTGATTCCTGAGAAATCATGGTACTCAGCATGCCGCCGCAAATTCAAATCGGAGCTTAGAAATCAAGTCAGTTGTCTAGAAAAAAGGTGCCGGGGCGGAACCTGTCTAAAATTGTTTTTAAGATAATAGTTTTCTTTCGGGGGGTTGGCAGGTCCTGCCAGCACTCAGTAATTCGCATTGACGCCGAACAGGACTGGCCGTTTCTTTCGCTGTCGCCCAGAGGACCTTTGATTTAAAGGCATTCCTTCTGACCCCTCGCGACACGGACGTTTCCTGGAGCCTGAGAAATCCCGAAGCAGGGCCGAGAGGCGACAAACAAATACCCGGAAACGGACCATAAAATGATGAACATAATGAACCGGCGTACCATGCTCACTATGACCACTTTGGCATTCCTCTGGCTCGGAATTGCCCTTCCTCCCAGTGACGCACTCGGCCAGCAAAAGACGCTCAAAGAACTAATCGTAGGCACTTGGATATTGGACTCGGTGTACGACCAGACCGAGGACGGGATAAAGCACGAACCGTGGTGTGTCGGTGTCAAAGGGATCGCTATGTTTGATGAGAATGGCCACTATTCTTGGCAGATAAGGGCTGCTGGCCGTCGAAAATCCGAGGGCACTAGTCCTCGGACTCCGGTGGGGCCAGCAATAGCCTTTTACGGCACGTACACGGTCGACGGGACGGCCAAGACCTTCAACTACCACACCGAGCGCTGTACGTTCCTACAATGGGACGGGATCAGCGGCACCGATAACATTGCGATGCCTACGGAGAACGAATTGAATATAACTACAACGAAGCCTTTTCAGGATCCGACGATGGGAGCCTTCGTTCCCCATCTAAATTTTAAACGAGCGAAGTAGGTTTAATTATAGCCGACTCGGACCACGCCGAGCAACAAACCGTCGTCCTGATCCGCACGGTGACAGATCAGAACCCGGGCGCTTCGGTAGCAGAATGGGCTAAACGAATGTTTTTGGTCCACGTGCTATCGGAACCCCGAGTCGGGACGCCTTAAGCCGCGACAACGGACAGCTCTGGCGCGGACGCGGGCGATTGAAGCACGCATTGTCGATGACCCTTTTGTAGACGGCCATCAAGTGTTGGATTGCGGTCAGGATGCTGTCTGGAATGAGGTTCATTGAGTGAAGGCCCAATGCCGCGCCGAGGGCGTAGGGCACAGTGGCCGGAAGAGACACGAAGTCGTGGCCCTTCCGTTTGGCGACCTTGAAGAGCAAGTTCTGGAGGAGGTTCCAGCTCTCGATGATGGCTTCCCTCGGCATGAGCGCCAGGTTCATCAGCGCGGCGACATCCATCTTGTCTTCCACAGCGGCGAAAAGTGGACCTCACGACCGCCATCGTCACCACGATCCAGGCCATCGCCTGGCCGGCCGCAGTCTTCGGCGGCGTGTGGCTCCTGCGCCGGGAGATCCGCGCGCTCTTTGAGCGCATCTCGCAGATCATAGTTTGACGTATTGCGCTCATCTGCAGCCAGCCGCTCGCGACCTTCGGCTCTGGAGCCGCTAAAAGAGGCAAAAAAGCCGACCTGGAAGGCCAAAAACGCAGAATAAACGCAGAACCCCTCCCTCGGCGGCATCGACTCATCTTTCGTAAGTGGCTCAGTATCAAGCTTGCACCCGGCGTGATTCGAACACACAACCTTCTGATCCGTAGTCAGATGCTCTATCCAATTGAGCTACGGGTGCGGAAAGATCGACAAGCTAATGCGAAGGCCCGGGAAGTCAAGCAGGCCGAATAAGGATGCTTCGTGGCTTTTGTCTGGCCTTAGCGAAGACGGAATTCTTCCTAAAGTTCTCACACAAAGGCACTAAGAGAGCTTTGCTTTCTTCTTTTCATAGAGAGATCTTTGCGTTCTTTTATGGATAGTTCTCGTTCGCGGTCTGCTATTGGGCTTCTCGTCGCCCATTCCTAGAAAATTGTCGAACCATCGCGCAAATCCAACCCGCGGCTTTGGCTGACTACATTCTAACCCGCAATCACTTTCATTTTCTGATAGAGGTCGGATTTACCCTCAAATCCTATCCCCGGTCGGCGGTCGCGGAGCGACCCGCCCTACCTCGCCATCGGAGTCCGTTATCCTTGAATCTGCTTGCGAAATTCTCCGGGCGGCATCCCGGTGGTTTTGGCAAAGAGCCGGCTGAAGGAAGCGAGATCCTGATAACCCACTCGGTAACAGACCTCGGAAACACTGAGTCTTGTCGCTTCGAGCAGCGTCCGGGCGGTTTCTAACCGTTTTTGTTGAATCCATTTCCCAGGACTGGTTTGGAATTCATCAAAGAATCTCCGAGACAATGTTCTGGGTGACATACCGAACCGTTGAGCAAGAAGCTCAATATTCAGACGCGGCAAATTTTCCTTGGAAAGCGCATTCAGTTTCTTTTCAAAGGCGTTCACCGGTTCCGGAACTGGCATCTCGTAAGGGCTTTGAAACTGCCGGGAGGGAGGCAGAACCATCAACTTCCGTACCTGGCGCTCCTCTTTGGCAAAGCCTAGGTCGACCAGCAACGTGGTAATCAGCTCAAGACCGGAGAATGCTGCCCCGGAAGTGTAAATGCGCCCTTGACGTATGATCAGCCGGGAGGGCTCCCATCGGACCTTCGGAAATCGCCGACCGGCTTCCTTTTTCAACCACCATGAAATGGTCGAACGCTTTCCATCGAGCAGGCCGGATGCCGCCAACAGATACGCGGCGCCACAAGTTGAGGCGATGACCGCTCCCTGTCGTTGGGCCAGCCTAATCAACGGCTTCGAGTGCTCGCTCTCTTCATCCAAAAGACGAAGCGTCTCAGAAATCTCCGAGCGCAATCCGGCCAGGAGAATCAGTACGTCCATTTTTTTTGAGGGTCGAATCTTGGCCGGAAAAGAAATGCCCGACTTGGAAACGGCTGGCGGATGTTTGGCAACAAACTCAAATGAAAAGAGCGCTGAGCCATGGACATCGTTTACCGCTTGCAATGTTTCGACGACGGTCGACGCGATTGCCGAGTAAAAAGCGGATGGCAGATAAACCACTACGTGCATCCGGCCATTTTAGCATGGCTTTGGTCGTAATTGCCAGCGGTAGCCTTCCACGCCTGCCCGTAACTTAGTATGATGCTCCAGCCACAGGCGGCGGGTTGCCGGCCTTTGGCGTGGTAGGGCCTGGTCGCTCCGCGACCGCTGTGTGCCGGTATCCCGTTAGGCCGAAGAATTCAAAAACGGGAATCTCCGAGCGAGAATCCGTCATGGCGCTTCAGCGGTTCTCGGCTTATCGAAGCGCCGGGTTCTACCTTCGCCCCGATTGGTTTGCAAACCGACGCGCGGTGGAGGCCATGCCGGTCAAGTCGGCGGGCGCGGAGCGCCCGCCCTACCGCGATGGGTATTCCACGCCCGGCTGTAACTTGGCCGGCACAACCAAGAACCGATGGTCGTGGCCGTTTTCGCATAGCTTTTGTCATGACTGCCAGCTTTCGGACCGTCTGACTCTGTCTCAAGTTACTGAGAAATCGCCAAATCGATTTCTCGAAAAACAACCTCATGAATATTGGTATTATCGGCGCAACTGGAAATATCGGCCAACGCATCCTAGCCGAAGCATTGAGTCGCGGACATTACGTGACGGCATTTACTCGCGAGCTATCACGAATTCCCGAAGGCAAGAAAAAGATAACTTGGAAGAGCATCAACGTCTTTGATTCCGATACCATTGCCGCAGTGATCGGCGGTCTTGATTTGCTGGTCAGCACCTATCAGCCGGGAAATGCCGCGAAAAACTTCAATGATGTGGTGGAACAGTCGATCCGCAATCCGGAGACTTACGTTACCGCGGCCAAAGCGCTTTCGCAGGCCTTGGAGCAATATCCCCGCCTGAGATTAATCGTGGTGGGCGGCGCGGGTAGCCTGGAGATCAAACCCGGAGTGACCCGAGCTGATTCCCCAGACGCCTTGCGGGCAAGCCTAAAGCAGCTCGGTCTTCCGGAATCATACGAAGTCGCGGTGCGAGGACACCGTGACGCCTTAAACGTCTATCGGACTTCGAATCGGCTTTGGACCTATCTGAGCCCCGCGGAACAGATTTATCCGGGTGAAAGAACCGGCCGATTCCGGCTTGGCGGCGATCAGCCCGTCACCGACGCGAATGGAGAAAGTCGCATTTCTTTCGAAGATTTCGCCGTCGCGCTGATCGATGAAGTGGAACTGCCGCATCACGTTCAAAGGCGATTCACGGTTGGATATTAATATGAAAGCAATCGTCTTCGACCAAATTGGCGCTCCTTTGGACGTTCTTCATCTCGCCGATGTCCCGATTCCAGAGATCGGAGACAACGAAGTTCTGGTCAAAATGACTGCGGCTTCGATTAATCCCGGAGATATTCTCTTTATTCAGAATCTTTACCCTGATCCCAAAAAACCTCATTTCCCACAACAGATAGCGGGAAATCACGGTGCAGGCATCATCGCTAAGGTCGGGAGAGAAGTCTCGTTAAAACCGGGAACATTTGTCGCATTCAGTCACTACAATACTTGGGCAGAATACGCGGCAGTACCCGCTGAATGGCTGGTCCCGCTACCATCCAACTACCCCATCGAAAAAGCCGGTCAATTGGTAAACCCCATCACTGCTTGGGATATGCTCGACCAATCCAAAGTTCAGCCAGGTCAATGGTTGGCGGTCACGGCCAGCCACTCAACGGTGGCAACTATGGTCTTACAGTTCGCCAAGCTTAAGAAACTGAATGTTATCTCCATTGTCAGGCGAAGAAACAAACATCTGGACCTAAAGGCTTTGGGAGCTTCTGCAGTCATCGAGCTTTCGAGCCTCTCTGAAAACGTCGGTCAACGAGTCATGGAGATCACAGAGAACAGGGGCGTAAACGGAGTCATCGACTGCGTGGGCGGGGCACTCCTGGGGGAACTGCTACGGAGCACAGCGTTAGGCGCACAGGTAATTATTTACGGTGGTTACAGTTCAGAAAAATTTGACCTCCACAACTTCGACATCCTGATGAAAGGCAGCACAATCAAATCGTATATCTACCGCTACTTTTTCACTCCTCCACCGGACGGTGACCAGCAATTGCTGCAAGAGATCGTAGACGTCTCTGGAGGAGCGGATTTCAAGGTTCCGGTGGCCGGATTACATCCGTTGGAAGATTTCCGGACCGCAATCTATGAAACCGAAAATCACCCGGAAAACGGTAAGCGGTTCTTCCAGATGGCGAACCAAGAAACGGCCTGAGGCGACGGTAGGGTGGGTTGCTCTGACGAGACGGTAGGGCGTGTCGCTCCGCGACCGTCGAATCGGAACTGTGCCATTGACCTGTTAGGCCGAAACGCTGTGACGCAAAGGATTTTTCACCAGTCATGGCGGAAAATACAGGCACTGCAATAGCCGCAATAGAACCCAAAGAACGCAGAGATTTTTTACAGAATGAACGAGCGTCGGCGGTCCGGGCCGGACCGCCCTACCATTGCCTGGGCTGGCAATTCCAGCTGTTAACCTAAACTGACTTCGGCTTTACTCCTGACACATTTGTCATGAATCGCCGCCAGTTCATCTCAACCACCGCAAAACTTACCATGGCGGGTGGAGTGTATGTTGTCGCAGGACCGGGAACACTGCTCCATGGTGCGCCCACGGAAGGATCACATCCGGCTCCGATCGATGAGCTGCGATCCGCGATAAGCCCCAAAGACGGAACAGTCTTAGTTCCCGGTATCGACCCGATCAAGGATCTAGCTAATTTCAATGCGCGAATCAAAGTCGTGCCCCAGGTATTGGTCGAATGCAAAACACCGTTGGCCGTTAGCCAGACGATTCTTTGGGCGAAGAAATTTGGTATCCCGATTCGTGGCCGTTCCGGCGGTCATTCCTTCGAGGGTTTTTCTTTGGTAGACGGGGTCGTCATTGATGTAAACCCAATGCGGAAAATCGTAGTAGACGCCTCCAAGCAGACCGCAAGAATCGGTGCTGGGGCGCGCCTCGTAGAAATTAACGACAGCCTTTTCGTGCACGGTCTTGGTCTGTCCGCCGGATCGTGTCCCCGGGTTGGCATAGCGGGTCTGACGCTTGGCGGTGGTCACGGTCTTTCTTCGCGCAAATTTGGTCTTACCGCCGATAATCTTCTTTCTCTAACCATGGTCGACGCATCGGGAAACAACATTCGGGCCAACGACACGGCGAATCCTGATTTGCTCTGGGCTTCGAAAGGAGGCGGAGGCGGTAACTTCGGCGTCGTGACCGAATTCGAGTTCCAGGTTCACGCGGTCAGCAATGTCCAAATTTTTTATCTTTCTTGGCCTCCGGCCAAGGCGGCACAACTACTCGCCAGCTGGCAAAAGTTCGCTCCCTTCGCTCCGAACGAATTAACCTGTCATTTGGCGATAGATTCCGGACGCGATGGGATAACTGGCGTCCACTGTGGCGGCCAGCTCTTACCCAAGACGGCCGGTACAACTCCAACCCGTGCAGAATTGACTCGCATGCTCGGTCCGCTGACTTCGATCCGCCCAAAGGCATTCACCATTCACGCCAGAACTTTTCTCGGCGCAGCGATACATTTCTATGGTGACGATAAGCCTCAGATATTCTTTAAAGCGAAATCGGACTACGCCGATCAACTATTAGCCGACGACGCCATTGCCGACATCATTCGACAGTTTAGCGGCCAACACTGGCCACACGGCAGCATCAGCGTCATTTTCGAGGCGTATGGCGGCGCGATCGCCCGCGTACCTCCCGCGGCCACCGCGTTTCCTCATCGAACAAATACACTCTTTTGCGTACAGTATTATACGGAGTGGGAGAAAGATGCCGATACACCCCAGATGTTGAAACAAATGAAAAATCTGTACGAATCCGTACATCCCTATTTTTCGGGATTCGCCTATGTCAATTACGCAGATCTCGATTTGGTTGATTGGCAACGTGCGTACTACCGGGATAACCTTCAACGACTACGCGAGGTCAAGAAGGCGTACGACCCACAAAACATCTTCAATTTCGCTCAGAGCATCCCGCTAGCTTGAGCGCCAGCTACTCTAAGCTGGCTACGCGAGCCAAGCAATTTCTCACGTCGACGCCACCAAGGGTTGACAGATGCTGATCTTGCAAAGAGCTTCCTGGCTATTTTGTTGTCACGTCCAACACCGCAAGAAACGCCGTTATCTGATGCGAGTGCGCACTATCGTAAGGCGCCTCCATTCAGGATTGCTCCAGAATCAAAATGGTTCATCGTCCTGCTCGCGATGATCGTGACCTTGCCTTCTTTCTCCATCGATTCCTGTTTGGCATCGTTGTCGAATATCGGACTCTCACTCCATGCACCTCCGGCCGCTACAGCTCTTGTCCTGAGTCTTTTCATGATGGGCTTCGGCTGCGGACAAGTAATATTCGGTCCGCTCTGTGACCGGTTTGGTAGACGTCCGACTCTGCTTTTGGGTTGTGTACTTTTCACGGCTGCATCGGTGGGCTGCGCCATAGCGCCTTCGATCGAGAGTTTGGTCTTTTGGCGGTTCGTGCAAGGCGCAGGATCTGCGGCCGGTTCTGTGATTACATTTGCGGTTATCCGCGATCTGTTTACCGGAACCACTGCCCGGGCGCGTTTCGCCTACGTGAACGTGGTAGCGATGATTGCGCCTATGATCGCACCGACCTTGGGCGGTCTAATTGCTGCCTGGGCTGGATGGCGCACCGTCTTTTTCTTCCTGGCCATCGGGGGTACTTTACTGGCGATAGTGATTACTCTCAGTTTTGAGGAATCTATCCAATTTCGCAATAAGCAGGCGTTAATTCTAACCAATCTGCTCGCTAACTATTGGCGGGTACTCTCGCATCGGATCTGCCGAGGATACGCTCTGGTCGGTGGCTTGAGTTTCGGCGGCCTTTTCGCTTA
Source organism: Verrucomicrobiota bacterium (assembly GCA_041167675.1). Taxonomy (GTDB): domain Bacteria; phylum Verrucomicrobiota; class Verrucomicrobiia; order Chthoniobacterales; family JAFAMB01; genus DASTDH01. Next base: position 8,036 of record JBEEIB010000400.1, read on the forward strand.
CGTTTCGGGGTCGGCCTTTGTCTTCATCGAGGTGTTCAAGGTAGATTCACATGTTTATGGGGGATTGTTTGCCGTAAATGCTTTTTGTCTGGCGATTGGTGCCTTCACTAGCGGAAGGCTAGCCACTCGCGGGATATCTGGAAGACGCCTGATCATCACTGGTCTGGTGATCGGCCTGATCAGCAGTGCTCTATTGCTCGTCTTCGCCGGTGGCCGGATCATGACTTTGGCCTCAACCATGCCTCTCCTAATGCTGAACACTTTCGCAATCGGCTTACTATCACCCAATGTCGTTCACGGCATCATGGAGCCGCTGCCAGAAATCGCGGGAGTAGCTTCTTCTGTGTTTGGAGGGATCCGGATGATGATTGGCGCAATTGCCAGTGAATTAGTTGCGATCTTGTACCGCGGCACACCAATGGCCATGAGCGAAACAATGACTCTGTTCGCTGCTGCTTCCATGGCTGCTGGATGCTTGCTTTTTCTGCCTTCATGGCGTCCAGAGGATAGAAGCCAGAAGTCAGAAGCTAGAATCTAGAAGGCGTCTTCGGCCAAAGGAAAACCACGAAAGAACGTCGCACCGACTTGGCCGCAACCGAAAGCGCATCGCGAGAAGTAAATGGCAAAGGTGAATTCCTCGGAAGAGATTCCACCGAACCGTAGTAAGGTCTGATTTTTAAAAGATAAAGCGGAAACCGAGGGGCAAAATCGCATGGCAGTCAAAAGGGAAGCCGGGTCCCCTATTCTCGCTTCTCGCTTCTCGCTTCTCGCTTCTAGCTTCTGACTCCTGGCTCGGCTGAGGTATGTGGACTTTTCGCTGCGGAATGTTCGATCATCGTTTAGTCGCGAACGTAGCGATGGCGACTGCGGTTTCTGGCGGTTTAAACGCACACAACCCCGGGGACGTCTTGAGCTCGCATCGAGCCAGCGAGCTAACTGGACAGTCGCCGCTACCACTCCTAGCTCCTGGTTTCTTGCTTCTGGATTCTAAATTCTAGCTTCTACTGATGGGACTCTTGTTCGACATTCTCCGGAGTCACGAAGCTGGGTCCGGTCAATATTACGCTGTTTTGCGGTATTGAGCCGTATTTTACATAATTCGCCAGAAAGATAACGGGGAGATAACCCTGGAGCCACTGCTGTTGATCCAGCGCGAAACTCATCTGTTTTTTCATTAGCGCTTGGATTACTCGAGGGGAGATATCGAATGTAGAAACCTTGATTTTACCGACTTTGCCCAGATCATCGACCGCTTGCAGCGCTGGTTCCGCTGCTACCGGACCAAGAGCTAGAATTCCATCAATGTCCTGATTTTGCTGCAGGTAGGCAGTCACGGCATCATAGCACTCCATGAAGTCGAGCTTCACCGGAAGTACCTGGACATGATGGAAAGGACCTTCAAAACCGTCCCGAAAACCTTGGGTTCGCTGATCAAGTGCAACATTTCCGACTTCCTGATTCAGAATGAGGGCCTGCCTCACACCCGTCGCCTTCATCCGTTCACCCGCTTGTCTTCCTGCGGATTCCTCCTCTTGGCCGATGTGCATGAGACATCCGAGTTTCTTGGACACGTCCAACCCTGAATTTATGGAAATGACTGGGATCTTGGCGGCCACTGCGGCCTGAATTGATTTGCTCAAAGAAGCAGCGTCCGGAATCGATACAACCAGACCATCCGGCTTGGAGGCAACCGCCGCATCGATTAAGTTCGACATGGCAGGCAAGTCGAATTGTCCCGTGGCCAAATATTGGACATCACTGTCAGTCTCCTTGGCTGCAGTTTCTACGCCGTGCCGCACAACTAACCAGAAGGCATCAGAGATCTGACCATGGGTTACGACAATGATCTTTGGTTTCTTTTGGGCAAAACCGGCTAACGGATCCAGCGAGCTGGCCGCGAGCGCCAGCCAAAAAGCGAGCTTTAGTTTAGTCATAGCGGTTGGGGGATGACAGCGAACGTCAGCGAAACGTCAGCGAACGTCAGCGAACGTCAGCTGGTGTTGATTGTCGTTCGTTGGTGTTCATTGTCGTTCGTTTTGCTAAGTTGTGATTGCCCCGTCCGATTTCGCAAATCTTGATATACTCGGACGGTGCGGACCGATTAGCGGACCCGGTATGGACCAACGTGCGGAACATAAGCCCAAGCGATACCTTTCTCCCTTATTCCAGCAGCTGCTGAAATTGAAGGTCTGGCTGGTGGAACGTTTCCGGATTGGCGAACGCCAGCTTATGTTGTTTTGGGCGGCGCTGATCGGTCTCCTCGGCGCTCTAGCCGCTGAAATCTTTCGACGAACGAGTGATATCATCCATTTTCTCGCCACCGGCAGTGACTCGGAAATCATCTCGTCGTTCGCTCAACTGCCACTTTGGCAAAAGCTCGCGGTGCCGACGCTAGGCGGACTATTGGCCGGGTTGACACTCTGGATTGGTAACCGTCTGATTACCCGCATCCGCCAGAAAACCACCACCGACTATATGGAAGCGATCGTCGTTGGGAACGGTCATATCTCGGTTTCAGCGAGTTTGGTGAAAACGACTTCAGCCCTTTTCTCCATCAGTACGGGAGCATCGATCGGACGAGAAGGGCCACTGGTCCAAATCTCTTCCCTGGTGGCCTCCTTGATCGGGCGGCTGCGAGAGTTTCCGATCGCTCAACGACGTCAGCTGGTGGCCTGCGGAGCCGCAGCCGGAATTGCCAGCGCATACAATGCGCCGATTGCCGGTTCATTTTTCGTCGCTGAAATAATCTTGGGAACAGTCGTGGTCGAAGCTCTCGGCCCTCTGATCTTGGCTGCCGTTGTCGCGACGTTCACTGCCCAACTCCTGCACGGCGGCGGGCCGATTTACAAGTCCCCCGGCTTTCACCTGCACACACACTGGGAACTCATCCTGCTTTCTTTGGTCGGCGTCGTGTCGGGATTGCTGGGACCCCTTTACCTCCGGTTCCTCCGCACGGTTGAACGCCTCTTCAGAAAAACGGTTATCCCGATACCGGCAAAACTCGCATTCGGCGGGGCGATCGTTGGGGCACTGGCGATAGTCAGCCCAGACGTGTGCGGCAATGGTCAGGGATTGCTTTCCACTCTGTTTCGCCAGAACTGGTTTTCGGATGAAATTTTGGCGATACTGCTGCTCAAGATACTAGCGACCGCCGCTACCTTTGGATCCGGCGCGGTGGGCGGCGTCTTTACGCCGACCCTTTTTATCGGCGCAGCAATTGGAATGTTGTATGGCCGAACTCTTCTTTTTGCTTTCCCGGACTTTCAGCTCGATCCCGGGATGTACGGCATTGTGGGCATGGGTTCTTTTATTGCCGCAACCACTGGTGCACCTTTGATGTCGATCCTAATGGGATTTGAGCTGACTCTCGACTATACCCTTGCGCCATTCCTCATGGTTAGTTGTGTCATCGCCTACTACTGCAGCAGCATTTTCGAAAAACAGTTCATCTATGGCGAATCCCTCGAACGCAAAGGCGCGTCCTTTTTCACTCAACAATTGGCCGAAGCGAAGATCGCTGACCTCATTCAGCGCGACCCACTAACGCTCCCGAGCAATGCCACCTTCGCCGACATTGCCAAGATATTCGTGCACCATCGCTTGCAGCACATTTACATCATCGGGAAAGATAAAGAGTTCCTCGGCGCCGTCTCGCTGCATGACATCAAAGAGTTTCTCGATCGGCCCGAACTCGCCCAGATGCTAATCGCCGCAGAACTCATGAACGAAAATTTTCCGCGGATCTCGCCTATTCAGGGCATGGGCGAAGCTCTGGAAAAGTTTTCCGAGGTCCGCGCTGAACGGCTGCCGGTGGTTGATGATCTCACCACGCTTCGATTGATTGGCAGCATTTCCAAGACGGACATCATGCTCTACCTCGCCGGAAAACAGACGGCGCAGAAGCAGCCAGGAAGCTAGTGTCCCGAGCGTTTCAACCGACCATGTCTCGGCAGGCGGTCGGTAACATGCCGGCGAGCTTTCTGGCAGCACCTCGAACGACTTCTGCCAGCGCAGGATGGATATAAATGAGATCGGCTAACAATTGGATGTCGTTGCGCCATTTCATCACGGGGAGGACGATATGGAGAAGAACGGATGCTTGTTGACCGACAATATGGCAGCCCAGGATTTGGCGGTCAGGCGCGATCAAGAGCTTGCAGAGCCCATATTCTTCCTTAATTGCCCTACCCTTCGTCGTGCTGGAATACGGGACTGCCGCAGTAAAGTACCTGCTTCCTTCCGCCTTGAGTTCATCTTCCGTTTTCCCCACTCCAGCGGTTTCAGGTGAGGTAAACACCGCGTGGGGCATCGGTCCATAGTCGATCGGGTCCTGGCTGCCGCCACTAATCTGTTTTGCCAAATATTCGCTCTCGAAATTGGCTGCGTGCGTATACATGAAACGGCCACCGATATCCCCCATTACCCAGACGTTGGGAACCGAGGCGCGCAGCCGATTATCGGTCTCGATGAAACCTTTAGCGTTCCGCTGCAAATCAGTCTTTTCCAAACCGATCTGATCGGTATTCGGAATTCGGCCGATGCAGAACAGCAAAGCTTCGCTGATTCGCTCAGATGATTTGCCCTCCTTGCCGGCTAACTCGATGTGGAACTTTGAACCGTCGTGCTTAGCCGCGCTCACCACCGTTTCGAATCGGACCGGAACTCGAGCGGTATAACCTCGCTGAAAGAGATCTTGGATTTCCGCGTCTTCGCGCTCCAGCAACTTAGTCCCGCGAATCACTTGCAACGTTTCGACGCCGATTCCCGAAAAGAAATGGCCCAACTCACAAGCGATGTAACCGCCGCCGACGATCGTGATCGATCGCGGCATCTTTTTCAGAGTAAACACGTCGTCGCTCGTCCAATACGGTCCTTCAAAGTTGGGGCGCTTTGGGCGACTTCCGGTCGCGAGAACCATTTTATCTGCCGAAATTTCGCTGCCGTTAACGGACAAAGAGTAGTTACCGGTCAAAACTCCGGTTCCGCGAAACAGTGTCACATTTTCGCCGAGGGCGTCCTGTAGGATGGAATCATACTTTCGAGTAAATTCGAATGTTTCGATCAGAATTTTGTCCGGATCTCGGATATTTATCGTTGTCTCAAATCCGAATTTAACCGCTTGGCGGACAGACTCAGCCGCGTCGGCATAGCCGATCAACAACTTCGAAGGTATACATCCGCGGTGTGGACAGGTACCGCCAAGCGGTCCGCGCTCGACGAGCGCGACTTTCATTCCCGCCTTGCCACATTCGATGGCGGTTGTGATCGCGTTTCCGCCGCCGAGAACAATCAAATCAAAGTGTGTTTTGCTCATCAGATAGGAAATGACAGATGACAAATGACAAATAGCAAACGCCCAGAAGCTAGAATTTAGAAGGGGAACCTGGGCAGGGCGTGTCGTCATCGACCTTCGACCTGTCCGCCGTAGCTGTGGCGAGGAGGGCGTGGCGCTCCGCGACCGCCGAAGGGACGACGTGATCCGACCCAGTTAGGCCGAAAACCGTTACCGAAGTTCTGGGTGGCCATCTGACCAGGCCTAGCAGGGCAATGGCTAATCAATGTTTCCGCCTTCGCCACCGTGTTAAGACCAACAACGTCGAAGGCTTGGGCAGACACGTCGGCGGTCGCGGAGCGACGCGCCCTACCGACGTTGGGACAATCTCATGTTCCCCTTCTAAATTCCAAATTCTAAATTCTAGATTCTAACTTCTAGCTTCTGCTGTCCAGCTTCCGCTCTCGCCTGTCGGCCCATGCTCATACGTCATTGTGCGTATAGACGCCATATCCGCTTGTCGCTATTTTTGCGATCCTGAACCTCTGCCCGTGAACGGAGTTTGGCGAAAGACGTAGCGTTGCTATCGGCTGAAGCGGATCCGCGACAGGGCTGGAGCCAACTATTTGGTAGATGTTTACTATGCCCATAACGGCGCAGCCTAGGAGTTCAATCGCATGCAGTTGATCGCTGAACTCTACCGACCGCGCGATCTCCTCGCGCTAAGCATATCGGCCGAAAATCTTCAGCTCGATACGAGCGACAAGAAAAATCCAAAGCTAACTCGTACCAAACCCAAACTGCCGGCCTACCTCTTGTACGAGTTTCAGCCGCAATCGATTTTCGAGCAGGCCTACTTCGAGGGACTCCCCTACCAACCCCCGCCGGGCCAGCCGGACGACCCCGACAAGACGACTTCGGCTCAGACTCCCGATGCTCCGGGACAGGTCGGTGCGCGAATTACGCATCCCACCCGGCTGGTCTTCTTAGTCCCGACGAGTCTGGCATCGATTCCTTTTACGGTCGAAGGCTTGCTCGATTGGTCGCAGTTCCAACTACAGGTTGTTCCGGTCGCGCAATCGAACGCGCAGAATCCGACAATCGCCGAGCCCGGCCCGCGGGAGACCTCAATCGAGTTTCCTTACCGGCTATTTCTCTCACCCGACGAGAAGGCGCAATGGAGTCATGCTGTACACCCAGTTACCCACGACCAGCGCACCGAACTCTGGTACACGCAATTGCCTGCCGGCGCAGCGTTGCGAGCGGTCTGGTCGCCCGATTACACACCGCTTCCCCAGCCGCTACCCCCTAAGACCCTGGAGTCACCGTTCCGGGGTGCGATGAACGAGAACGATCGCGCGCAGATCGTCATCCTGACATCCGCGTTCAGCGAGTACTCAAAAGTCGATAAAAGAACCGGGCAAGCAGATGGTCCATTTGTTCCTACTCCGATCAGCGCGGACCGCTTCATGCTCTCCACGCTTGGCGCTTGGTTAACCTCAGACGGCCGGTGGGATCCCCCGATTTCGACCAACCCATTCGTACCGCAGCAGCGGCTTGACGTAAGCGAATGGCGCCACATCGCAACGCAGGGCCGAGACCATTACGTGCGTATCGTCTATGAGGGCGTGCTCTATCCGTTTGGCCATCGCGCGTCGCTCGTGAAAGTCACCGAACGCAAAGTCCAAACTGTTCAATCGGGTTCGACGCTTGGCTCACCGGCCGCATATCTCCGGCAATACATGTACGTCGTCGTTCGCCAACCGGAGAGAAGGTTCGCCGATACGGACTACAACAATGCGGGACGCGCCATGCCGTTGCGTCGCAGCATCCGTTTCACGACGATCGTGACACCGCACATCGATATACCTGCTCCAATTGGCGGTACGGGTTCCTTCTGGGTGTATGTCGCAGGGAATCCGTTCAAGTTTCACATCGTCGCCACGGATGTTACCGATCGGATAATCGATTTCACGGGAGCGCTGATCTTCGTTCCGTTGAGCGACTCGAATGCTGCTGCCCTCGCGAAGGTACAAAGCGAGTACGAGACCGCCAACGACGGCGGCATCAGTAGCCGACGATGCGAGGTCGGTTCGCAAAAGGTCGCCTTCGCCGAACCTACGGCCCCAGGTTCCGACGATACCTCGTTGACCACAACCGCATTGCACTTCGACGTGCAAGGAGCCCCGGACAACGTATACAACTTGTTACCGACATTGGCCAAAGCAGAGGCCACGATCCCGGCAGTCGAGCAAATGCTCGGTATCACGACAGCAACGACGTTCCAGCTGTTCGACAATTACGTAAACCAAGGACTGAACCAAGCGTCCGGCGTTTTTGCGGATCTGACACCGTTTGCAACGCCCGCCCTGAAATTCAGTGCCGACAAAGCGGGCGGGATCGCAACTCCGAATCTATCAATCACCGGACTTTCGGCACTCGCCGGCCCGGTCGGTGGTAAGCTCGCGAATGCGGCCCAGAATTTGTTGGATCCAGGCGACTTTTTCGACCTGAGCGCGCAGCTATTCGGGTCGGTTACGATCAAGGATCTGCTCACTGCTGTCCCCTCCCAGCCTGTCGATGCCGGAACGAACGCCCCGAAGATCACCACGCAAGCGCTCCCGAGCCCAAGTAATCCGCAGCAGATCGTGACGTCGGTGCATTGGACGCCGCAAGTGTTTGATGTCCCGCCGCTCCTGAAGGTCAACAACAATGGGAACTCGTCACTTACAATCGACGGAAAAATAACGAAACTCGTTAACGCGCCGGCTAGCCAGGGTACGTTCGACATGACCGGGGTCCTGACGAGCTTCAAACTCGACCTGATCGGAATCATCGGTTTGAACGTCAGCTCTTTCGCTTTCACGGCTGGCACCGGCAAGAAAACGAGCGTGCAAGTCCAGCTCGACAACAGCAATGGTCCCGCCGTCGTATTCGAGGGACCGCTCTCTTTCGTAAATCAGCTGAGCAACATTATTCCGAGCGACGGCTTTGGCGAGGGTCCGAGCATCGAGGTGACACCGACCGGTGTTACCGCCGGCTATGCCATCGGGCTTCCGCCCGTAGGGATCGGCGTCTTTTCCCTTGAGAACATCCTGATCGACGCTGCCCTGACACTCCCATTCTTCAGCGGCACCCCGCAGTTTGATTTTTATTTCGCCAAACGCGATCACCCGTTTCTCTTAACCGTCGAGCTGCTTGGTGGCGGCGGCTTCTTGCACGTTGAGGTGGATACGACCGGCCCGATCATGATCGAGGGGCAGCTCGAATTTGGCGGCAACTTCTCGCTCGATCTTGGCGTCGCTAGTGGAGGCGTCCATATCATGGCGGGTATCTACTTCAAACTCACCGCCAATGATACGACGCTCAGCGGATTCGTCGACCTAGGCGGCGAGGTCGACGTGCTTGGGATCGTCTCGATCTCGGTCGACTTCAATCTTAGCCTTACCTACGACACTGCCAGCGGAAAAGTGACCGGTCGGGCGACGCTGACTGTTTCCGTGCACGTGCTCTTCTTCAGCGCTTCGGTCCAGCTTTCAGTCGAGCGGAGTTACGGCAATGGCTCCAATGATCCGAGCGTTAAAGATGTCCTGCCAACGCCACAGCTCTGGCACGAGTACGCCGCTGCATTCGCAACCTAAAAAGGGAGCACAACCATGCCCAGCGAAACTATTTCGATCGTCACCCTACCCAACGGTTTTACGGCAAATAACCAGGCCCTTCGCCTTTCCCTCTATATCACACCGCGTTTATCGGGTGCCGCCAAGCTGACAAGTTTCCCCGATTTCTTGAACTGGCCGCACACGCTGAAGGCCGCCGGGCTCAAGGTCACGTTACAGTGCGCCGGCAAGCAAACAACGGTCACCGTCGATACCACTCCGCTCGACGAAGCACTTTGGACGGCGGTCTTCAACAAGGATACCTTCGTCGCAGCGTTTCAGCGCACAGACTACAGCAATCGTCTGATCCTTTCTTATCCGGTGGCTGAAGCACTCACATCAATTAAGAATCTCTACCAGTACGCCGCCTTTCATAATCCGGTGCTAACGTTCGGCGAGCGAGGTCTCCGGGAGTATGTGACCGGATTTCGAGTGAGCGGGCAAGGCGGTGACCCTGCTTACCTGCGTGCCTATGAGCGACTCCAAGCTTGGCGGGAGCAGCTAGATCTGGCCAACACCGAGCTGCTCAGCTATGCCCAACCTGCGCCCCAAAATGATGGTGACGTGCCGACGTCCGTTCAATTGGTGAATTCCAGCCAAACCAACGCGGTCGCGCGCCGCTTTGATCTCTACACCACGATGCCGCCGGCGCCCGGCCGGCCACCTTTGCCTCAGACACCACAAGATTTTTCACAGGTTCTCGATTTTCACCAGGCGATTGCCTCGCTGCAATCATACCCACAGCTGCTGCGGGCTTTCGGGTTGGTTATCGACATCGACGTGCCATTGGGCTTCGTCGCAACATCGCCGGATCCGACTGGATTCTTGAGGATCGCGGTAACCGCGTTTACACCGGGAACGAGCCTTGCGATCGTGCCGGAGTGGAATTTCCCGCTCACAGCCTACCTACGCTCGACGGACCAGTTCTCCGCCGCTCCCGCGGCCCAGCCTGGTTTCCGGGAGGACATTGCCAACGGCCTGCTCCAGCTCTGGCCCGGCCTGTTTTACCTGGTGCAGCCCGACATCGACGGTGCCATGTTCAAGACGATCGCTCTAGCCGAAAACTTCGCGAGCTCGGGCGCCACTCGGGAGCGCGTCGCTAGCGGACTCACGGCGCTCCGTTCGGGAGGAATGTCGCTAGTCGCATCGGGTCGCGGCATTCAACTAGTCAACAGCATCAGTCAGGCTAAGAATTTCAATGATGCCGTTGACTCTGGCAAGAACTTGCCACAGCCACTGATCGCGCGTGATCTGATTCGCGGCTATCGGATCGATTTGTGGTCGTCGCATGACCGGAAGTGGCACTCACTGCATCGCCGCAACGGTCATTACACTTTCGGCGAAAGCAACAGCGTCTCGTTTAAGACGGTCGATGAAGAAGGCTTCAACCAGCTCACGGCTGCACAGCCGGCCGACGATCCAACGCGACCGCCCGATCCGCCGATCGACCCGAATCTCCCGCCCAGCAGTACAGACCTGTATCTCCACGAACGCATCGCCCGTTGGACTGGTTGGAGCCTGAGCGTTCCCAGACCGGGAAGATCGCTTAATCGCAGCCCCGATCCGCACAAAGCACTCGATGACGATCCGACAGTCGACGAGCCGACGACACCATTTCAGATGAGGAAGCAGTTTCGAGTCGTGAAAGGTTCACTGCCTGAGCTGCGCTTCGGTCGGAGTTATCGGGTTCGCGCGCGTACGGTCGATGTGGCCGGCAATAGCATCCTCCTTCGGGAAGACCAACCTGGAGATAGCGGGATTCCGAGCAATCTGGAGGGAACGCCGTACTTGCGCTACGAGCCAGTGCCCGCACCCGATGTCGCCTACCGGGAACTCGACAACAAGAATGGCTCGTCGCTCGATCGGATCGTCATTCGTACGCGCAACACCGATCCTTCGCTCGACACGAAACCGACCGCTGAAACTGCCGAGCGGCACATCGTTCCGCCCCGCATCGATGTGAAGATGGCGGAACACCACGGGATGTTCGATAACGCGTCGGGCAAGCTCAAAGGAGACCAAGCCACCTACGACCTCATTGTCGCCAAGGATGCCGGAAAACTCCCAACTCAAGATGCCGGCGACGCGCAACACACAAAAGTCCCAGTCGTGCCCGATCCGATCATCGCCCTGCCTTATCTCCCGGATCCCTTCTCGCATGGCGCAGCTCTTCGAGATCTTCCGGACACTCCTCCGAATACGAACGGGACGATTAAGGCGTCCAAGCTGAGTTATGCCATACCGCCGGATGCGCCCGAACGCCCCGGATCCGTGACCTTGATTCCATTCGGCCACAAATGGCCAGACCTGCAGTCATTCAGATTTAAATTGGTCGAGGGCACCGGGGCACCGACCTGGGACGCAACGGGACACGAGTTGACAGTCAGCGTCCCGAAAGCGACAACGCTAGCAATTCCCTTGAGCAGTTATTTGGGAGCGAACGACCTTCGGGCGATGGGTGTTTGGGAGTGGATCAAACAGTATGTCGATGCGCTGAACGCTGATTATCTGAGCAAAGGCGCGAACGATCCGTTCCTCGCACAGGAACTCAATAGCGTCGCGGAATTCTTCGAACTCGTTACGCGCTATGCGCTGGAGGGCGGACACTGGGCATTAACACCCTCGCATATCCTGACCCTCGTTCATGCAGTCCAGCAACCGATCGGCATTCCTTATTTCGATGAGATCCCTGTACGGCAGACGGGCCCCGCGGTACTTCTGAGCGAACCAAACTCACCGTTTCAATTGGTGACAGCGTGGCGTGCACCGGCGTCAAAGAAGGCCAGTCTGATCGGCGGCCTGACAATTAATGGCGCTAGCACTGTTAAGGTCGATATTGTTGGGCAGTGGACCGATCCCGTGGATACCGGATCTGGCGATCCGTCGACCATTCATAACTCGACGCACGTCGACGAAGTTCCACTCCCAACCACCAGGGAAGGGGTTCTCATCGCGCCCGGTGTCGAACCACGTCACGTCGGGTACTACCTCCCGGAAGACGACGCGATTTGGTTTGCTAACGATGGCGAACAAACCGGCACCGAGTCGAGTCCGATAGCACCGGGGTTAGCCGCACCGCAGCACGATTTCGGCGACACCAGGCACCACATCGTAGAATACAAAGCGATCGCGACATCGCGCTTCCGCGACTATTTCCCTACTGGCCCCGACGATCAGTTCACCCGCACAAGCCACGCGATCACCGTTGATGTTCCCAGTTCTTCGCGGCCGCTTGCGCCGAGTGTGCTATACGTCGTTCCGACTTTCGGGTGGACCCGCGAACTTTCGACGAACATCCAGACCAGCGTTCGGAGCGGTCGCGGTCTCCGCGTTTATCTAGGCCGTCCGTGGTACTCGTCGGGCGTCGATGAACTGCTCGGCGTGGTGACATGGCCCGAGTTCACGCCCGCTCCAACCGATGACGATCGCGAGGCGTACAAGCCGTTCTTCACTCAATGGGGGCTCGACCCAATCTGGCAAGCCCGTCCGATTGCCTCCGTTCCAACGATCGGCGACTTTGCGAACGCGATCGCCACTGGCACAGGACTGCAACTCGACGGAGCGGCCGGCGCTCTATTTGATGTCGCGGGCCACCCGGTTCAATTCGACAAACCGAAGAACGCTTGGTATTGCGACATCATTTTGGATGAATCGGCGACCTACGCGCCGTTCATTCGTCTAGCCCTGGCGCGGTATCAGCCGCACTCGGTTCCTGGAGCGGAGCTTTCCCGTGTCGTCTTAGCGGACTTTGCCCAATTGACGCCCGATCGCTCGGTCGTCGTGACACGGGAGCCATTTGACGTGCGCACATTGCGAGTCGTCGTTGCTGGTTTGGCACCGGAGGCACCAAACCGCAATCGAATCGACATTCGCGTGCAAAAGCGGGTCGTGACGTCGCCGAGTGAAGAACTGGGTTGGCAAGACGCCGCCACGGCTGATGTCACTATCACGCCGCAAAGTCCAGCGCCAAGTGGGCCGGATGCAGCTCTATGGTACGGAACGGTCACTTTCTCGAACGATCCGCAACCGAATGAGTATCGGCTCTTAATTGCCGAGTACGAATTAATCCCCAAAGACTTCGATTTGATTCTGCTAGCGCAGCGCGAAAAAGTTACCGTTCAAGAAATCCATGCCCGATTGGAAGTCCCAGGCTTCCCGGGCATGAAGTCTTCGCGGACATTTCCTTTCCCTCCACCGCTGGGCGAACGGCTCATTTATCTCGATTCGATCCCGATCGTTTTGAGGCAACTCCAAAAGCCAAAGGCTCGAATCTAAGAACGCTGATCCAGTGATTCCCCCGCGGCGAGGTAGGGCGTGTCGCTCCGCGAACGCCGACCTGTTCGCCGACCAGTCCCTCGAAGCCTTTTTCCGATGTCGTGAAAACTGTGACTAGTGGTTGGCGAAGTCGGAAGCCTTCGACATGGTTAAGTCTTTGGCAAACACGGTGGCGAAGGCGGAATCATTGATTAGCCATTGCCCTGCTAGGCCTGGTCACCCAGAACTTCGGTAACGGTTTTTGGCCTAACTGGGTCTGATCACGTCGTTCCCTTCGACGGTCGCGGAGCGACACGTCCTATCTTCTTGAGCACGGCGACGAAGACAAGATCCTCGGGGCCGGACCTACCGACGCATTGATTCCGTATCCTTTCTGTCATTCGCGTTAAAGCGTCCATTCCTGGTTCTCAGTTCGCGGCTCGTGCCGATTGTGAAGCGCTTTCCATGCGCACGCTTTTCGCTGGAGATCTGTGCACCAAACTCGCACAACGAGCCGGATGGAGACCGGAAAACGAAAAGTTAGAGCCAGGAAACGGTGATTGACTTTCCGCAGGGAACCGGCGAATCGGAAGTACCCGCATCGACCTGAAATCGCTAATTAGGAAATAGCAGATGACAGAGGTTACTAGCGACAATGATAGACTTAGGATCGCCAACAAGTTTCTAGCACTCGGCTATTTCATTTACGCAGCAGCGATCATTCTCTTCATTATTGCCTGGCTGGCCTCGATCGCGACCCGTCTCCCGCAGATGCATGCCGGATTACCTTCTCTCGTCCCGATGGTAGCGCTTCTGCTTACCGGCATTTTGTTCGCTACTTTGAATATCGTAGTCGGTAGACGATTGCTGATGAACAATCGAACGCGATTTACTTGGATTTTAGTGATTGTTTCCCTCTTGGAGATTCCGATTGGAACCGGCCTCGCGTTTCTAACACTGCTCTGGCTGTTCGCTAGGAGAAGTAGCAGTTAGGGCGAGGCTAACTATTCTACGATCCGGCGAACGATTTCTCTTTCGGCGGTTCGCGCAAGAACATCAAAGCCGATTCTGATATTACTGTTTTTGTTTTCCGCCAGACGGGTGAGTCCTTCCCTTCTACCGTCAGCGACAATTTCGACGTCCCAGGTTTCAAATATGAAGAGATCAGGACGCACCATGGCCAACGCAGCTAACGGATCGTGAGGATGATTTTCTGTAATCTGCCACAGCGCCCACCACCTCAAGATCTGATCCTGTAACACGGGACCGAGTCCACCTCCAATCTGCCCGATCCTTTGGACGTCTTTTTTGTCCAGCCGTACTCTTAACGTTAAATCGAGGCCAATTGCGGTGATCGGAATGCCCGATGCAAAAACTATCTTCGCGGCTTCAGGATCGCATCTAATGTTGTGCTCGTATCGGTCCATCCAAAATGCGCCACCCATCAAGTACAGGTGCTTAATCCGAGAAAGCGCTTCCGGACTCTTCGCAATCGCTGAGGCTATGTTCGTTAGAGGTCCGGTTGCGAGGATCTCAAGATCGTTTCCGTACCGTTGAGCGCTTTCGACCAGATAGTGCACAGCGCCGATTGATTCGGGGATTT
>JBEEIB010000401.1:0-28430 GCA_041167675.1 Verrucomicrobiota bacterium
CGGCGAAATTCTCGCCTGCGGCGCAGTTATTCACAACCTCCCTCCGCCTTGCTGTGCAGGATCGCCTCGCTCGGTCACGAATAACTGCGACACTGATATCAGCGGCGACTGTCCTACCGAAGTCAAACGTGTACCGGGTCGAGAAAACTGAGCCGCAAGAAATCAAGCGAAACTAACCATTAAGCGCTGTCGCCACCGCGCGGTTCGCGAAATTGCGGCCAAATGCCCCCGGCGCTATTGGCGTTCTTATTCGGTCGCCAGGACGGTTCGAGCGCAGGTCTCATCCGTAACAAGTCCGTTGATCCATTGCCCGCGCAGCGCGCCGAGAACTGCTTGAGCCTTGTGTTCGCCACCGGCAAAAGCGATGACCGGCTTTCTTGCGGGACGCGGCAACTGTATACTCGTCACCCTTTCTTGGATGGAAATACGAACGAGTTCTCCCATCTGGCTAAATGTCCACCCGAGGTTGTCCCCAACGGCGCCCGCTTTCACCAGCTCCCTCACTTCTTCTTTGGTAATAAAACCGTCGCGATGCATCGGGCAACCGAGGCGCATATCTCCTATTCCTACGAAAGCTACGTCGGCTTGATTCGAAAGTTCTTCTACCACCTTATATAGGCGGTGGCGGCACCATTGCTTCCGCTCCTCCGATGAATCCGCCAGGAGCGGTGCAGGCAATAGGAAACATTTGCTACCAATTTTTTCTGCGAACTGAAGAGCGGCATCATAGGGATTGCTTGCGCCGTCGCGAGCAATCGTCCCGACCAGGGAAATCAGGCGGTGCTGCGGTCTCTCGAACGTGTTCAGTTCGCCAATTACTGCCTTGATTGTCTGACCGGAGCTGAGTGCAATGATTTTAGGTTCGACCTCGCCCAGGTAAGATTCCATGACCTGAGCGCCAGCCACCGCAATCTTTCGTAAGATCTGATCGCCAGTGTCTGCATTTACCGGCACCACATTGCAAACAACCAGGTTGTAGCGCTGACGCAGGGCTATAGCCAATTCCAGACAGCTAGCCACCTTGTGGTTTACCCGTACCTTGACGAGGCCACGCTCCATCGCCAGTGCCACCAGTCGCTGAGCCGTCGGCCGTGAGATGTGCAGCTTTTGCGCTATCTCATGTTGAGTGTTGCCGGCGACGTAGTAGAGCCAGGCCGCTCGTACCGCCACTTCCAACTTTTCTTCCTGCCTTGGCGAGGATGGATCCATCTCCGATGAAAAGACAGCCGCTTAATCTATGGTTACGCTCATTCTAGCTCTCCAGCCGGTCCCAAAATTTTTCGCTGCTCTGGTAAAGGTCATCAAACAACGATTGCATCTTTTGGTATCGCTCCGACCAGGCTGGGTTCGGGGCGATCTCGCTCTCGTATCGGACCAGCTCAGAGCCTACTGACTCGAGGTCCGAAAACAGTCCGATTGCGAGGCCCGCAAGCATTGCGCAACCGAGCACGCCACACTCCGGCTCGCCCGGAACCAAAATCGGGCAATCATAAATGCTCGCCTTAATTTCAAGCCACAAACGGGTCCGCGCTCCACCGGCCGCAGTTACCATTCGATCGAGGCGGTATCCGCCGGATTTCATCAGATCGATGTTCCTCTTCGCGGCAAACGCCACACCCTCCAAGACTGCCCGATACAGATGAGCCGCGCTATGTCTGCTGTTAAGCCCAAAAAACTGAGCGCGAGAATTTGGCTTCTGAGCAACGCGTTCGCCGCTAAGGTACGGCAGGAACAGTAGCCGGTCAGATCCTGCCGGTACTCCCTCTGCCAACGAGACGATCTGATCATAGCTGTAAGTATCCTGATGATGAAACGCGCGGCGTGCCCACCGCACGGCGTCTCCGCTGGTATCCAAGATTGTAAAGAGGGCCCATCCGCCCGTGATAGCTCGTAGATTGGAGATAACCGGATCAACCGCCGGCTGCTCGGCGAGTATGGTAATAACCGTCGAAGTTCCGGTGATATCGCATCCCATTCCCGAAGAGATTACTCCCGAGCCGAGGAGCGCCACCGGGAAATCGCCGGCGCCAACCGCTACCGGGGTGCCGACTCGGAGCCCAGTAATCTGTGCCGCCTCTTTTGTCACCACTCCAAGCAGTTCGGTTGCCGGGCTGACCGGAGGCAATTTGGCTGGGTCCAAGCCCAACAATCCCATGACCTTTTCGCTCCAGTGGCGGCTGTGCATATCGAACATATAGCTACAAGAAGCCTCGCAAAGGTCGATCCTACGTTCGCCCGTCAGCTTGAAGTTGATATAGTCCTTCGGCATCAAAACGGTTACGGCAGCATCATATGCCTTAGGCTGGTTCTGCTTGATCCAGGCTAATTTAAATGCCGGCCATGCGACGGTGGGAGGATTGGCGACAATTGGAAACAGAGCCTCTGTATCCCGCTCCTCGGAGAATCGGTCTACCAGCTCGCGGGTCCGCTTATCGTTCCAAAGAGGCACCTCCTCCAGCACAAGCTCCCCCGCGCGATCGATCAGGACTGCACCGTGCATTTGTCCGCAGCCGGCGATTGCGGCCACGCGATCGGCACTGTGCCCGACTCGTCCGAGAACGCTCCGGATGCTGAAGACTAATCCTTCCCACCAAATCCGGGGACTCTGCTGCGACCAGCCAAACTGAGGGATAACTTGATCAAGCTCTTTCGCGGCAAACGCAAGGATTTTTCCGGTTTCTGTAACCAGAGCTGCCCGGACGCTTCCGGTCCCGATATCAAACGCTAGCAGCAGATCTTTCTTCATTTGCCGCAGTGATCGGGGTCTGCGGAAGAATCGCTTATCATTGGCGAATTCAATACTCCGATTCCCTCGGTCAGCGAGTCGAAAGTCTAGTTGCCGGAGTCGGGGGAGCCAGTTGAGCTTTTGCTCAAGATATACACAAATGATTGACATTTGATCTGCAATCGATCATAAGTCCAAACAGCCCCCAAACTCAAGCATTCTAACTAATGAAGCGTTATGCGTTCCCCCTTTGCGCAGCGGTTTGGCGATCCACCCCTAGCTCGTCTTTATCGGTCTTTATGAGATGCCGATTTTTACCAAGCGAGGGTTGGCTGCAGCGCATGGAAAAATCTACCGAGCGATTACGATTTGGCAGACGTGTTCAAATCGGTGCGCACGGGCTTTCAAGTGATAGCTTGACATCTTGAGCTTATTGAGAGCAAATCCATAAGCTGGAAATTAATCGGGTTTTGATCAGCATAGGCTAATTCGTCCGAATTGGAGTAACCCCAAAAATGAAATGTTTAGCGTTCCCCCTTCTAGCTGTCCTCTTTACTGGCGTCAGCGTCCTGGCCCAGCAGAAAACCGTGACCATCGCAACGGTCAATAACCCGGATATGATTGAGCTTAAAAAGCTTTCTCCGAAGTTCGAGGAGAAGAACCCGGATATAAAGCTCAATTGGGTGATCGTTGAGGAGAATGTGCTGCGTCAACGAGTCACGACCGACGTGTCGACCGGCAGCGGCCAGTTCGACATTGTTTTTATCGGTCTGTATGAAACTCCGATTTTTGCGAAGCGTGGTTGGCTGCGACCCATGGGAAATTTACCGGCCGACTTCGACCTCGAAGACGTGTTTAAATCGCTCCGAGATGGACTTTCTTATGACGGAAAGCTCTATGCTCTGCCGTTTTACGGTGAGAGTTCCATGTTGATGTACCGAAAAGATCTCTTGGAGGAAAAGGGTCTGAAGATGCCCGATCAGCCGAAGTATGAGGATATCAAAAAGATTGCCGATGCGTTAACGGACAAATCAAAAGGGGTCTACGGCATCACCTTGCGCGGCAAGCCAGGGTGGGGAGAAAATATGGCCTATGTCGACACGCTGATCAACACGTTCGGCGGCACCTGGTTTGACATGAAGTGGACCCCCACGATCGACACTCCGGAATGGAAGAAGGCGCTCACCTTCTATATCGATCTCATGAAGGCAGACGGGCCTCCCGGGGCGAGTGCAAATGGGTTTAACGAAAACCTTACCTTGATGACAAGTGGGAAGGCGGCGATGTGGATCGATGCGACCGTGGCGGGCAGTATGCTGGAAAATCCGAAAGAGTCCCAGGTAGCTGGTAAGATGGGTTACGCTCCCAGTCCTATTGAGGCCACGCCGAATGGGTCGCACTGGCTCTGGTCCTGGGCGTTTGCCATCCCCAAGGCCGCCAAACAAGCTGAGGCGGCAGAGAAATTCGCTGTGTGGGCAACTTCGAAAGATTATATCAAGCTAGTCGCGGAGGACGCTGGTTGGTCTCGAGTTCCGCCCGGGACGAGAAAATCGACGTACGACAACCCTGAATATCAAAAGTCGCCTTTCGCTGCCGCTACGCTCCAAGCGATGCAAAGCGCCGACCCAACGAATCCCTGCATCAAGCCGGTCCCGTACACCGGGATTCAGTTTGTGGGCATCCCGGAATTTCAATCGTTCGGCACAGTAGTAGGCCAGAATATTTCGGGTGCGTTGGCAGGTAAAGGGGCGGTCGATCAAGTATTGAAAGACAGCCAGGCCGCGGTTGGCCGCGCGGTCAAACAAGCAGGCTATCCGAAGTAGGGTTATTTGAACCGAGACCGGCTCGTGTTAAGCGTCGCGAGCCGGCCGACGACTTGACCAAGACCTATGAGCGTAGCAACCCAACCACCAGTTGCGGCGCCGGCAGCGGCGCCAGTGAGCGCAGACAAACCCAACCTACTGCTGGCGCTATTACAGGCGCCGTCGGTGATCGCGTTATTCCTGTGGATGATCGTTCCGCTGTTGATGACGATCTACTTCTCGTTCATTAGATTTAGTCTTTTAAACCCGGACATAAGCGGCTTTGCCGGAATCGAGAACTATCAGTTTCTCACGGAAGATGAATCCTTTTGGCCTGCGATCATCAACACCGTCATACTGATGGGAGCGGTGTTGATCATCACGACCGTGTTAGGGACGCTTCTAGCGGTCCTTTACGACCGTAATTTTTTCGGTAAAAATGTGGCAACCTTGTTGGTAATCGCGCCGTTCTTTATCATGCCGACGGTGAGCGCGTTGATCTGGAAGAATTTCATCATGCATCCGGTTTACGGACTGGTTGCCTTCGTTCTGCAAAAGTTTGGCCTTCACGCCATTGACTGGTTTGGCGAGTATCCACTCGTTTCGGTTATCATTATCATTGCCTGGGAATGGCTCCCCTTTGCTTTTCTGATCCTTTACACCTCGCTCAAATCTTTGGATAACGAACAGAAGGAAGCTGCAGCGATCGATGGAGCAAACCCGATTCAACTTTTTTTCTACATCGTTGTTCCGCACCTGAAACGCGCGACCGGAGTCGTTGTGATGATCGAGACGATCTTTCTGCTGTCGATTTTTGCCGAGATCTACACGACAACCTCCGGCGGTCCCGGACACGCCACCACCAACTTGGCCTATCTGGTCTATTCATTGGGTCTTCAACAATTTAATGTCGGCATCGGATCGGCTGGCGGTATTCTCGCAGTCGTCCTTGCGAATATTGTCGCCTATTTCTTGGTCAAGATGCTCGCTCAAAATCTCAAGGGCCGCTGACATGAAAAAGTATGAGAATCTGATATTCGGAATCATCGGGTGGGTGGTCGCAGTGATCATCTTCTTTCCGATCTTCTGGATGGCAATCACCGCTTTCAAAACCGAGCAGGGCGCTTATTCCCCTGATCTGATCTTTATCCCGACACTTGACTCGTTTAAGGAGGTCTTCTCCCGGAGTAACTATTTAGGGTTCATGATGAACTCCATCTACGTCTCGGTTGGTTCGACTTTGGTCTGCCTTATTTTTGCTATTCCAGCCGCCTACAAGATGTCGTTCTTCCCGACGCCGAAGACGCAGTCGACCTTGCTTTGGATGTTGTCGACGAAGATGATGCCCGCTGTGGGCGTACTGGTTCCGATTTACTTTCTATTCCGGACTTTCGGCCTGTTAGACACCGTGGTGGGCTTGATCATTATTTACACCCTGATGAATCTGCCGATTGCGATCTGGATGTCCTACACATACTTCTGTGAAATTCCGGCGGCGATTCTGGAGGCGGGCCGGATCGACGGGGCAAGCGTATGGGAGGAACTTTGGCACCTTTTGCGTCCTATGAGTTTACCGGGTCTTTCTTCTACCGCACTGATCCTGATTATTTTCGCCTGGAACGAGGCATTTTGGAGCATCAACCTTACGAGTGCAAACGCGGCGCCATTGACCGCGTTTATCGCCTCCTATTCGAGTCCTGAAGGCCTGTTTTGGGCGAAGCTATCCGCCGCATCGCTCCTTGCGGTGGCTCCAATCATGGTGCTCGGATGGCTCACCCAAAAACAGCTCGTCCAAGGATTGACCTTTGGCGCAGTGAAATAAGCGGCGGGGCCTCTTCGGTAGCGGCGACTGTCCAGCCGACGACTTTGTCTCTGCCGACCTAAAAATCCGAACGGAGTGACTGGTTCACAGTAGCCGTAAATCGCAGTCGCCTTGCTCGCGTCCGCCCCGATCGCTGTGGCATGAGATGGTGTTTCCGGTGGCGACGGCATCTTTGTCAGCCTCACCAATCCCTTCGTTTCCATCGCTTCCACCAGTAACGCCAAGAGCATACCGGGACAGTCGCCGGTACCGAAGACAGACGCTTTCGGCGTTCCTGGCGCTCCATTGTGACCGAAATGTTGCAAAAGTCACATTGCGTGGTGTTTGTTAGGAAGATTGATTAGCTCGCGGTGAGTAGCATTACGGTTGTTCTTCTAGCCTGCGGAATACTCGCCTTATTCCTTTGGCGGGTCTGGTTCGTCACCCAGTCGCCCAACTCTCGTATTCGCCTGCAAGCCCGGCGGAAACACTGGCGTTTCGAGGAAGATCGCGCGGGATTGTGGTACAAGATCGAAGGAATTAGAGCGGGTCTCCGTTGGAGCGCAGAATGGAATGCGCGCGAGTCGCCCCCCTATTTTGAATTGGCAATTCTTGACCAGCGAAAATTCGACGGCTGGTGTTTCATTTGTCGTCGTGAACGTCAGGGAAAAGAGTCAATGAAACTGCTGGCCGCGATGTTTACGGAAAAGGCGCAGCCGGATTGGCTGCCGGATTGGCTACATGCCCGAGTCCAATTAACTGGAATTCCAGATTTCGACCACGAATACGTGCTCTCCTCTTCGCAACCTCTAGTGCAAGACGAGTTTCCTTCCGTTTTGGTCAGCCAATTGCGAGCCTTACCGGCCGCAATAATTCAAAATCTCCTGGTAATTCGAGGTCAAGGAAGATTGCGCTTGCGCATCGATCAAGCAGAGCGAATCGATCCGATCGAGATGGCAGACGAGCTCGCGTCTTTCGCTCAGCAAGCTTTGGCTAATTGGAAGATCTGACAGGTCCAAAATAACGCCGATAACGCCGGGAACGCCTGGAACGCCGAAGCCGAGACTCAAGAAAGCCCCGGGCGAAGCCCTAGGACTGCAATTAAACCGGGGATCAGCGCTGAAAGTGCGTGACAGCACACTATGAGATGTCTCCCGCATGTGCCGCCATCCATAACAACATCAAAGCATCGCCGAATGATGCTGATCAGCTGGCCGAGCCACCTCGAATGCGAAAAGCACAAGAGCAAAAGTTCTACACCGCAGTAGCCAAAACAAGTTAACGCTTATGGGGCGCAGCCCTAGGCTTTCTTGAGTCGCGGCTTCGCCGCTCTCGACGCTCGCGGCGTTTCCTCCGGTCTGCGGTTTGTAAATTTTGGCTATCGGCTATTGGCTATTGGCTATCTTCCGCGCTACAGGATTAGGGCAATGAATTCGACTCCTCCTGATCCACGCCAATTTTCGGCCGAAGTGCTGGACGGCCCGGAACGCGCAGTTAGCCGCGGTATGCTCTACGCCGTCGGCTTCAAAAAAGAGGATTTTGTGAAGCCGATCGTAGGGATTGCTTCGACCTGGAGCCAGGTAACTCCCTGCAACGTGCATATTGATCAGCTAGCCCGAGCCGCAGCTGCCGGGGCTGATGGGGCCGATGCGAAGTCGCTGATTTTCAATACAATCACCGTCTCGGACGGCATCTCGATGGGAACCGAAGGCATGAAATACTCTCTCGTGTCGCGCGAAGTTATCGCCGATTCGATTGAGACGGTTACCGGATGCGAAGGCTTTGACGGAGTGGTAGCCATTGGTGGTTGCGACAAGAATATGCCTGGATGTTTAATCGCTCTGGCTCGCCTCAATCGCCCTTCCATCTTTGTTTACGGTGGAACGATCTTGCCCGGGTGCCTGAACGATCGCCTGGTCGACATCGTTTCCATTTTTGAGGCAATTGGCGCGCATTCCAGCGCTAAAATTACCGACGAACAACTGGAACAAGTTGAATCCTGTGCCATTCCCGGACCGGGTTCATGCGGTGGCATGTACACCGCGAATACCATGGCGTCCGCTATTGAAGCACTGGGTATGAGTTTGCCGAACAGTTCGGCCCAGACAGCGGTGTCCGAAGAGAAATTGGCGGATTGCCGAGCGGCTGGCGCAGCGGTCGTCGAGCTAATCAAACGTGGCATTCGTCCCTCGGACATTCTTTCGAAAGAATCGTTTCAAAACGCGATGACGGTCGTGATTGCCCTCGGTGGATCGACTAACGCGGTCCTGCACCTGTTGGCAATGGCTCACGCCGCGGGAGTTAAATTAAAACTCGACGAGTGGACTCGGGTCGGAAAGCGAGTGCCGGTGCTGGCCGATCTGAAGCCGAGTGGCAAACATCTGATGGCAGAATTGATCCAGATCGGCGGTATCCTGCCGCTGATGAGGACTTTGCTCGAGGAAGGATTGCTCCATGGCGACTGTCTCACGGTAACCGGCAAGACATTGAAGGAGAACCTGGCCGGAGTGAAGCCATACGAAAAAGAGCAAACGATTGTCCGTAGCCTGACCGATCCGATCAAACCAGATAGTCATCTCGTCATTCTCTATGGAAATCTTGCCCCGGAAGGCGCTGTCGCCAAGATCTCCGGGAAAGAGGGGCTTCGCTTCGAAGGAAAGGCACGGGTGTTCGAGTCGGAAGAAAAGGCGCTTCGGGCGATTCTGGACGACAAAGTGAAAAAGGGTGATGTGATCGTTATTCGGTACGAAGGACCAAGAGGCGGACCAGGGATGCGCGAAATGTTGGCGCCCACATCGGCGATTATGGGCAAAGGTCTGGGCAAAGAGGTAGCGCTGATCACCGATGGACGTTTCTCCGGAGGAAGCCACGGTTTTGTCATTGGCCACGTTACTCCGGAGGCATATCTCGGAGGTCCGCTGGCGATTGTTAAGGACGGCGATCGGATCGAGATAGACGCCAACAAAAAAACGATCAACCTGTCTCTCTCAAAAAAGGAGATCAACAAGCGGCTGAAAGCGTGGAAACAACCAAAGCCGCGCTATACCAAAGGCGTGCTCGCCAAGTATGCGAGCCAAGTCAAATCCGCTTCGCTTGGAGCAGTGACGGACTGAAAGAGATCAATTCAGGTAGGGCGGTCCGTCCCGGACCGCCGAACCCGCGGATATGGCCAGACCTTGGCTTATGCCACGGACCAGATCGAATGGAGCGGTCGCGGAGCGACACGCAGCGATTCATTTCCTATTCCGCAATCCGCAATTGAATCACAGATTCAGCGTAGGCTGAAGCCACTCCGATTTTCCGACCAGTCCTTCTTGTCTCAGCCACCGCGCCGTTGCCGATTGACCAATCCGCTCCAGCCAAGAAGCCGGATTCTGAATACGCATGAATTGCGGCTGCTGATAAAGATTCAGCCCAGCGCGGTCATTTGATTCCAGCAAACCCCAGCCAGGAGGTAACTCATCCAACGTCATCAATTTTTCCGGTGCGACCACATAATTCAGGTTGGCAAGCCGGTAGCGGGTGATCCAAGCAAACTTGGTGCAATTTTGAAGCCGGTTCTGGACTCGAATAATGCTCGTAAGGAGACGTTGATACCCGTCATGGACCAAAAGTTCGCCGGCGAACGTGTCCCATTCTGGGAACAAACTTTCGCTCGCTCGCAGAGAAGGGTGGTGCACCAGCAGCAGTTTTTCGAGCTTCGTTCGTCGCTGCTGTAGCTTGTGGAGTTCGTGCTGCATTGACGCGACTCCCGCAATATCGCGACAGAGATCAGGTCGGCTTTGTTTGCACTCAAAAATTGCGATGAGCGGTTCATCGGATTCGCTCCCCGAGGCCGGGCAATTTGTTGTAGCCGCGGTCGTTTGGCGTTCCCGGCATTCTCGCGCGCTCCCGGCGCTTCCGCGCGTTCCCTTTCGCCTCGGGCGATAAGCCGCCACGTCGACCCGAAACCGCGATCGGGGAGCGCGCACTTCCATACCGATGCACCGAAAACCGTTGGCGTATGCCCATTGGGCGGCGAGTTTTTTCAGATTCACATGCCGCCAACTTTCTGATCGCCGCATGGAATCCCAATTTGAGGGGTTTTTGCCAACAAGCAATTCACAATCCCGAACCGTCGATCGACCTGAATCAGCACTTTTCTGGCGCGTCCATTTTAAGGGGCCGTTATTCGCGTCCATTGATGATGGCTGGGAAGCGAATTGGGTTTGACAGCGGGAAGAGATCGAATGCATGATCGATCACGTGATTGATAACGTTACCAATCATGATGAACCCTCCCCCAGAGACTGTTTCGCCCAGAGATCG
Organism: Verrucomicrobiota bacterium; assembly: GCA_041167675.1. Lineage (GTDB taxonomy): Bacteria > Verrucomicrobiota > Verrucomicrobiia > Chthoniobacterales > JAFAMB01 > DASTDH01. The sequence continues at coordinate 10,637 of JBEEIB010000401.1, forward strand.
TACCCCGATGATGTCGTTCGAGCCGGTTCGGCTGGCACTGATCCCCCAATGGTCCTATGCACCCCCAGCATTCATCCCACGCTATCCGAAGGCCAAACGCCGATTTACTGTTTCGTTTTGCGGCTACCGAATCCATTCGACTAATGCCATGAAACCGGCGAAAAACCTGCGCTGGCCAAGGACTCATCTTCTCAGCTTGGTCCCTGTCCTAGCTGCCGGACCCATTTTTGGACGTTCTTGCTCAACAGTGGAATTGTAGCGTTGGCCAGCACTGCTCTCGGCACCGGGTTGGCTGCCTTAGCCGGTTTTGCCATGTCGCGATTTCGCCTGCGGGTTCTGGGTATCTACAACCAAGCCTTACTCATAGTGCAGATGTTTCCGCTCATTCTGGCGATCATCCCTCTGTTCATCATCTTTCGACGCTTGGACATGGTGAACAACTTCGTTCCAGTTATCCTGGTTTACACCGTCACCCAGCTGCCATTCGCCACCTGGATGCTTAGGTCCTATTTCGATAGCGTTCCAAAGGAGCTGGACGAAGCCGCCAGGGTCGATGGCTGCCCGCGGCTGCGCGGCTTTGTGCAGATTGTGTTGCTCTTGTCGACTCCGGGCATTGCTGCGGTAGCGATCTTTTCATTTCTATTTTCTTACAACGAGTTCTTCATCTCCAGCGTTTTCCTCCGGGATGAAAACCACATGACGATGCCGGTTGGTATTCAATCGTTCATGCAACAGTACTCTACCGACTGGGGCAGCCTGATGGCCTCGGCCGCCCTTGCCATGGTTCCGACGCTCATTCTCTTTCTGTTCATCCAGAAGTACATGATTTCCGGGGCGACGGCTGGGGCGGTGAAAGGCTAGCGGCAAGGAATTAGGCCATGTCAAATCAAGAAAAGCGACAATCCGCATCGGAACCGAGCGCACCTTCTAATCGCAAAATCAGGGTAGGGATCGTCGGCTGTGGCGAAGTGACGCAGATCATGCATTGGCCAAGTCTATTCCAACTGGCCGATCGATTCGAGGTCACGGCACTCTGCGACGTTAGCCCGCTGGTTTTAGAAGAACTTGGCCGGCTATGGAACATCAACAGTTTAGCGACCAACCATCGTGAGTTAGTAACTCGTCAAGATGTTGACGCGGTGCTGATCGCCAATCCGAATGCATTCCACGCCGAGGTGGTGTTGGACGCAATCGCTGCTGGCAAACACGTGCTAGTGGAAAAGCCGATGTGCGTCACCCATCGGGAGGCGAATCAGATCATCGTCGCAGAAAAGAATAGCAACGTAGTGGTCCAGGTTGGTTATATGCGCCGTTACGCACCGGCGTTTCTCGAGGCTTGCGAAGTCGTCCGGAAGATGGGCGAAATCAAGTTCGCCCGGGTACGTGATTTTATCGGCTTCAACTCTCTCATCGTGAATGCCACGTCGCGAGTCATTCGAGATGAGCAGTTGTCGGAGTCGGTGAAAAAAGAAGCCAAACTTCGTGAAGAAGTTTCGTTCGACGAAGCTCTGGGCGGCCGGTCGACTCCGGCTCTTCGGCGAGCCTACACACTGATGCTTGGGTTGAGTAGCCACGACCTTTCCGCGATGCGTGAACTGCTCGGTATGCCGAGCAAGGTGCTTTTCGCTGCGCAGCGCTCGGCCGGTCTTTATCTGACAGCAACTTTCGATTATGGCGCTTACGTGTGCCAGTTCGAAACCGGCATCGACCATATAGCGCGTTTCGACGCCCACCTGGAAGTGTATGGTGATGAGCAGGTGGTCCGGGTTCAATATGACACGCCGTACGTTCGGAATTCACCGATTCGGCTTCTAACAATGGAAACCAACGGACAGGGTGGGGTGAGCAATCGAACTTCTCACCCTGCTTGGGGCGACCCTTTCGTTGAGGAATGGAAAGCGTTTTATAAGAATGTGACCAAAAACAAGGTGCCGAAGACCAATCCGACTGACTTCGCGCAAGACCTCGAGCTCTTCACCGAGATGGCGCGGCTCATGGGCTAACTTTAACCGTCTCTTTACGTGAACGCTCGCGTTGCCGATAATCATTTACTCTAGCTTATGCCTCGTCGCTCGAAGCTCACGATGGACGACGTCGCTCGTGCCGCTCGCGTTTCCAAGCAGACCGTCTCAGCCGTCATTAACAACAAGTCAGGCATTTCGGAAAAGACTCGTGCGCGAGTTCGGCAGATCATTGCTCGCCTTGATTATCATCCTAACCTTTTGGCTGGGAGCCTGCGGGCTCAACGGAGTTTTACGGTCGGTGTGGTCATTCCCAGTATAACCAACCCGTTCTATCCTGAGTTGGTGCGAGGTATTGAGGACGAAGCGCAACCCCGCGGATATTCCCTTTTCCTCTGCAATTGTGACGAGGATGCCCAGAAGGAGATCAACTACATTCACGTTTTGCGTCGCCACCGCATCATGGGCTTGATTGCCAGCACCGCTCACGAGCACCCGGCTTGGAGCGAAGCTCTGCAAAATTTGGCGGCTCAGGGTGTCCCGGTCGTTGTACTCGGATCCTACCGTCCCGTTGCGAAAGTAGTGCAGATCGTGGTCGACGACGAAGAAGGTTTTGTGAAAGCCACTTTGCACCTCCTCGATCTCGGCCACGAACGGATCGGGATGATCATGCCGCCGATCGGATTCGACGGCGTAAGCCCCCGTGTTACCGGTTTCTTGCAGGCGCACAAGCAACGGGGAAAGCCGGTTGCTCCTGAGCTGCTTGCACCCGGTGGATGGCACGTTGAAGACGGGCGAGACGGTGCCGCTCAATTGATGCAACTTCCCGTACCGCCGACCGCCATTGTGGCACCTAATGACATGGCTGCCATCGGAGCCATCACTATGCTGAAAGAACTCAATCGACGGGTGCCGGAGGACATCGCGGTAGTCGGCTATGACAATATAAAGATTGCCGAATGGTATGATCCGCCTTTGACCACGGTAGACCAACCGCACTACCAAATGGGCCAGCGGGCGATGCAGGAGATGTTGAAGCATTTGGAGCGGCCGAGCGAGCCCCCGAAGGTGGTGAAATTTGAAACAACGCTTATCGTCCGTCGTTCTTCGGGAGGGCCTAGGTGAGGAGGGCGTACTGTTTGTCCGACAAAGCCTTCCATGCATCATTCTTGTCGTCCACGCGTGGGCGACGTCGGATCGTCGTGCGCTGCGGATCGCGAGGCCGCCGTCGCTCCGCTTTGGCACGCCCTCATAGTAAGATTCAGTAGGCTTTGCGGAGTCGGGACGCAATCCCTCCCGATCGCCGGTAGATCGTTTCCGACAACTAAAACCAATTCCCTTATAGGAGATCTGAATTGCAAAAAGCTTTGATCGTCTGGGGCGGCGGGGAAGGTCATCAGCCAAGAGAATGTGCAGATATTGTTGCACGCCTTGTGAGTAAAGAAGGATTTAGTGTGGAGGTTGCTGATTCGACCTCGGCGTTTGCCGATCCAAATTTAGATCGGTTTGATCTGATCGCGCCGATTGTGACCATGTCGACAATCACTCCCGAGGAGTGCCAGAACCTTAGCAACACCGTCGTGCGTGGAACCGGGCTAGCCGGTTTTCATGGCGGTATGGCCGACAGTTTTCGCAATGAACCCGAGTATCAATTCATGGTTGGAGGCGAGTGGGTAGCGCATCCGGGCAATATCATCCCTTATCGGATCACGATCACCAAACGAGACGATCCGATCACCCGCGGGATTGAGGATTTTGATTACCGCTCCGAGCAGTACTACATGCACGTGGACCCGAGCAACGGGGTGCTGGCGACTACGACTTTTGAAGGAAAGCACTGCTCCTGGATCGATGGCGTCGTCATGCCGGTCGTCTGGAAGCGTCGCCATGGTGCGGGCAAGGTCTTTTATTGCTCGCTGGGTCACACCGCGGCGGAATTTGATGTAACGCCGATGCGAACCTTGATCCTTCGAGGAATACTCTGGGCCGCGCGAGGGACATCTCCTTCCGTTTAAACGGAAACTATAAGCTGCAAACCTTGATTCCTTTGCGTGGATTTCGAAGAACGCGGATCAGATCCCGCCAAGCGTGCATCAAAGGGGAAGGGATGTAATCCGCAGATTTCACAGATTGCGCAATTTTCTTAGACCATTGCGGCCGCGCATGGGCGCCCCGAAAATCGATTCTAGGGATCGGGTGAACCGAGAAAAAATATGAGACGATTTGAGAAAAAAACGGTGCTGATAACTGGCGCAAGCCGGGGAATTGGTAAAGGATTGGCCCTTCGATTTGCTCGAGAGGGAGCAAATGTGGTCGTCGCGGCGAACGAAGATCCGGTGCATGAAGTTGCCGAAGAAATTAATCGTTCCGGCGGCCGCGCCGTTTCCGCAATTTGCGACGTCACCAACAAGGCTGAAGTCGAGAAACTGTTCGACCGCGTCATCAGGGACTTCGGCACGCTCGATGTTTCGATTCAGAATGCCGGTGTGATCACTATCGCCAAGATTGAAGATCTAACGGAGCAGGAATGGGATAAGATTATGGCGGTGAACACGAAAGGCGTGTTTTTGTGTTGTCAGGCGGCGGCGGTTCGGATGAAGCAGCAGAAATTCGGCCGAATCATTAATACGGCTTCTGGCCAAGCCCGGCAGGGGTTTATTTACACTCCCCATTACGCCGCTAGCAAGTTCGGTGTCGTAGGCATTACCCAAAGCCTCGCTAAGGAACTCGCGCCATTTAACATCACGGTGAACGCCTTCTGTCCTGGGATCATCGACACCGACATGTGGGCCTACAACGATTCGGCCTGGGGCAAACTTCTGGGTAATTACCAACCGGGTGAGCTCATGCAGGAATGGGTCAACAATATTCCGCTGAAACGAGTGGGCAAACCCGAGGATGTCGCCGGGTTGGTGACATTTTTGGCCTCAGACGATGCTGCCTATATCACCGGTCAGACGATTAACGTGGATGGCGGATTATTCATGTCGTAAAGGAAACTCGTAATCCTCCTCGTTTCATCATAGGCGTCATGAACAACGGCATGTCCATTATGGGTGTCGGTATCGACTGGCAACAGGTGGTTAAAGGATTAGTATTGTTGGCTGCTGTGATTTTTGACGTTTACAACAAAAACAAGCAATAGGACGAGATGCATTCGGTAGGGACCGGCTCCTGCCGGTCCGCACGTGAGAAATAACACGACGAAACGTTAGGGGACGCGCAGGAGCGCATCCCTACCGAGTCAGCGTTCGCCGGTTGATAGTCTCCTTGGCAGTAAGGCTCGAAACAAGGCGGGGGTCGTCCTATCGCGTAAGAGTGCAATAGAGACCCCTTATCGTCGACGCCGGTGCACGATCAGGCCGAGTGGTTAGTTCATGGCGGATGAAGGGCTTGACAAAAGGGCGGCGTTCACATAATTACACGTATTTGCATAAACATGCATTAGCCGATGGACCCCTCTCTAACCGTTCAACAACTCAAGCGGAAATCGATCCAGTACCGAAAAACCGTTCTCTCCATTATTAGACACGGAGGAGCCGGGCATACCGGGGGCAGCCTCTCAAGTATCGATATACTCAACACGCTTTATAACCGAATCCTACGCCTGAGCCCCGCTACCTTTCAGGATCCAAATCGTGATCGATTTGTGCAGAGTAAAGGACATTCGGTCGAGGCTCTGTATACGGTCTTGGCCGATCGTGGGTTCTTCCCACAGTCTGAGCTGGAAACCTTGAACCGGTTTGGCTCTCACTTCATTGGCCATCCAACCAGGCATGTAAATGGAGTTGAACAAAACACCGGCGCCCTAGGTCATGGTATGTCCTTCGCCGTGGGCTCGGCGCTAGCCGCGAAATTAGATCGCAAGGATTTTCGGGTATTTGCGTTGTTAGGTGATGGGGAGTTGGCAGAAGGGTCGAACTGGGAAGCGGCGATGACTGCCGGCCATTATCGGCTCGATAATTTGGTCGTGATCGTCGACCGCAACGGGCTTCAGATCACCGGTCCAACCGAAGAAGTGGTCCGGCTGGAGCCGCTTCACTTAAAGTTCGAGGCGTTCGGATTCGCCGTGTGTGCGTGTGACGGAAACAGCATTCCAGAGCTTTTGGCCCATTTGGAATCGGTTCCGTTTGCGGCTGGTCAGCCGAGTCTGTTGCTCGCTAAGACGCGAAAGGGATGCGGCGTCAGCTTCATGGAGAACTCGGTTCGTTGGCACCACCGAGTGCCGAGTGACCAGGAATTCGAGCAAGCCATTCAGGAATTAGAGAAGGCGGAGGCCTTGCTCATCTAATGGAGGGGACCTCTTCAAATCTTGATGTGTTCGCCGCGACGTTGGCGGAGGCGGCGAAAGCGGATCGGGACATACTCGTGGTTACGAGCGACTCCCGTGGATCAGGCCGGTTGACTCCCTTCGCGGCCGCGGTACCCGAGCAGATCGTCGAGGTCGGAATCGCCGAACAAAATCTGGTGGGGATTTCCGCCGGTCTGGCGGGGGCGGGAAAAAAGGTGTTCGCGGTTTCTCCAGCTTGCTTTCTGACCGCGAGAGCTTTGGAACAGATTAAGAATGACGTTTGCTATTCTGATCGACCAGTCAAAGTGGTCGGCATCAGCGCCGGAGTCAGTTACGGAGCGCTCGGAAGCACTCACCATTCACTCCATGATTTTGCTGCTCTCCGGGCAATTCATAACATTACGATCGTAGCGCCCGCCGATAACTTCGAAACCCGAGAGGCAGTCCAAGCAGCCTTGCGCATGAGTAAGCCGATCTACATAAGATTCGGCAAAAAAGTGATGCCGCACTTACCTCGCCTTGCCTCCAGGTTCGAACTAGGAGACGCCTCATTGATTCGCAGTGGCAACGATCTTTCTTTTTTGGCCTCTGGTGAAACAGTGGCGCCCGCATTGGAGGCCGCGGAGCTATTGGCGGCGGAGGGAATCGATTGCCGGGTCCTTAGCTTTCATACGATCAAGCCGCTAGATGAAGCGGCAGTTCTAAAAGCGGCGAGCGAGACCGGCTGTCTGATTACGGTGGAAGAACATAGTGTGTCCGGCGGTCTGGGAGAGGCGTGCGCTTCGCTGTTATTGCAACACGGACAACCGGTACGATTCCAGATTGTCGGTTTTCCGGACGAGTACACGATGACCGGCAGTCAGGCAGAACTTTTTCGACACTATGGCATCTCCGGCTCGGGCTTAGCGCAATCCGCTCGCCGGCTTCGAACGAATAAATCCGAGTAAATTAGTAGTTATGTTACCCCCGCAGCTTGAGAACACCGCGACTGTTCGCACGGCGCTAGCTCCGGCTAAAACCAAGCGCAAATTTGGTTGGGCTAATTGGGTTATCGGCGTACAGGGACCGCTCTTCGGTCTAGTACTGCTTTGCATTATCTTCTCTTGCACGACTAACGTGTTTTTGTCGGTCCGAAACGCGTTGAACATCCTCGATCAGGTCACCGTTTTGGGGATCCTTGCCATCGGGATGACTGCGGTCATTGTCATAGGCGGCATTGACCTCTCGGTCGGATCCGTTCTGGCACTGGCCATGATGATCATGGGATGGCTTCGCGATACCTGGAATGTGCCGATCCCGATCGGAATTGCCATTGCTCTCCTGGCCGCAACTGGTTGTGGACTGGCAAACGGGTTGTTAGTAACCAGGGCTAAGCTGCCGGCATTTATTGCAACACTTACGATGATGTCGGTGGGCCGCGGACTCGCTAACATTGTTACTGACGGCCGCCAAGTTGTCGGGTTTCCAGATTGGTTCACCGCGCTTGCCTCGGTTCGAAATTTTGGTTTCCTTTCCGTGACAGTCGGGCTATTCGTCGCTTTGGTTATCGTCAGCTGGGTTTTTCTGAACTATCACGCGATCGGCCGAAGCCTGTATGCAATCGGGGGTGGGGCCGAGGTAGCTCGACTCGCTGGGATTCACGTCCAGCGGCTGACTCTCTGGGTTTACGCGCTGGCTGGTCTATTATCCGGTGTCGCCGGGATTGCGATGGCGAGCCGCCTCGACTCATCTGAGCCAAGTGCTGGGCTCGGCTACGAACTCGACACGATCGCCGCAGTAGTGATTGGCGGTGCCAGCTTGAGTGGAGGTGTCGGCGGGATTGCCGGAACCGTGGTTGGCGTACTGATCATCGGCGTTCTCCATAATGGCCTGAACCTTTCGGGCGTTTCCCCTTTTGTGCAGCAAGTCATCATCGGAGTGGTGATCGCGTTAGCGGTCACCTTCGATACTCTGCGCAGGAAAGAGAATTGATTCTCTATTGGAGGCACGGAGGCCGAGTGAAGGATTAACCAAAAAGAAACCAGAAAATAAATAATGAAACTAACGTTCCTCCGGAATGCTCCGTTGGTTGCGACGCTGGTCGCGAGTCTATCCTTCGGGGCGTCGCTGTCTAGTATCGCTCAAGCAAAGGACGTCACCATCGGTTTGGCCGTCGCCAACCTGCAAGCCGACTTCTTCAATCAGATCAAACAATCGGTTGAAGCAGAGGCAAAGGCGAAAGGTGTGACGGTCATAACGGTTGATGCGAAAGGAGATTCCGCGACCCAGGTCAGTCAGGTTCAGGACTTAATCACGCGCGGAGTCAAAGCGCTCATCTATATTCCGGCCGGAGCGACCGCCGCCGGAGTACCAGTTAAGGCGGCTAAATCTGCGAATATTCCGGTCATTTGCGTCGACCGCACACCACCGGATGCTCCCGGCGACACCTTTATCGCAACCGATAGTGTATCGGCGGCGAAGACTCTGGGAGAGTACGTCGGCAAGATTACCAGCGGGAAGGGCAAAATTGGTATTCTTCAGGGGCAACTGGGAACAACCCCTGAACAAGACCGGGATAAAGGTTTCAATGAAGCCTTGCAAGGTTTTCCCGGATTGGAAGTCGTGGCCAAACAGCCAAGTAAAGCTTGGATGCAGGACGAAGGGTTTGCTATTGGCCAAGACATGTTACAGCGCCATCCGGATATCACGGTATTTTTTGGTCGAGCGGATGCGCTCGCTTTAGGAGCCGCTCGAGCGGTCAAAGTAGCAAACGTCGACCACAAGGTGATTGTCGTCGGTTTTGACGGCGACGTAGCGGGACTGAAGGCGGTCCGCGACGGTACTCTGCAAGCGACAATGACGCAGCAGACGCAAGGTATGGGTAGACTGGCCTTGAATTCGGCACTCGATGCAATCAACGGGAAAACTCTCCCAAAGGAACAGCTTCAAGAGGCGGTTCTGACGACGAAGGATAACGTCGGACCGTACATCGAAAAGCACCCATAAGAGGGTAAGTGCTAACAGGCAGTGTCTGACAATCCGGTGACCCCCAGCAGCGACAAATCACCGCGACTTTTGGTTCGCGGTGCCGGTAAGAGCTTTGCCGGGCACCGGGTTTTGGCGGATATCGATCTCACTGTTTACCCAGGCGAGGTTTTTGCGGTTATCGGCGAGAACGGAGCCGGTAAATCAACCCTCTCCGCGATCATTGCTGGGCTGATCCAGCCCGATTCCGGAGAAATGACTTTTGAAAATAAACCTTACGCTCCGGCATCTCCGGGAGACGCATTACACGCCGGTGTCGGCCTCATTCACCAGGAATTGCGCCTTCTGCCCGATCTCAGTATCGCCGAAAACATTTTCGTCGGCCATTTGCCGCGGAAGAGATTTTTCGTCGACCGGGAAGAGATGAATCGGAGGGCAGCCGAACAACTTCGCCGGCTTGGCCTAGAGCTCGCCCCCAGCCGACTTGTTCGGACGCTTCGTGTTGCGGCACAGCAGTTGGTAGAAATCGCCAAGGCGCTTACTCGAAATGCCAAGCTTCTCATTCTCGATGAGCCGACTGCGGCGCTTGGCGCAGAAGAGACTGAACGGCTCTTTCGCCAGATTGATCAGCTCCGAAGGCAAGGAGTGAGTTTTATTTACATCAGCCATCGTTTGGAAGAGATCGCGCGAATCGCTGATCGAGTGGCGGTTTTGCGGGACGGGCGCTTAGTCGCCGAGCATCCCACGGCTCACATCCCGGTGCCTTTGTTGCTCGAGAATATGGTTGGCCGCAGCGTCGACCGAATCTTTCCAAAGATCGATCCGCCTGGCGGAAGGGAGGTTCTGCGAGTCGACGGATTAACTGGACGTAACGGTGAATTCTCCAATGTTAACTTCTCAGTTCGTGCCGGGGAGGTTTTTGGGATTGCCGGCATTGTCGGGGCGGGACGGACCGAGTTGGTGCGGGGAATTGCCGGCGTGGACCCGGTGGCAACGGGTAGCGTCACGGTAGAGGGGAAACGACTTCGCTTGATTGGTCCGAGCGAGGCGATCAGGGCCGGTTTGGTACTTGTGCCGGAAGATCGGAAGGCACAGGGACTTGTGCTTGGTCATTCGGTAGCCAGCAACCTCGCGCTCGGCAATTTCGACCAACTGATGCATGCTGGTTGGATCTCGCCGGCTGAGGTTAGAAGTTTCGCGGCGAACGGAATCCGGAAACTTGGGGTGAAAGGACAAGCTGGACAACCGGTGCGCTTACTCTCCGGCGGTAACCAACAGAAGGTTGTGATCGCGCGTTGGATTTCCCGTTCACCAAAGGTCTTCATCTTGGATGAACCAACTCGCGGTATCGACATGGGAGCACGGGCCGCGATCTATGAGACCATTGCCGATCTGGCACGTTCCGGAATGGCAGTGGTAGTTGTCAGCTCTGATTTGGAGGAGGTAATCGGACTCGCTCATCGAGTGCTTGTACTTAGTCGCGGACAACAGAAAGGGATCCTAGACTCGGCCGAGGCGACCAATGTCGCCATTATGCATCTAGCAACAGCATAGCAAATCTCGGATTTCGGAATTCACACTTCGCAATTCGCATTCCGCAATTGGATTATGAATCTATTTAGCTTAGCAGGAAGGATCGCGTTGGTAACTGGCGCCGGAAGCGGTATCGGTCAGCGGATCGCTATCGGCTTGGCCGAGGCTGGAGCCTCGGTTGCATGTTTTGATTTGCCTGCCAGTGCCGGACTGAAAGGCACGCTGGAACAGATTCAGGGCCTCAAGGGAAGAGCGATTTCTGTGACCGGCGATGTTACTCAAGCCGGTGACCTGGTGAAAGCTGTCGATATGATTGAGCTGGATCTTGGCCCGCTTAGCCTGGCGGTTAATTGTGCCGGGATTGCGAATGCCGCAGCGGCAGAAGAAATGCCGTTAGCGCAATGGCAACGGATGTTGGATGTAAATCTCACGGGGATCTTCCTCTCGTGCCAAGCGGAAGGGAAGGTCATGCTGGCGCGACGGGAGGGCGCGATTGTCAATATCGCCTCGATGTCCGGAACCATTGTCAATCGAGGTATTCTGCAAGCGCACTACAACAGCTCAAAGGCGGCCGTAATGCATCTAACCAAGAGCTTGGCGATGGAATGGGCAGACCGGGGGGTTCGGGTAAATTCGATCAGCCCTGGCTATACACTTACACCGATGAATATCAGACCCGAGGTCGCCGAACAGCGTAAGCAATTTGAGGCGGATACCCCACTTGGACGAATGGCCACGGTGGACGAACTGGTTGGACCAGCCGTGTTCTTGCTCAGCCGAGCTGCCTCCTTTTGTACTGGTGTCGATCTGATTGTGGACGGTGGCTTTGTGTGTTGGTGAGGAATATGGAATGCGGAACGCGGAATGCGGAGTGCGGAATGCGGCTCACGGGAATAACCCATGATGCGACAGCACACCCAATCTCCAGCTCGATTCTTCGATTCGCGCTGGGCGGGACAAGCCGATCGCCGGGTGCGTTCCGCAATCCGCGATCCGCAATCCGAATTTCTGCCCCATGCCTGACCTGGTTCTAGCAATCGATCAAGGGACCACCAATACCAAGGCGATCGTAGTTGATCGCGACGGCAAAATTTTGGCCCGCGCTTCGGTGCCGGTCGAAATTACTTTTCCTAGACCGGCCTGGGTCGAGCAGAATCCAGTGGCCATATGGGTAGGCGTCGAGTCGGTCATCGATTCCTGTCTAAAGCAGATCTCCCCGGATGTGCCGAAGGTCTTAGGCATTTCAAATCAGCGTGAAACTGTCCTGATCTGGGATCGGCATACCAGCGAACCGCTTGGTCCCGCGATCGTATGGCAATGCCGGCGCACCGCAGATTTCTGTCATGAACTACGTGATCGGGGTCTCGAACCGCTTTTGCGAGAGCGCACTGGACTAACGGTTGATCCGCTGTTTTCCGCGAGCAAAGCGCGTTGGCTGCTGAAAGAGGTCGAAAACCAGGGAATCAGCAAAGCCAGAGCTTGTATTGGCAACGTCGATAGTTGGTTGCTTTGGAAATTAACCAGCGGCGTCGTACATGCCACCGACGTCAGCAACGCGGCCCGCACGCAATTGCTCAATCTGCAAACCGCGCAGTGGGATGATGAATTGTTAGAGCTCTTCGAGATCCCGCGCGAATGCCTCCCGACGATTCACCATTCATCAGAAATTCTGGGTGAGAGCCGATCGCATCTGCCAATCGGCAGCCTGATAGGCGATTCGCATGCGGCGTTGTTCGGACAGCGGGGATTCCTGCCGGGATCGATCAAAGCTACCTATGGCACCGGTTCATCCTTGATGACGCCAACGCAAAAGCCACGAATTTCCGAGCGAGGAATATCATCTACCGTGGCCTGGGGACTGAACGACATCACCTATGCCCTCGAAGGCAATATTTCGGTGACGGGGGCGGCGGTACAATGGTTTGGTCAGTTTCTAGGTGCAGAAAAGCCGTCGGAAAAGGTCGCCGAGTTGGCCGAATCTGTAATTGATACCGAAGGGGTCTATGTCGTACCCGCATTTGTTGGATTAGGTGCGCCATATTGGGATGAAGGCGCTCGGGGCGTCATTTGTGGCGTTACCCGGGGTACCAGCAGCCGACAGGTTGCTCGAGCCGTCATCGACTCGATCGCTTACCAAATTCGCGATGTATTTGACCTGATGCAGATCGAATCTGGGAGACCTTTGGAAGCGCTCTTAGCGGATGGTGGTGCGGCGAGAAACAATCAGCTCATGCAGTTTCAAGCCGATATCTTAGGCTGTCCGGTACTGCGAAATACCTCTCCGGATGTTTCGGCCCTTGGTGCGGCGTTTCTCGCCGGGTTGGCGTGCGGTGTTTGGTCGGGAGTTAATGAACTAGCCAGCTTGCCGCGCGAGTTTGATCGATTCGAACCGAAGATGAACGCGCAGCGAAGACAAGAGCTTTACGCGGGTTGGCAGGCAGCGGTCAGGAAGGCGCGGGGTTGAGATCGGAGGGGATGCGCTACCGAGCGTTCGATGGTTCTCACACGCGGCAAGCATGAAATGGCTCAAACCCGGCACATGAGAATGCAAAACGAAAGGGCGCGGATACCCAAAGCGCTGAGGTTTTCGCCCTGCCGTTGCAGGTAGCGCATCCCTCCTACTGGCCCTCGATTAAACGTTCGGCAGTCCGGCGATCGGTGATAAGTACGTTGATCAATTTGCCGCGGAGCGCGCCGCGGATTGCTTCAAATTTCCGTTTGCCGCCGGCAATGCCCACAGATCGCTCGACTTTGCGTAGCTGTTCCAGCTGCATGCCGATCACCCGATTATCCAGTGCGTTCTCGATCGGATTACCGTTCACGTCAAAAAAGCGGAGGCATACATCGCCGACCGCACCTTGTTGGCGCAATTGATCAAGTTCTTTGGGCGAAAACACGTTACCGCTCAGGGCGAGTAGTTGAGAAGGATCGACCGAACCGATTCCCACCAGGGCGAGGCTAACCTCGTCAAACCGTTTCAGCGCATCTTTTACATAGGCATCGTCGAGAAAAGCTCGCTGCGCTTCTGGTGAACCGGTGACGCCGGGAGCCGGTAGAAAATGACCTTCGCCGTTCACCAGATTCGCCAGACGACGAACTAACTGGACTGCGTGGTGGGCGGCACCAGGATTACCGCTGCCGCCAAGGATCTGAATTACCTGGGCCTTAAAATGCCGCGGAAATGGGTCCATCGCATCCACCATTGCCAGTAGCGTCGAGCTCCAGGAGGAAATACCGAGAACCTCGCCCGACTTAAGTGTTGTCTCGAGATAGAAAGCTGCAGCGGCGCCCAAATCTCGCAGGATCTGGTCGTCGTCACTGAGACAATCAACCACGACGGCTTCTTTGATCTCGTAGGCTTTCTCGATTTGATCCTCCAGCTCCGGGAAAGCCCCCATCGGTACGCGGACATTGATTCGAACGATCTGCTCTTCTTCAGCGCGCTTCAAAAGCCGGGAAATTGTGGCTTGGGAAATTTCGAGCTGTTGCGCGATCTGACTCTGTTTAAGCCCGCGCTCATAATAAAGCATGGCAATCTTGGCCATTAACCGCAATTCATCGACACGGGCCATAGTTTACCTATGAGACATCGAGCGGAGTCATCCGTCAACGCCGACAGCGCCGACAGAGCAAGGCTCACAGATCCTGCCTTCGCTGGATCTGTTTCGTCCCACCCACGCCGACCCGCTTTCTTACGTGGTAATAACCGCTACGAGTGGCTCGTCCGAATTTGTGGTGACGATCGCTTCTCCTGGCCGCGATGAGTACCCTGCAACTGGTATCCTGCCGAGCTCCCGTTCAGCGTGACCGAGGTAACCGTTACTTTAGTGGGACCACGTATCCGATCTGTACTTGTTAACCGGACGGGTGCGGTCAGCTTGGTACTAGATTGGTTCCCATTCCGTGTTGCTTTCACCGCGACGGTCCGACTCGCAAATTTTCGACTGACAATGTTCGGCCACGTCGCGGGGTAGTTGTGGAATAATGGTCAGTTTGCCATTCGGCACATCTGCGAGGCCGTATCAGACCAGGTTAGGACGTGACCGTATTCGCTTCATTTTCCCATGCGACCCTAAGGTCGCGTAGCTCTTGACGCCACTTTAATTCTGTCCAGGCGATGGTTTGATGTTCTGGTTCAGATGGAACAGGTTGTCCGGATCGTACTCTTTTTTGATCCGTGCCAGGCGATCATAGTTGGCGCCGTAAGCGGCCGCCACCCGATCGCTTTCTTCTTCCGTCATGAAGTTCACGTAGGCACCCTCCGACGCGTATGGAGCAGAGGCTTGGAAAAACGCGCGGGCCCAAGCAATGCACCGCTCATCGTCTTTCCTCTCATCCCATCGCCCGTGCACGTTGAGCACAAACTTTGCGTCTCGATGACGATATGCCATGGCATCCGCCGGAACGCGATTGGCTGCGCCCGCGATGAGCCCGATGAAGATCTCGCACTGCGGCGAGGGCAGTTTGCCAGCGAACTCGATCATCGAATTCAGCGCGCCATCGCTGAGTTCCGTGAAATTATGGGACTTCCAGTAGTTTCTCGCGCCAGGTGTGAGCAGAGGATCAAAAGCTTTCTGCCATTGGGTGTACGGCTGAGCACCGATGTGTTCACCGTGGGGAGCGCCAAAACGAAGCAAAGGCTCGATCAGTTTCCTGCCTTGAGCAGCATCCCCAATGTAGAAAGTGACGAGCACAACCACCTCCTTGCCATGCACATCTGCCGGAAGAAATGGCAACGGGGGAGCCTTGCGCATGATAGCCCACACGTTGAGCTCCTCCGGTGCGGATTTTACAAATTCGCGATACTGTGTCAGCACCTGTTTTGCCTGGTCGAACGGGAAAACGATTAACCCGGCCAGGATTTCAGGACCCACCTCATGAAGTTTGAGTTCGAATTGGGTGACAATCGCAAAGTTACCGCCACCGCCTCGAATTGCCCAAAACAGGTCGGCGTTTTCGCTTTCGCTGGCTCGGATCCTCTTGCCGTCCGCGGTGACTGCCTCAACAGAGTTCAGATTGTCGACGGTCATGCCGTATTTGCGTGTTAACCAACCGAATCCACCGCCAAGAGTTAGACCCGCTATCCCGGTGGTGGAATTGATTCCTACGGGCGTGGCTAGCCCGTGAGACTGTGCCGCCTCATCAAAATCGGCCAGTGTCGCGCCGGGTTCAACATAGGCGCGCTTCTTCTGTGCATCGACGCGGACATTCCTCATTGTCGAAAAGTCAATCATTACGCCGTTATCACACAAAGCGTTCCCCGCAATGTTATGTCCCGCACCTCGAATTGATATTTCGAGTCCATTCTCGCGCGCGAACGCGATTGCATGTGGAACGTCATCGGCTTCTGCACATCGCACGATTAGAGCGGGCCGCCGTTCAATCATCGCATTCCATATTTGGCGAACCTCGTCATAACTCGAATCACTCGGTAGAACGATCTGGCCCTTCACTTTGCTCTTAAAATTATCGGTTATCTTTTTGGATAGATTTATCATGTCTTTTTCGCTTCGATTTTCCGCAGTAGTGCTGCGGTGCTTGAGTGCATTGGGGGACGATGTGTCGGCATGAGCCGGCGTTTCGTGTTGATTTGTTGTGCTCGTTTTCTGGGGGGTTCGTCCGGTGGATACCAACTAGTTAGTATACTTGTGGTAAAAAAATAATGGCTAAGCGGGTTCGGCGATTAGCGTAGCCAATGAGAGTCGAAATCTGCGGATGGCCTTAGGAATGCGGGTCGGATCGCGATAGGCTTTGGCGAGTATGATGGAACCCTCGAGTATGCCGAGAAGCGTATCGGCGAATTCGCTGGCTCGCGGTGCCTGCTTCCCCGTGCACTGAGCCGCGATTGGTTGAAGTTGCTCTGCGAATACGTCCGCGACCGCCTGGAACATCTTCGCAACAGCCTTCTGCATTCGGGAGTTGGTATCGGCAAACTCCACCGAGAAGGAACCCAGCAAGCATCCGCCGCTCCAAAGCTCTCGAGAGCACTTTTCCAAATGCTCAAGAAAGGCAAATGCCTTTTCAACCGGGTCCACAATTCCGATGTAAGGTCCACTTGCCAGCATTTGCGTGGCTCGCCGAAGAGACCAATCCAAAACCGCGAGACCCAAATCCTCTTTCGAATCAAAAAAATAATAAACGCTACCCTTGGTGAGCTTGGCCTTCTCACAAATCGCATCCACGGTCGTGCCGGCATAGCCACGGGCCAAAAACAATTCTTTTGCTCCGGCCAGAATACGCTCTTTGGACTGGTTCATCGCCATTTCGGTGATCGGACTATACTGACTGGTTAGTATAGTCAATGGAAATTTGTTCCCGTTGCATCATTTCGACCCATCGAAAATGTGTTGGTAAAGCCGGATTTTGGTATTGACTTTAACGTTAAAGGACCTAGAAGAATTTTAGTTCCCCGTGCCTCCTTCAGTCCATACCAGCTTGCCCGTCCATGATCGGGTGACTCTTAAGTCTTTGGCTCAGCAACTCGGCGTTTCGGCCATGACCGTCTCAAACGCCTTTAATCGGCCGGAAGAATTATCTGCCGATCTCCGGCAGCATATTCTCTCTACCGCCGCCAGCGCCGGCTACCACGGCCCGCGTCCCTCCGGCAGAATGCTCAGAACTGGACTCGCTGGCGCCATCGCGCTGTTTAATCCCGATCCCATTTCTCACCTCTTCGAGGATAATAACGCATCTGCTTTCATGGCGGGAATCTCTGAGATCTGCGAGAAGCACCAATACGGATTAACCGTCTTACCTCCGGTGCCGGATATCTCCCGAATAACGGCGATCGATAAAGTAGCCGTCGACGGTTTCATTCTCTACGCGATCCCGGACCATAGTTCGATCATCAGACGCGTCCTCGGGCGACAATTGCCGACCGTTACCGTAGACATGGGCAAACTTCCGGGAATTGCCGCGGTAGGCATCGACGATCGGGAAGCAGCGAGGAAAATCGCTGGTCACGTCTTGGAACTCGGTCATCGCCAGATCGCCATCCTGTCTTTGGAGATGCTACCCGACGGATTCTCCGGTCTCGTAAACGGTG
>JBEEIB010000402.1:0-3304 GCA_041167675.1 Verrucomicrobiota bacterium
CGAGGAAAATATCGTGGTTGGTGGGAAACTTTGAGCCGCTTAAGACGACGACGGTGCTGGCGATGAGCCAAAGAAGGCCCAGAACCAATAACCAACGATGTTCTTTGCTCGGTCTAAGAAGGGGGGCAATGAAGCTGATCAACGTGCCGAAGGTTAGTAGTCGTACGGCTTCCAGGAGATAGAACTGCCGGAGAATGGAGTACTTGAGAAGGATTGAAAAAATCAGACAGGCGGCTCCCGGAATACTCGGGACAGGACGTGAGGTGAAACGTTTCCGGTAACCGAAGGCGATATCGCAGACCTGGCAGAAAGCGATTTCCGGCTTGAACCCTCTCAACCAGCTGACGGCGATCAATCCGGGAACGACGGCCACATCCATCGGCAAGTAGAGAGTAGCGAGAGGGATGTAAAAACTGATGCCCAGCAGCGCCGAGAGAAGCCCAATCACCGGCAGCCAGGCCAAGGTGGCCGCGTCGATTGGATGAGAGACGGCTCGGCCGATGCGTAATACGGTAAAGTGATGTACGGCGGAGAGAAAAGACTCCACGCAAAGTCCGCTCGTTAAGCCGCCAGAACTTCAGCCGAGGGCACTCCTCGCAGTTCGTAAACCCGAAGGATAGTATCTTCGATCAAATTGTTGGGACACGAGGCGCCGGCCGTGATGCCGATGACAGTCGGACCGCTGGGGAGCCAGTTTTCGGTCACGATCTCTCGCTTTTCGTGAAGGTTATAGTGCGTGATGCGGTTCGCCGATTCCAGTTTGCTGGCGCTGCGGACGAAATAAGTGGGAAGTTTCCCTTCTCCCATTTCCGCAAGATGCGAGGTATTGGAGCTGTTGTAACCACCGACGACGAGCAGCAGATCCATTCTCTCTTGCAAAAGCCCATTCAACGCATCCTGCCGTTCCTGGGTGGCGCCACAAATGGTGTCAAAAAATCGGAAGCTCTTGGAACCCCGTTCGGGACCATCGCGATCGAGAATGGCAGCTCGAATCCTTCTTTGGACCTCTTCAGTTTCGCCGCGGAGCATGGTGGTCTGGTTGGCAACTCCAACTGCTTCCAGATGGGCATCCGGATCGAACCCGGGTGAATAAGCGTCTTTAAAGCGCTCCAAGAATTCCGCTTTGTTTCCGCCGTGCCGGATATAGTCACAGACGTAATCGGTGTCCTTGAGGGTCAGCACGATCAGGTAATGGCCGCGTCCCAGTCCCAAGGCGCGAGAAGCGGTGGCCTTTGTTTCTTCGTGCTCCGCCTTCCCGTGGATAATCGATGTCACCTGTTCTACGGCATTTTGACGAACGCGTTTCCACACACTCATCACGTCGCCACAGGTGGTATCGACAATCTGGCAGCCGCGATCCTGAATCTTCTTTAACGTGATCAGGTCGGTTCCGAAAGCGGGTACGATCACGACATCTTCTGCGGTGAGTTCATCAATCTCGGCTTCGCGTCCGTTGCCGAGTAAGTTCTTAATCCCCAGCGCCGCGATTTGCTCGTTTACCAAGGGGTTATGAATGATCTCGCCCAAGATAAAGACACGCAATCCGGCGAAAACCTTGCGTGCCGCGTACGCAAGATCAATTGCTCTCTCTACGCCGTAACAAAAGCCAAACTGCTTTGCCAACCGCACCGTCGTGTCACGAACGGTTAGAATACCTCCGTTCGCCCGGATGCGTTCTACCACCACGCTACGGTAATGGGCCTCGACCTGCTCCTGCACCTTCGCCATGACATCAGGTGTTCGGAGATTGATTTTTTTCGGTTTGATTAGGGCAGGCGTAGACTCTGCAGACATGTCAAAAGATAGCCGGATCTCCGGCAGTGCACTGAGTTTTATTGGTCCAGCAGCAGAGGTCCCTGTGGCGGAGCGAAAACGGCATCTGAAACCATGTAAGTCGCCGGCGGATCCGGATCGGAGTAATCCGAGGGACGAGGGGCGCTTTTTCCGATCGTCTGGTCTTCAGGTTGGGTTTGAGCAATGTTGACCGGTGTTCCTGCACGAACCAGGGCGAAGAACTTGGGTGCGGCATTGGGGTGGAGCCGAAGGCAACCGTGTGAATGGGGAATCGGCCAGACCGCACCTTGGTGAAAACCGTAAGCCGGCTTGAATTCCACCCAATAGGCCATCGGGTAGCCGACATAGCGATAACCTGAGCCTGGAGAATGATCGCTGGTCCCTGGCCGAACGTCATTACCCCTGGCCCAAAAACCATAGGTCATGGAGCGCTTCCGACGGATCTTGTCGGTCACATGATATGACCCGGTCGGCGTGGTAGCGCCAGGTTTGCCAATCGTGGTCGGGGTGACAAGTAACGGGCGGTTTCCCTCCATCACGTAAACCATGCGGTTTTGCAGTGACACCTTCACCCGAACATCGCCCGGATCTCTAGGCTTGTAAGCGGCCACTTCGTACTTCCTTGAGAGAGAAGTCGTCAGGGTTTCACAGCCTGTGAGAAAAGCGAATGCGATCGCTGTACCGACAAATAGGGCTCGAACGTAATAGATTCTCATACGGGCGGTCAATCAGTCGTCTATTTTACTTCATCGTGAAAAATTGCAAACGAGTAAAAAAACAACTCTTCGAAACAGGCGGAGGCTAAAAACCATGCGGACGCGCCTTGGCCAAGGGAGGAACGGCGAGACGATTCAGGTTCATTCTCGCTCCCTTTGCCATCTGGCATGTTCGCGAATTTGCTTGCTGAGGGCTTTGGCTTTTTCCGGGTTTTCGTGGCTCTCTATTTCCAGATCGAATTGCGTCGAGCGGTTCGCGTAGAACGGATATTTGCGCTCTGAGATTGAAGGCTTGTAGCGCCAGTGTTTGTAAGCCCAAAGCCAGTAATCCGGGTTTTCCCGAATAATTGGCTCAAACTGGTTCCAGCAGGCCTGGGTTATCTCCTGGTAACTATTGC
Source organism: Verrucomicrobiota bacterium (assembly GCA_041167675.1). GTDB lineage: Bacteria > Verrucomicrobiota > Verrucomicrobiia > Chthoniobacterales > JAFAMB01 > DASTDH01. Next base: position 2,909 of record JBEEIB010000402.1, read on the forward strand.
TGACCGGGAATCGGAGCCAAGGCAAAATACGGACCAAGTAGCCCCCGTCTCCTCGCGGCAATGTCACCCAAGGAACGATAGGAAATCCGGTTCGCTGATGCAGAAAAGCGTGGATTTGAGTTACCCGCATTTTGAGACCGAAGGTCTCGATGAGAACAGCGGAATCCCGCAGCTTCAGGGTCAGGTCGGTAAACAGGAAGACCGATTCGCCGGACCGGAGAGCCTTTAACAGACGGACGACGGCATTATTCGGGACGATGATTTTGTGACCAGTAGATTCCCGCAATTGGCGGAAAATCGGCGTCAAACGATCGTTTTTGAAGGGTTGCGAGCTGATGACGAGGGGTCGTCCCTTGAGCCCGATGAATGTGCCGGCCAGTTCCACATTCCCGAAAT
>JBEEIB010000403.1:0-5981 GCA_041167675.1 Verrucomicrobiota bacterium
TCGGTAAACGCCAGGTGCTCCGTGCCGTGGTCAATGAGCAGTGTACATTTAACGAACTCGCAATCGTCAAAGCGCGTGAAGATGCTTTTTCCTCGAAAATCGAAATGCCGAGCTTGAAAGCGTACGCGGTATATGACGCGCTCCTCCGTTAAGTTCAGTTCTTCGCCGTCAGCCCCAGCCCCACAAGCTGGCGGGATGGCTTCCGAGCGGCTGATCTCTCGCGATTTCGGGATGAACGGAGGATCCGATCATCTCCTTTTAGCATCAACAATCTCTGTTCAAGAACCTTGATGCGCCGCGACAACAGCTCCTGGTCGTGATCCAAAGGATGGTCCGGCGCCGTCCGCAAATCTGGCGACTGCCTCGGTGTGCCGTTTTTCATTTGACGCCTTCCGCTGAGGTCCAACGACATGGCTAAGCGTTAGACGCGCGGAGGTCTGTTCACTACCGCACACAGGAACCACTGCCGGGTCACGCTCCGCGGGGTTTCCGTTGTTCCGTCGTCTTCGGAACGGCGTATAGGTCCTCGGTCCCGAAAGGACGCGGGGGCGGGCGGCGGGCCGCTCTCTCAGCCGTTTCAGGAATTCGAAGGTCGTCCACGCTTTTGCCAGCTTCGAACATCTTGATCACCCAGCGCGGCTGCTTACCGCGCCCGGACCATGTTTCGTGAGGCGGTTCTGGATTTCGAAATTTTGGATGGACCTTTGGATAGGGTCGACGCTGTGCGGTCTCGTGGGTGGCATTCCCAAGCTTGCGCCCTAGTTTATCGAGTCGCTTTTCAAGTTTCAGTTTTTCGGCCATTATCCTAGTCGATAGGATCGAGGCGATCGTCTCATGAAGAGCCCAAAGCTCATCTATCGACATGGATTGAAAATCGATATCTTTCATCGCTAGCCTCCCGGCGCGCGACTCAAAAATCATTCGGCAATGTATTATTAGACCACAAAAAAGGTCGCCCCGGAAGGCGGCCTTTCAGGGTCATGGGCGCGGGCGACTACGCGGCGTTCTTGCGATGGTATGTGGCAAGCCGATGCCTGCAAAGACGAGAAGCAGACCTCTCAGCGCCGCGTCAGATGTACTGGACGACTTGGACGCCGTTTGTTAGCTGCCTCCGCCTCTTTAACTTCGTCGCGGAGTTGCTGAAGTTTCAAATAGCGCTCTGCGAGTCTTGCAGCGACAAATTTCCCCAGGCGCTTCGACGGCACTGATTGACGAGCTCTCATAACGATCGCCTCCCGAGCCCAACTGATACTTTTCTCAGTCTGGACCTTTACTTTACTGCGATCAATCGGAAACTTGTGTTCCGGAATCTAACCCGGCGCTAAAGCGGCAGCGATGGCGGGTGTCGGGGACGCAGCCTCGCAGCGCCATTGCGACGTTGATCTTCGAACGAATGCGCCCGCACTTTCCAGACCAACCGCTCGCGCGGACGGCGGCGCCCGCCAAGCGCCGGGCCGATCAGCCGGAGTCGCGGATGGCGGCGTGATTGACTAGGAGGCCGGCTGCGCCCCGGAAAAATCTGCCGGGTGCCACCCGCTTCCGAGGCGGCTCGATTAGAACAACGTGGTCAGATCGACCGGCAGCTCGCCAAACTTCTAGAGTACCCGTGCGTCTTCAAACTTGCCGAGCAAGTTGGCTGAGCGAGCGCTGCGTTGCTTTTTCTAAGGGCGGGAGGTACTTCGCCAGCCGGCAAACTCCCGCCGGCGGCGGCGCCGCTAGCATTCTGCAGGAGGCGTTCAAACGCCAGTCGGTACTTCGCGGCAGCCCCGGACCCCGAACGCGCGTGGGCGCCGCTACCACGCGGCGGCGCGGGGGTGTCTAGGCGAGGCCGGCCCATTCCTATTGATCTGGAGCTGGGCTTTCGAGCTCTCGCACCATCTCACGCAAATCCTCTTCGGTCACGCTATTATCCATAGGAATTCTCGTTGCCGCTGACTTTTGACTGCGGCTCAGCAATCGCTTTCGCCTCCTGCAGCGGCCGGGAGGGTAGCCTTCGGGCCGTTTCATTTTTTTGCACCAACCACAGCGGGCCGTAGTGTTTGGGTTTCCCATGGAAATGATGCGTATGAAAAGTTTTTCATTGATCGGATATTATTTTCTCTGAATTATTGAACTGACGCGACCGGGGATCCCATCCTTACCTTTATACCAATTGCCATAGCGTAAGGTTGTTCCCGTTCGGGTTTTCCTATGAGGTGGTAGCGTCGCGGCCAAACGGCTCAGCCTATCAAAATCCGAGAAGAGCCAGGCCAACCCAACTGAGAGCCAATATCGAGCAGGCGATCGCGGTGAGTGAAACAAAAGTTGCAACTGCTCTGACGGGTAGCATGACAAAAGCCGTAATTAAAAATTCGAATGTCCTCTGATTCTCGTTAGAGGTGGCCGGAAGTAAAGTGAAAAAAGGGGCGTGAGGAATAATCACACAGACTGTGGCCTCGCTGCTACATCGTCAAAGGCCTTACGGGACCGGCAACACTACTTCCCGGTTTTCCAGTCGAAGTAGTGCGTGGTCAGAAGAGGGATTAAACCCGACGAGCTATACTCTCGATGTCTCAGTAAAGATTCGCTTAGCAAAGAATAATTGGGCTGGATTATTGGTGACCCGCAAATTTAAAATACGATATTGGACACTTGCAGGCTTCTGCTGCTTTGCCGTTGTCTCGATTTGGCTGAGCGTGCAGTGGTGGCCTTCTCATGCACCGCGAGAATATGAAGAATGCTCAGAGAATGCTGAGACCAAAGCACTATCGAAGGAGGAGCGTGCGACACTGATCATTCAGTGCGGCGCCCAGTTTGCGGGCCGGCGCAAGCCGAGTGGCGGCTACACGTACTACGACTTCATGCAGAATCGGCACTTCGATATCGCCGGTCCTAATCCGTCGCCAGAAGAACTTAAGAAAATCGACCAAGAGTATACAGGCTATCTGGACGTCCAACGGCAAGACGCCATAGCAGCGGCATTAGCGAAAAAGCAAAGTGACCAGATTCAAGCGGATCTAGAAAAGGCGCAGCAGCAGCCTACCGGGACTACCACCAGCGTCGGTCCGCCAATGGTAATCACCCCAACAAATGTACCAGCAACCGGCACCAAAGAGCCTGTTGATCGATCGAGAGCTACGTATTGCGAGGACGGCTCACTGTCGTGCAGCTGGTTAAAGTTTTCCGCGACACTAAAAAACGCGTTTGGGTCGGCCCCCAAGGCGAAGCCCCAATAACATTTTGATCCTGATGGCCTCATCCAAGTTCCCTACCGCGAAGGCCAACGGCAACTGACGGTTTCGCTCGAAAGCAAACCGTTCCGTGCTGGATCAGGCCAATGCGGCTGAAAGCGCGGTGGCCGCCGAGCAGCCTATTGATACAATTAAAAAAAATGAGCGTAATAACATCGCTGCCTCACCTTAAATCTGAAAGGTAAGCGCGACGTGCGCTAATTGTTCCGCTCTGCCGAAGCAGAAGTTATGTTCTACTTCCCCATTAGACGAATCCGAAGAGCGCAGAAAAACTGAAAGAGCCCGCGACTTGGCATGAAGTTCACGGCGTAGAGTGCGGTTCGAACGAAACAGCCATTCCGGCGTTGCTCGGCATGGGCACGGTTTTTCCCCCATCATCGTCGTGGTCCTCGCGCCATAGTCGGGCTATTTGTATTGCAGCCTTCACGCTATAGGGAGCGCCTCCCTTGGCGGCATCTTAGAAGTAAAAAAGCCCGCAATGAAAAAGCCCACCAGAATGGAAGTTGTCCGCCGCGCCTACGAACTTTGGCAGAAAGCCGGTAGCCGGAGGGCCGGGATCAGGAGTTCTATCATCAGGCTGAACGGGAATTGGAGGCTGAATCTAAAGACCCCGAAACTCCCGAGGACATTTAGGTCATCAACTAGGTTATCAACGGCAATTCCCCGCTTCGCGGATCCATTGTTATGGAACATCTCGCCGACTGGTAGATCGCAAAAGTTTTGGCGGAGAGGGAGGGAGAAGGACCCCAAATCCCGTCCGTAGCGATATCAGAGAGTTAGAAGCAACCATCTTTCCGGAACGGTGAATAGTGTGTTGTCCTCACGCCGCCTGCACGTCCTCCATGCTGTTCTGGAAGTCGAGCACGAAGGTGTTCTCCTTGCCCGGATAGGTCCGGTTGAGACGTGACAGCGTCTGAACAGCCTGGAGCCCTGCCAGCTTGCGATCCACATACATGGCGCACAGCTTGGGCTGGTCGAACCCCGTCTGGTATTTCTCGGCAACGATGAGAACCTGATAGGCGTCGATGTCGAAGCGACGGGGCAATTCGGTCTCGGGGAAACCGTTTACACCTGCTTCGGTGTAGGTCTGCCCGTCCAGCATCAGGTCTCCCGAAAAGGCGACGAGCGCCTTCAAGTCGGCGTAACCGTTATCCTGAATGTATGCCTTAAGAGCGAAGTAGTACCGCAGCGCGTGCTCTCGGCTCTGCGTTACAATCATTGCCTTAGCATTTCCTATCAGTCGATCGTCGCATTGGCCCAATCACTCTCGGATAAGCCTAGCGAATGGCACGATCTCGCTATATGCCGCCGGTGACGCGCGGAGATAGTGGCGGCGGAGTAGCCGGTAACACATGCGGCGCCTGTCACAGGGAGCGCAACTTCACGCTTATGGAGAAAGCCAGCTATAAAAGCATTCCGGGCCATCCCCGTTGGGGCCTTGCTCCGATTGAAATGGCCTGGGAAGGAAAGTCGGTAGGCGAAATCTGCGCACAGCTCAAGGATCCCGGCCGCAATGGCGGACGCGACTTGACGTTACTCCAGGAGCACCTCGCGAAGGATGATCTCATCGCCTGGGGTTGGAATCCGGGAGTGGGGCGCGCTCCCGCTCCGGGAACGCAAGCGCAGTTGGGTGAGCTCATCAAGGCTTGGATCGATACCGGTGCCCAATGCCCATAAGTATGGTTGGGCTGGACCCACACCTTTCCATCATGGGAATCATGCAGACGGAGATCCAGGAACCCAGCGGCATGCGCATCGATCTCGCTCGTCGGCTGCACGCTAGCCACGTTCGCCAAGGGTCTCCGCAAAGCAGGGCTTCCGGAGTGACCATGATGTTGCTTGCGCCGGTTGTCCGGCTTGGGGTCATGAACTGACCAGAAAGGATGTCCGCGCCGAGTCTGCTTTACCCTCATCAGCGGACATGCGTGGGAGGGGATGGCAGGTCAGTTTCGTGCCATAGCAGACATCACGGGTGCAAGGCGTTCGCATTTCATTGGCGTCATTTGGCAGTGTCGGGTGCGAATGCGATTCGAATCCTCGTCATCGCGTCATGCGGCGCGTTGAATCCGGCTATCGATTTCACCGCGGAGCGTCTCAAAGTCGATCGGCTTGGTCAGAAGCGCCTCGGCGCCGTTCTCAAACACCCGGCGCTTCGTTTCCGCATCGCCATAGGCCGTGATCATGATGATCGGAACATCCGGCCGGATGGCCTTCGCTTTTGGTAGGAGTTCAAGGCCGCTCATCCCCGGCATATTAATGTCGGATAGGATCAGAATGAGCGACTGCTCACCTGCATCGGCAATGCGCGCAAGCGCGATGCTGGCAGACTGCGCAAAATCCATCGTGAACCGACCTGCGCGGAGATCGCGCCGAAACTGCTGGCGGAAGAGGAGCTCTACATCCGGCTCGTCATCGACCACAAGGATAAGAAGGTTCACGAGCGCCCTCCTGATTTGGCGAGGATTGCAGCGCCGCGAGGAAGAACGATCCTGAATTCGGTGAACTCGCCGGGGTGTGTATCGACTTCTATAGACCCGGCATGTTGCTTGACAATGATGTCATAACTGAGGGAAAGGCCAAGGCCTGTTCCCTCACCGGGGGGTTTTGTCGTGAAAAACGGATCGAACATCTTTTCCTTCACCTCAGGCGGAATACCCGTGCCGTTGTCGTGAATTCTGATTTCGACGCTCTCGCCGAGGTTTTTTGTCAAGACAGTGAGAGTCGGTTCGTAATCACACCCGTTGGCTTCCA
>JBEEIB010000404.1:0-7710 GCA_041167675.1 Verrucomicrobiota bacterium
GATGGCGAGTAAACTCTTAACCGAATGCATAGGGAATGCCCCCGTTTTAAATATAAGGGCGCTGATGCCTGCAGATCGATATACTCTCCAGTATATAGGAGGGTCTTCGAGTCATTATCAACGTCGGACGGTGAGCGACTGCTCGGCTATCCCCCCCGGGCGTACGGACCACACCAAAGATGCCGCTCGCTATCGAAGCATTGCCAACTCTATTTTGCAGGCCGATTCCGGATTTTTTCCTTCCGCGATTCGCATTCTTCCTGAAGCCGGCGTAGTTCCGTCGCCAGCTGTTGCTGGAGCGGTTCTACCTCATTCAAATGCCCAGCCTGAATCTCTTTCTTAATTTGGTCTTTGAGCAGGAGCTCTTTCTCCGCGATTTTTGCCTTGTACGTGGAATCAATCTCCGCGATCTCCGCTCGCTGTGCGTCGGTCAGTGGAGCGACCGGCGCTCCTTTCTGCAAACGTTCCATCGCGAGTTCATAGGCCGATTTCATAGGTATAAAGAAAGTTCAAAATTGGATGGGCCGCAAAAGCATTTTCATGGGAGCTAAGGAGTGAGCATTCGTGTCTAGCCGCAGGCCCATTGTAGCCTTGTGCGACAGCCTTTAATCGGGCCGCAGCCATTACGGTAGCGGCGACTGTCCTACGAAGCCACGGGGTGCTGCAAAACCTTGAAAATTTGTTCGGAGCTGCCCGTGAAGCACGTTATTAAACCGCAGTCGCCATCGTGTCGCCTTGTCCTTGGGTCGATTAAACCACGAATAGACACGATTTTGTTAGCAGCTGCTCGCGAAGCAGGTCCAATAGACCGCAGTCTCCAGTGGCATCCCAGGATGTTTCTAAACCCCCGCTCTTCTTAGTAAGCGTTCATTTCTGTACATTCGTGGTTCAATTCTAGCCAGCAGATCGCTATTAAAGACCACAACTTGTTGCCCGCTAATCGCCCGTTACCGGCGATGACGGCGTTTCCGGCGTTATTCCTCTACAGTCGCCGCTACCGATTCCTGCCCACGCCAAACGCCACTATTCGCGGCTAGTACTTGTGGAAAACGATTTCTCCTTTTTCGACATCGGCACGAATCCGATCACCCGGAACGAACTTTCCTTCCAGCAACGCGAGACTCAATGGGTCAAGCAATCGGCGTTGAACCACCCGCTTAAGCGGCCGGGCACCGTACACCGGATCGTATCCCTCTTCGGCCAGTAATCGTTTGGCTGCTTCGTTAAGGGTCAGCTCGAGATGCTGTTGTTCCAGCCGCTGCAATACGCGCGCCAGCTGAATGTCGACGATTCTGGTCAGCTCTTTTTCCGTCAGCCGATCGAAGATGATTATGTCGTCTACTCGGTTCAGGAATTCGGGCCGGAAATGGTTACGAAGCGCTTCCATGACCCGACGATTTCTTTCCGCACGTTCGCTAGCGTCAACAATAAATTGGCTACCGATATTGCTGGTCATGATGATGACCGTGTTTTTGAAGTCGACGGTTCTGCCCTGCCCATCCGTGATTCGTCCATCGTCTAACACCTGCAGCAGAACATTAAAGACGTCGGGATGCGCCTTCTCGATTTCGTCAAACAAAACGACACAGTATGGTTTCCGGCGCACCGCCTCGCTGAGCTGGCCACCCTCTTCGTATCCGACGTAGCCAGGAGGTGCGCCGATCAACCGGGCGACGGTGTGCTTCTCCATGTACTCGCTCATGTCGAGTCGAATCATCGCGTTTTCGTCATCGAACAGGAACTCGGCCAATGCACGACTCAATTCGGTCTTCCCCACTCCAGTCGGACCGAGGAAGATGAAGGAACCAATTGGCCGATTTTCGTCTTGCAAACCAGCTCGGGCGCGACGTACCGCATTGGAAACCGCCCTAATCGCTTCGCGTTGTCCGATCACTCGCTCTCCGAGACGCTCTTCCATATGGATGAGCTTTTCTTTCTGACTCTCCTGGAGCCGGGATACCGGAATCCCGGTCCAACTTGCTACCACTTCCGCGATATCCTCCGGGGTAACCTCTTCCTTCAAGATCTGTTGCGACTTTTGCAGCTCCGCTAGTCTTTGGTTGTGAGCCTCGAACTCCTTCATCAGGTCCGGCAGACGGCCATACTGAATCTCGCTGGCCTTCCCAAGATCGCCTTGACGCTGCGCCTGTTCTAATTCCAGTTTCAGATTTTCGATCTGCTCCTGCAACTTGCGAGAACGCTCAATTACTTGTTTCTCGCTTTGCCATTGGGCTTTGAGCTGTGCGCTCGTTTCCTTCAGTTCCGCAACCTCTTTGTCCAGTCTGGCTAATCGTTCTTGGCTGGCCGCGTCTTTCTCCTTCTTCAAGGCCTGGCGCTCCATCTCCAACTGCATGATCTGCCGTTCGATCTGGTCGATCTCGGTCGGCATTGAATCGAGTTCTATCTTGAGCCGGGAAGCCGCTTCGTCCACCAGATCAACTGCTTTGTCCGGCAAATAGCGATCGGAGATATAGCGATGACTCAAGGTTGCCGCAGCGATTAGAGCAGCATCCTGGATCCGAACACCGTGATGCACTTCATAGCGCTCCTTTAAGCCACGCAGAATCGCGATGGTATCTTCTACACTTGGCTCGTTGACCATCACCGGCTGGAAACGGCGTTCCAGCGCGGCATCCTTTTCGATGTGCTTGCGGTACTCATCGAGGGTAGTGGCTCCGATTGTGCGCAGTTCGCCTCGCGCCAGTTGTGGCTTGAGGAGGTTGGAAGCATCAACTGCGCCCTCGGCCGCGCCCGCTCCCACGATGGTGTGCAGCTCATCGATGAAAAGAATAATCTCGCCTTGTGAATCTGTCACTTCCTTGAGAAACGCTTTAAGTCGATCTTCAAACTCACCGCGGAATTTCGCTCCCGCGATCATCGAGCCGAGGTCTAGCGCGATGATTTTTTTGTGTTTCAGCGAGTCAGGCACATCGCCGCTGACGATTCGCCGCGCTAATCCTTCAACGATCGCGGTCTTGCCAACTCCGGGCTCACCAATGAGCACCGGATTGTTCTTGGTCCGACGCGAAAGCACCTGCATAACTCGGCGAATCTCGTTGTCGCGCCCGATCACCGGATCAATCTTTCCCTTCCGAGCGAGCTCCGTCAGATCGCGCCCATACTTCTCCAGAGTCTGGTACTTGCCTTCAGGATTCTGATCAGTCACTCGCTGCGAACCGCGCAAATCCTGCAGCGATTTCATAACGCTTTCTCGATTGACTCCTAACCCCTGCAAAATTCGGCCCGCCGGCGTTTTCGGCGGATCGATCAATGCCATGATGAAATGCTCAACGCTGAGATATTCATCCTTTAGCCGGGTCATCTCCGTCTCTGCTTGATTCAAGACATTGCGGAGATCAGCACTGATGTACTGCTCAGTAGCACCCGATATCCGCGGACGTCGAGCCAACTCCTGCTCGAGTTGCCCCTCAACCTCCGGGACCCGGACATTCAATTTTTCTAAAAGCGGCCTGGCTAACCCGTCTTGTTGCCGAAGCAGCGCCAGAAGCAGATGCTCCGGCGTCAACTCCTGATGTTGCATTTGCGATGCCAACGCCTGCCCCTCCTGGAGACCCTCCTGCATTTTGCTGGTAAACCGGTCGATCCTCATAATTCGTTAGAGTAATCTAATCACCAGGTTACGAGAAGCCAGGAGCCAGTTGATAATGACAAATAAGACCTGGGAGACGACAAGATACGCTCGGTAGCGGGGCTTTACCGAGCGGTCATAGGATCAGCGCGCAATCATCGATTACCGCTTACTGACTATTCATTGCTCAATGACCCTTCCCGCAACTGCTTCGGTGTTACTTTCAAACAGCGCCGGAACAGCCGGGTGAGATGGCTTTGGTCGGAAAAGCCGGCCAGTTGGGCAATTTGTGCCAGAGACAAGCTCGGATCGGTTAGAAGCAGACGCGCCCGCTCCAGTCGTTGGGCGCGGGTGAACTCACCAATTGTCATTCCAGTAAACGCCCGGAATGAACACCGCTACGTACACGGGGTGAAATCCGACAAGGCCGGAGAGATCCTGCAGGCTTGGCGCAGCGGTCGGGTCGCTTTGAATGAGCTCGTGAATCCGCTTTATCCAGCCGGGCGAGATCGGCTTTTCCAAACGATTCCGGCGAACCAAAGCAACCAGAAGTTCAAGGACGAGCGCTTCAATCACGATTGGACTCAGGTCGTCGCATCGAAGCGCTTCTTGGTTATAATCGATAACCAATATTCACCAGTTCTGGCGTACGCAGGCCAAGGCAAGCTGCTCGTGATAGCTCGGGCAGATCAAATCGTGCGATCCATTTCGCTGGAATATCTACACTCACTCCCCTCAAGGATCTCTGGCCGACCGTAACCAGATGCGCAGACCCGCTCACCTTTAGACTGAGCGAAGCGCCACACAATTCACTGGTTCGAGTGCCGCTGCGAATCAGACAGTCTCCGAGTGCCTGGAAACTCAATAGATCGTATTCGATCCGTTCCGTACCGGAATTCGGTCGGTAAGACCAAGCTTCAGTAACCAAGCCTGCTGGCTTCATCAATTAGTCCCCTCTTTCTGGATTGGCGGGCAACTCGGCTGGAGTTCATTTTGGGCTCCACTCGTTCAGGTAACTCGCATAATAGCGCCCAGTCGACTGGACCCTCCTCCAGAAATTTGGGGGTGGAATCAAACCAACGCAACATGATCTCACGCGCCTGGTACAGCGCGACTACATCGAGAATGCTCATCAGCCATGCTCGTTCGGATCCGCAGAAAGGTATTGAACGCCTTAACTCCAGTTGGATGGAATTAGCCAATCCTCTCCAGGAAAACGCCGAGAGCCCCTCCATCGCCACAAATGCCGAGAACGGATTAACCAGCTGCAACCGCAGTTGAGCGATCACGAGTTTCGCATTCCCTACTCCGCAATCCGCGGTAGGGTCGCATACAATAAAGATCGAGCGTGTCCACACCGAGCAGTTGCCGGCTCCGGTCGTGAGGCAATTTTGCTCTAGCTGGCAGTGACTTTCTAGTATCATTCTACTAACTTTGATAACCGTGCGTTATTACCCCTTTGGCCTTCGACAGCTCGTCTCTTTTGCCGAGATCGCTCGGCTAAGCAGTTACCGGATGGCGGCCGAAAGTTTACGGATCGCGCAACCCGCCCTCACCCGGCAAATCCAGAATCTGGAGGAATCGTTGGGAGTTCAACTTTTCGATCGTTCCACGCGCAGGGCGGTTTTGACACCTGCAGGAAAAACGCTACGCCAACTCCTGCCCCAAATGTTTCGTCAACTCGACGAAATTCAGAGCGCCCCCCGGCGAGGAGGTGCTCCGGCACGGATCCGCATTGGCGATGCGGGAAGCGTCACCTCTACCATCCTATCTCCCGCCCTCCGGATCCTAAGAAGTGAATATCCCGGGATTTCAATCGATCTGGTGCAAGACACCTCCCAAGGTTATGTAGATGCCGTCCTATCCGGTGAACTAAGTTGCGCATTTCCATTCCTCCCAGCGGAAAACAGAGATTTAGTGAGTCACCGACTCGCTGATCAAGAAATCGGCGTTGTGCTACCCGCCGATCATCCGTTGGCAAAAAAGAAAACCGTCGTCCTGTCATGGCTGTCCGCCCAACGCTGGATCCTTTTTCCGCGAGAGGCAAATCCATTGCTCTATGATGAAATCATCCATTGTTGTCGCCGGGCTGGTTTTAGTCCCCATATAATTGAGGAGGCCACCCCTCGTCAGCGTGCGGTCGCGTTCGTCAGCTGCGGCATCGGGGTGACTACAATCATTGAATCGCTCCGCTATTTGGTAACTGAAGGAACCGTCTATCGGCGGCTCATCCGGCCTACTCCCCGCATTAGTAGTTATCTTGTCGCACGCCGAGACGAAGCGAGGCCGGAAGTGCGTCGATTAGTGCACCTCTGCCGTCAAGTAGCGAAGACAATAGATGCACGCTGAGCTGCCCTTTACGCCGTTTGCTCGCTCAGAGCATGAGCCCTCAAGCAATGAAGTATTGTAATCGCTAATAAAATGCGCACCGCCGGGACCCAAATCCACCAGTAATCGTGGCGAAGACAAGCACCCAGGCATCGAAGAATGATTCCGTGCCAACAATCAGAGTAAGAACAATACAGATCCGCAAATAACATCGCCAGAAAAAGAAAGATGGCGCTTATGAATGAACACGCAAAAAAAAGGAAAAATAGAGCGCCACTAAGAAAAGGATGAACGGTGCCACCAAAACGATAGTACCACCTCCAAACCCGTCGTAGTCCGATATTGGGGTGATCGTATACCGGTACGAGTTATAAACCTCGAATGTGCCAGTTACGACGATGAGCAGTGCCTGGAACAAAGCAACCAGTCCAGAGATAAAGAGCATTGTTTTCATGAGCTCCGAGGGACACCAGATTGACAGGCTTTTTTCCGCCACTTGCGAAAAAACTGTGGGTCGCCGTTATCGGTTCGTAGACCTGATATTCCCGCATTTTGCATGGCTAGTTAGCGTTTTAAACCCTATGCTTTCCTGCGTCCGCAACCCGAAGTTATTTCTGCAGAGTTTTATCGTGTGCACTCTCTGCCAAGTCGCTGAGACGCCTCCGGTGGGAGCTGCTGAACAGATCCGAATCGAAGATCGCTGGCCCGAGATTTTCCATCTATTGAGCACTTCGTCTTTAGCTGCCCCAGAAAAAGCAGTCAGGCTCGTTGATTATCTGCGCAGCGCTTGTCCGGAGATCGCCGATCGATTGCACATCGGTGAGATGACTCGCAATGACTCGGAGCGCTATCTGGTAGAGCTAGAGCGGCGAAGCTTCGCTATTCGTTCGCTTGCGCGCCGGTTCGCCGCAATTCATTCGGATATTGAAGAACGGTTCATGCAGGCCTTCCCCGATTTTCGTCCGTCGCGAACAACAGTCTATCTTACCGTCTCTCGTTTTCGATTCGATGGGAAAGTTCCCCACGATCACTGGAACAGTTTATTGTTTGCCCTCGATGGAGTTGCCAAGTTCCATGGCGGAAATGCACCGGTCGCAGTCATTTTCAGCCACGAGTTATTCCATCTTTATCACTTTCAAATTAACCCCCCTCCTGCCGATCCGGATCAAGTACCTTTATATCGATTGATTTGGCAGGAGGGCCTAGCCTGCTACGTGAGCAGCCGGTTGAATCCTTCCGCTCCTCTTCGTGATATCGTGTTTGATCTCGGACTCGCCGCGGAAGGACCCAAGCTGGTCAAATCGGTTTCGCGCGAATTGTTAAAAGATTTGGAATCTACCGACGATCTACCGACGGCGGAATACCTGACCTATCGGAAGACGGGCGCTACACCGTCGCGGATGGGTTACCTGATCGGTTATCAAATTGCGGCTAAGCTCGCTACCCAGCACTCCCTGCTGGAACTTGCCCATCTGCGTGATCCAGAATTGCGTTTTACGATGAGGCGCGAAGTGCGTCTGCTGGCGGAGCAGCCGGAACCGCAAGTGATTGGCGAGAAGTGATTGGCGAGAGGAATTCCCGCGAAAAAGCGCCGGACAACCCCAATGTGTCCGCGGGACCGCTACTTCGTTGTCGTCGCATAAGAGTTGAACTTTTGTCGCCCATTATGGTAGATGCCATGGGTATTGCCAGGCTGCTGGATGAACAGCAACCTGACAATAAATGAATAAACAAACAACCCCATCGGCACTCACCGAAGAGGTGAGTAAAAACAACGACCCAAAGCAGGTAAA
>JBEEIB010000405.1:0-3986 GCA_041167675.1 Verrucomicrobiota bacterium
TGATGCAAAAGCTTGAGCGATTCGGGGCCTCGCGTGCTGTGGTCGATTTGGTCTTACCAACGGGATACGCATTCAATCTGGGCGGCTTGGCCTTGTCGTTGCCGATCAGCACCGTTTTTATTGCGCAGGTCTATCACGTGCAGCTTGGCTTCACGCGCCTCTTAGCCCTGGTGGCCATCATGTTAGTGACGTCGAAGGGAGCCGCCGGTGTCACTGGAGCTGCCTTTATAGTTCTGGCGACGACGGTCGGCGCATCAGGAATCCTGCCGCTAGAAGGACTAGCGCTCGTGTTTGCTGTCGATACTTTCCTATCAATGGCGCGAGCACTCGCAAATGTTATTGGAAACGGAGTCGCGACGATTGTGGTTGCAAAGTTGGAGAACGAGTTTAATCCGGAACCGGTTGCTGTGGCCATTTCCCAATAACCGGGGCTAAAAACCAAAGGGGCAAAAAACCGCAATGGGTGAGGATCAAAACACGCCGCGATTTGCGGGGAGCAAGGACAGTCTTTTGACTCGGCGCCGCTTGTTGCAACGCGCAGTTTGGATTTTGCCTCCTACGGCACTGCTAGCCCGGTGGACACGCGCCGCGCAAGAAGTGAGCCCAGTCATGGCCAAGTTGAGCACCTACATGGCTGGAGCCGCCAATGGTGAATTGCCAGAAAAAGCCGTCCAAGACACCAAGTATCACATCCTGGACACCGTAGCGGCCATGGTCTCCGGGTCTGAGTTGCCGCCAGGCCGCGACGCGATCCAATTCGCTCGCACCTACGCTGGCGGTCAGAAGGTCGCCACGGTGGTCGCTTCGAAAACTCTCTGCGGACCGATGGACGCGGCCTTCGCGAACGGTGAGTTAGCTCACGCCGATGAAAGCGATGACGATTACACCGCAGGCGGGGCGCATCCCGGATGTGCAGTCGTGCCGGCCACGTTAGCAATCGGAGAGCAGTTTGAAATCAGCGGGAGACACTTTCTGCGCGCGGTAACGCTCGGTTACGACATTGGAATGAGAGCATACAAGACCTTAAAAGGAGGAGTTCTAACCGAAACCCATAATTTGGTGGGGACGATGGGAGCGGCGGCGGCCAGTGGGTGTGTCGCGGGTCTGGATGTCCAGCAGATGCGCTGGTTGCTCGACTATGCGACGCAACAGGCCGGAGCCGGCATCGGTACCTGGCGGGACGATCTTGAGCATATCGAAAAGGCTTTTCTCTTTGGCGCAATGGGAGCGCGTAACGGGGTTACCGCCGCGCTGGTCGTGCGATCGGGGTGGACAGGCATGAACGACGTTCTGGCCGGTCCACAAAATTTCATCAAATCCTACGCGCCTAAAGCCGATCCGGCCAAGCTGATTGAAGACCTCGGCAAGCGCTATGAAGTGTCGCTGACGAGCATCAAGGGTTGGACTGCCGGAGGTCCCATCCTGTCGATACTCGACGCGATCGTGAACTTGAGAAAGCGTCGTCCATTCGAGGCCAACGACGTACGACACGTCGTCGTACGGTCGGCCACGAGCCAAGCCGAGCGTGTGAACAAGCGCGAAATGCCGGACATCAATGTTCAGTACTTGGTCGCGGTGATGCTGATCGACAAGACCGTCTCATTCCATGCCGCTCACGACAAAGAACGTATGCAGGATACGGCGATTCTACGCGAAGAGGCCAAGGTTGAGCTGATTGGAGACGAAGAACTCGAACGCCTCTTACCGACTCGAGTAGGGGTAGTCGAGATCGAACTGACCGACGGGACCCATCTTTCCGAGCGTGTGGAGAATGCACGAGGCACCCCTGAGAATCCGATGACCCGAGACGAGGTGGTTGCAAAAGCCCGCGGCTTGATGACGCCCGTTCTCGGTGCAGCGACAGCCACGAAACTGATCGACCGCTTGCTTGATATTGAAAGCATCAAGAACATCCGGGAGCTTCGCCCCTTGCTGCAACGAGCATAATTCGGAATTCGTGCCGCACGTCTGTTCAGGATGGAGTGGCTATGATGAACCCGCGGCCACTGGCCGCGCAGAAACACGGGCAGCTAGGAATAAGTGGCTGGATTCACCCAATGTTTCGATTGCTGCTTGCAGTCTCACTGTGTTTGTTGCCGCCTGTCACGCTAGCGCAAGTTACGGGAGGCAGCATCACTGGGACCGCGCGAGGGGACTCCGGGTCCGCGCTTCCGGGAGTTCAAATCTCTATAAAAGATGTCACCACCGGCCAGGTCAGGACAGTACAGACGGATACTTCGGGCTCGTACAGCCTACCTGCACTGCCCGTTGGCAACTACGAATTGAGAGCTTCCACTCCTGGTTTCGTTACTCAGGTCTTGACCGGCATTCACATAGCTGCAGGAAGTGAGCGCGTACTCGATATTCACATGCGCCCGGGCAATTCTCAGACCGTAGTTGCCGCTACCGTGCCGAGCGCGCAGGCAAATCCATCGTCCGGAAACGTTGGCAAATCCGTCGTGGAAAATACCCCGCTCAACGGACGCGATTGGACCCAGCTTGCCACTTTGCAAGCGGGCGTCACCGGCGTTCAAACCGGGAGCTCCACCGGTGGTGGAAATACAGAACGCGGCTTTGGGGCGCCAGTAAGCATCTCCGGAGCACGACCCGACCAAAATAGCTATCGACTCGACGGAATCGGCATCAACGATTATTCCAATGGCGCTCCTGGCAGCGTACTTGGTGACAATCTGGGAATCGACGCCGTTGAGCAAGTCTCTGTGCTGGGCAGCAACTATCCCGCGGAATATGGACGAACTTCAGGTGGCGTGATCAACGCGGTCACTCGTTCAGGAACCAAATCGTTTCACGGGGATATCTATGAGTTCTTTCGCAATAGCGCACTGGACGCGCGGAATTTTTTTGACGGCAGAATCCCCCCGTTCAAGCGCAATCAGTTTGGGGCTTCGGCGGGTGCACCGATCCAGAAGGATCGCATGTTCATTTTCGGAGACTATGAAGGTCTTCGCCAGTCACTTGGTGTGACCACGGTAGACACCGTCCCCTCGGCAGCAGCGCGCGCTGGTAACCTCTCCACCGGAAACGTCACCGTCGATCCTAATGTGCTTCGCTTCATTAATGCCTTCTATCCGCTGCCGAACGGCCCGCTGTTGGGAAATGGCGATACCGGGATTTTTTCGTTCGCCGGCCAGGAAATAACAAATGAAAATTATTTCACTGTCCGAGTGGATCGGAAATTTACCGATAAAGACACGCTGTCCGGGACCTACATGCGCGATAACTCCGAGACCGTCCAACCCGACAACTTCAACGAGTTGCTTTCCAATACTGTTTCGCGGCGTCAAGTGGTAACCCTTCGCGCGGAGCACTTATTTAGTGCCACTTTTCTAAATTCCGCTCGCTTCGGTTTCAGCCGTTCGGTTGGGATTACCGGAGGACTAACCAAGATTTTGAGCTCCAACATGCTTGACTCGTCCTTCGGGTTTGTATCGGGAGGTTTGGCCGGCGAAATACGAGGGGTTCCGGGCCTGACGAATTTCTCGGGTGCGCCCACGGCAGCGGGAGTTCTTCTGTCTGAGAAGTCCCTTGCCTGGAACTCCTTTCAAGGTGGGGATGATCTTTATCTTACCCGTGGTATCCACAGCATAAAGTTCGGTGTGGTGGTTGAACGCATGCAGGACAACCAGCTATCGCTTCCGGCCGTAAACGGACGTTTTAGCTTCGATTCGTTGCAGAACTTTCTGACCAATCGGCCGCTGGTATTCCAGGGAGCCGCTAGTCCTATTGTGCCGGATGTCGGATTGCGTCAGACCTTGTTCGGCGCCTACGTGCAGGATGACGTTCGCCTGCAAAAAAATCTTACCGTGAATCTTGGGTTGCGCTATGAAATGGCCACGGCTCCAACGGAGTCGCAGAACCGCATCTCGAACCTGCGGAATTTGACCGATGCTGTGCCTCACGTAGGCGCGCCATTTTTCTCAAATCCAACGTTGCGGAATTTCGAGCCGCGGGTTGGCTTTGCGTGG
>JBEEIB010000406.1:0-6145 GCA_041167675.1 Verrucomicrobiota bacterium
CCTTCAAGCCGGATTGTGACATCTACTTCAACCGATAAGAGCTGAACGCCAAGGTCATGAGCAACATACCGGAGATCGTTGCATAAGCATCCCCCAATAGCTAATCCCAGCAATTGTCCGCCATTGAATCCGAGCCCTTTTCCTCCGGCCTTGCCCTCAGCTCGATCAACGATGAGCGTATGGGATCCGGCCCAGCCGAGAGCTGCTTCGGTTCCGTGCACGTTGCGCAATTGGACGGTTATCTCTGCCATCGTAGCGAATGACTAATAGCAAGAGGCGAAGCGCATGACAAATGACAAAGAGACAGAATTCAGGCTTCCGGCTCTTCCGTGTTCTTCAGCTCACGGTTTGATCGCGAACATGCCCGATGGCGACTGCGGTTTCTGGTCGTTGGCCCCGAGCAGCTTCGGCGGGCTCTTTAGGTCAGGCAAATCCTCAGGCTCTGATCGGATAGTCGCCGCTACCGCTCTTGGCTCCTGGCTTCTGGCTTCTAGTTTGCGCCGTACGCCCCTTGCAATAATCCGGAGCCTCAACTATGGAGTCGTCCAAATGAAGCGTCTGCTACAAGCGGTCGGCCGAGATGGTCTGGCGGCCGTCGCTGGTTTTGGCGACTTTGCCCTGTTCCTGTCACGTGCGGTTACCGGGGCACTCGTTACACGCCAATTGGGACGGCGTTGGATGCGCGCAGTCCATGAACAGGGCGTTTGCTGCATACCGGTAGTGACGATAGTTGGATTGTTTGCCGGGCTCGTGCTCGGGCTTCAAGGTTATTATGTTCTCACCCGCTTCGGATCGGCAGGAATGCTGGGAACATTTGTCTCGCTGACGCTAACGCGGGAGCTGGCTCCGGTGCTTGCCGCCCTAATGATCGTCGGCCAAGCCGGTTCCGCCATGGCAGCGGAAATCGGTATTCATCGCAATAGCGAACAAATCGACGCTCTCGTCACAATGGGGATCGATCCGCTCGGCTATCTGATCACCCCCCGCCTATTCGCTGCGTTAATCGTCTTTCCGATTCTGACAGTGGCTTTTACCTTGGTCGGATTGGCCGGCGGATATCTCTCGGGCTCGGCATTGCTCGGGTTGGATGGCGGTGTTTACTGGTCGGCGGTCCATTCGGCGATTCGGCCCGCAGACGTTCGCGAGTGCATCTTAAAGGCGCTTATTTTTGGCTTGATCACGATGGCGATCTGCTGCCATAGCGGTTTCACTACCCATCGCCGCACCGGAGTTGGTGGGTCGCGTGCGGTGAGTGCCTCGACCACCAGAGGAGTCGTCTTGGCGAGTGTTGCCACGTTAGCGGCTGATTACTTGATCACCTCTTTTCTTGTATGATTCGTCCATCGCTTCCACCCATCCTGGAGGTCCACGGTCTCCGTAAGCATTTTGGCGAGCACCTAGTATTAGACTCCGTGAACCTGCTGATCCCCCGGGGCAGCATTGTTTCCGTGTTCGGAAGGAGTGGGGCAGGAAAATCAGTTCTTCTGAAATGTCTCGCTGGTCTGCTGACGCCCGACGCCGGCGAGGTGCGCTTTGAGAACGGATTGCTAAATGGGGTTGGTCGGCGCTGCAGCTATTTGTTTCAAGCCAACGCTCTATTCGACTCGATGACAGCGCTCGAAAACGTCGCGCTACCCTTGGAGCAAACAAGCCGGTTAGGCAGGCGGGAAATCGCGCATGCCGCCCGCGATGCATTAAAGAACCTCGGATTAGAAAAATTTGCGGATCATTTTCCTGCGCAGTTGTCCGGTGGAATGCAAAAGCGTCTCGCGCTTGCTCGGGCGCTGGTCATGCGTCCCCAACTAGTGCTTTTCGATGAACCGACAGCTGGGCTCGATCCGCTCGCACGCAACGCCGTTTTCGGAATGATCGTCCAATACAGACAGCAATTTGACTTCACTGCGGTCGTAGTGACGCATGATGTCCCCGAAGCGCTCTCAGCCAGTGATCGCGTCGCCTTGCTCGAAGATGGCCGGATCTGTTTTGAGGGAACGCCGGCCGAGTTCGTCGCCTCCAGCGATTGCATTGTGCGAAGCTGGCAACAATATTCTCGCGGTCCGGACCAGCCTCAACCAATCGCCCGTTCCTAAATGAAGCAATCCAACATCGAACTCTCAGTCGGCGCCTTTGTTCTCCTGGGCATCGCCGCCATCGTCTGGTTTGCAATGCAGGCAGGCGCAGGCGTGGCCATTGGTGGCTCTACCTACGAAGTGAACGCAAGATTCACGAACGTCGGTGGACTCAGACCCGGAAACCAGGTTTTCATAGCGGGTGTTCCGGTCGGACGCGTAGAAAAGATCGACCTCAATTCCCAATACGCCGCCATCGTCCGTATGAATGTAAGGGAAGATGTGCACCTGCCCTCTGATACCATCGCGTCGGTCAAAACCAGCGGGCTGATCGGTGACAAGTTCATCGCGCTCGCCCCAGGCGCCGACAGCAGAAATCTGGCACCTGGTGGTATGATTACTGACACCGAATCGGCCATGGATCTGGAATCGCTCATCAGCCGTTTCGCGTTCGGCAATGTTTCGCCCTCGCCCTCTCCATCAGTGCCAAAATAAAATCATGCTTCTCCACCGTTTCATTCTGAGATCCGCTCAGGTGCTGCTGCTCCTTGGCGCCGGACAACTTTCGGGCGGGGCGTCCAGTGACGACGCCGCGACCACGCTCCGTAGCTCGGTTGAGGAAGTTCTCTCGATTGCTTATTCCGGCCACGCGAACGAAACCCTGGCCGCGCGAGTGCGACCAGCATTGGAAAAATGCTTTGCTTTCGACATTGTCACCCGCCAGGCCATGGGCCCCGGCTGGCGCCAATTTTCCGCAACTGAGCAAAAACGTGTGACTGATCTTTTTAGTGAACTGATGATCCGGACCTATTCCGGTCGCGTGGTCGGCACGCAGCGACCAAAAATTGTCTTTGGTTCACCGGTCGCGATTGCGTCTGACCGATGCGAAATTCCGACCCGCGTCACTACCTCCTCCAGCAACGAGCCAATCGCGGTGGTCTATCGTATGATAAAACTTCCGGCTGGCTGGCGAATTTACGACGTCCTGATAGAAGGCGTCAGTTTTGTCGCCAACTACCGTGCGCAATTCGACGAACTCATTCAAAAAGGCGGTGCTGTCGCTGCCATCCGGACCCTCGAAGCAAAGCTCGCTCAACCCGTACCATCCAACTCGTGAATCACTCGATATCTAACATCCTTGTGCTCCACCTTTGCCTTTCGGTGTGCGCAGTTGCAGGAAACCATTCCGCCGCCAAAGCCGTTCCCGTCCATCCTTCGGACGCCGACCTCACGGATTTCCCCGTGCAGAAGACGAACGATCCCTGGCAACGTTTGAACCGGACCACCTTCCGTTTCAACGATGAGATCACCACCTACGCGTTGCGTCCGGTGGCACACGGATACGCAGCGATTGTGCCTCTGCGTGTCCGCACCGGGGTCACCAACTTCTTCGATAACCTGAATTATCCGGTGCGTTTCATTAATTCGGTTCTCCAGGGCAAAATCACCCGCTCGGCTCAAGAAACCGGCAAGTTCGTCATCAACAGCACTGCGGGCGTCGGAGGTTTGATTCGTGTTTCCGACCACATATCAAGCCTCGCGGACGTCCCCGCCGAAGACTTTGGGCAAACTCTTGGCGTCTGGGGTCTTTGCCCTGGGCCCTACATTGTCATCCCGGTCCTTGGCCCCTCCGATTGCCGTGACGTGGCCGGTTTCGCCGGCGACTACGCCATGAACCCACTCAACTGGCACACTCTTGGCATCATTCACGACGCGTTCATACCTAATGCTGCCAGCATCGCTCTTTCGGGGACAAAGTTTGTCAACGGGCTCCCTAAATCCGTCGAATCCTACGACCAGCTGAAAGCCGAAGCTGTCGATCCATACGTCGCGATGCGCGACGCTTATCTGAGCTACCGCGCCGCCCAGGTGAAAAAGTAAACATGGACAGATGACAAACAGGCAGAATTCAGAATCCGGAATTTAGAATCTAGAATTGTTCTAAACTTTGCTCCCTTTGTTAACCCAGGGTTCCGCAAAGCCTCCGATCGAAGCGAATAGCAAATAGCAGATAGCAAATGAGGCGCTGACCGCCTACCAAGATAGCCCGAGGCATTTTATTTCTTTCTTTCGCCCATGTTTTCGATCCAAGTGCTCGGCGAGAGCACCGAGTCTCGCGTTGAAGAAAACTTCAAACTCATCGATCCAGGTCACCACTTCTTGCAGAGCCTTTGGTTGAAGACGACAAATTCTGTGCCGCCCATCCCGCCGCTCGGACACCAAATCGGCTTCCTTGAGAATTTTGAGATGTTGCGAAATGGCAGCAAACGAAATTCAGAACGGTTCAGCCAACTCGTGCGCCGGTTTTTCTTCGTCTTTTAGCAGCACGAGAATTGATCGCCGCGCGGGATGGGCAATTGCATGAAAACGTCATTTTGCTGCAAAGGCCGCACAGGTCACTCGCTCCATCCGGAATAAAGACGTCGAGCCTCAGTAAATCGTGTCATCCAATCGGGAAGTGATTCTTTGTTTAGTTGAGCTTCGAGTCTATCAAGTAAGACATGCGTTCCCGGAGCAAATCCATAGGCCGGTTGTTTAGTAAAGTGTCGATAAGTGATGGTCAGAAAGGTGGAACCTTCTTGTTGCGTCAATTCGTAACGGAAAATAGCATCCTCTCCGCGAGGCATCTCGGGGACGGGAGAAACTTTCCACTCATATTCGAAAACGCGCGGCGGTTCCCATGTCAGGATTTTACCCTTAACGTGAAATTGGGCGGGACCTGCTACCATTTCAATAGTTCCACCAGTCCGGCCTTCAATTGTGGCTGAAGAGCACATGAGCCATTCCATGAGTTCCCTGGGATTGGTAATCGCATCCCAAACTAATTCTGGAGCGTGATGAAGAGTTCGTTGGAATGTGATCGTGGCGTAATATTCTTGATCAGGGTACGCGGCCCGATGCCCAATTGCTTCGCCATTTGCACATCCTCATCGTTAAGCCGGCAACGCTTCTTCGCAGCATTCCATTGGCCTTCTTTCTGATGACGAGCAGCCATTACTAGCTCGGTTTGACATCTCAGCAATCCGAAAACGCGACTTGGGCAATCGAAAAACGCGCGCCGCAAAAGCCGCCGGCACCGAGATTCTAAATTAACCTGTTTTCTCCAATAGTGTAGCCAATCGCTTCATACCCTCGGCGCCGTCTATCGAACATTTTGAGAAGCATGGGGACCTGCACATCTACATAGTCGTAGACCACGACCTCCTTTTTCTGATCATGTAGACGATGCAGTCTGCCGACATACTGATGCAGGGTTCCTCGCCAAGATATCGGCATCGCCAAAAAGAGAGTGTCCAGGGGCGCGTAATCGAATCCTTCCCCGAGGTAACGTCCGGTCGCGAGCAATACCCTTCCCTCATCATCGGGAATATCGGACAATTGATTCGATAAGAATTTTCGCTGTTTTGCTCCCATCCCTCCCCGAAACACAACGACGTGTTTGACCAATTTCGTCAGCTGCGATTGCAGGTGCTCAAGATGAACGGTGCGCTCCGTTAGAACAATCGGTGTGCGTCCCTGGCGAACCACGTTGAGTAAATCTCGGATAATCATTTCATTTCGTTGCTCGTAGTGAATCAAAGCCGAATAGATCTCGTTTATTTCTGGTTCATGCGTTTGCAGAGGAAGACAGAAACCGGTGAACCGAGGAACGACGAAATGCCCGAAAGGGCGATTTCCTGCCTGCATACGAGGATTTACCCGATAGCGAATAGGCCCACATTGCATAATAATGATCGGATGGTGACCGTCCTTACGAATCGGCGTCGCGGTCAATCCAAGAACATAGCGCGCTTTCGCACTACGTAGCACCTGTTCGAAGCTAAATGCGGAAAGATGGTGGCACTCGTCCACGATAATGTGGCCGTACTTCTCTACAATGTGCTTGCGATTCAGGCTTTGAATCACGGCAACATCAATGCGACCAGACGGTTTGCGGCTTCCCCCGCCAATCTGGCCATACCTCGAAAGAGTGTTCGAAAAAGCCGAATCTTCTCATCACTGGTGGATTTAGTATCCAAGACCGACGGCTGCCCGATCTCCGAACCAAGGGCAACGCCGGGAATCCTCGATTTGAT
>JBEEIB010000407.1:0-28543 GCA_041167675.1 Verrucomicrobiota bacterium
GATCCAGTTAGGCCGAAAACCGTTACCGAAGTTCCGGGTGGCTACCTGGCCAGGCCTACCAGAGCACAATGGCTAATCAATGATTCAGCGGTCGCGGAGCGACCCGCCCTACCTCTTCCATTGGGCCCTTGCGTCTTGGCGTGAGGTTCCTTCTGCCTTGCGTCTTGGCGGGAGATCTACAGCGGTACTTCGAACCGGTGACGACCTTCAAATCTCAAAACGCTACGATACCCAACCTCTGCTGCGAGTTTGCGGGCGAATTCGAAGCCCTCGGTCAGTTCCGTCGGAGAATGAGCGTCGGAATTGATCACGATGGGCACACCTGCCTGGGCGGCAAGCTCCAGGAATTCGCGAGCTGGATACATTTCGTTTACCGGTTTCCGCAACCCGGCCGTGTTGATCTCAAATGCGATACCGTGCTGATGAAGCGCCGCGATGGCTGGTTCATAGTAGCGGCGGAGGTCGCCCGAAGGACGGTGACCAAACTTCTTTGGTAAGTCTGGGTGCGCAACAAAATCAAACAATTCGGATTCGATGCATTTAACGTAATTACTCCAGTAAAGATTCCAAATTTCTTCAACCGACTGGCTTGCAAAACGGGAAATATGCTTCGGATTATCTACATCCCAACCGGGACCGATATAGTGGACGCTGCCGATGAGGTAGTCCCATTCTTTCTCCTTCGCGAGTTCTTCGATCCACCACTCGAATCCGGAAAGATAATCGCACTCGAGTCCGAGCCGGACGGTGATTCCTGCCGATCGGACTTCGTCAACAAACTCGAAATATTTCGGCAACTCCGAATAGTCCATTCGCCAATCGTCGAATTTTTCTGGCATCGGGTTATGGTCGGAAAATCCGAGTTCCGATAAGCCGGTGTGAAGAGCAGCTGCGGCAAATTCGGCGGGCGTTCCGACTGCATGATGACACAGCGGAGTATGGACATGATAGTCGGTATAGCTAGTACGCGTACTCATTGCGGACTAACTAACTGCTGAATTTGCGCTGAAAGCAAAATAGCGTTGTCCAGGAATCGGATGGTTTCATACCATTGTGCATCGATGAAAAGATCTCCTCTGACCCTCGTTTTCTTTACTCTCTTTCTGTTCGCCGGCTGTGCCACTCCCCCTAGTTGGTCGGGTGGCGCACGGAGTATTGTATTGCTTATCTGCAAAATTAGCCCGGAACAGCAAAAGGTAGCCGAGACAAACATCCGCAATTATCAAACGCGAAAACATCGGCAAACCAAGAGCCGTTACGTTGCGGTTGACACACTGCGACCAAACAAAAAGCAGACTGAAACCTACCTGAAAAAAGTCGCAACGGAAAAACAGAAAGCGGATTGGAACAAGGAAAAACTTTCTGACCGATGGGTCGAACCGGCCAAACTGTTTTGTGTCATGGTGTTTGACACTGTCTCCAAAGAATTTGTTGGCTCGAGTTGCTATGTGGTTGGGGTGACACTGCAGCCTGGGGAATTGGACACCTTCGAAACACACAGCGCAGAGTACATCGGGTCCGGCAATTTTGAGTAAGATGGTAGGATTCTGGCTGTTACCAAATACGCGTCCAGGTGAGTGCTTGGGATCACGCTAATCCTGCACTTCGTACTGTGCTACTTTCGCTCGTCCCTTGGGGGCTTGTCGGACTTTGCAGGGCGAAAATGCGCTTCGCCGCTGTGATAGCCAATCATTACCCATGAACAAAGTCCGTCAGGTCCCAGAGGGACGAGTTAGCGTCCTGTGTGCGTCGGCAGTGGAGCTTCAGCTCGCCACGAGGTTTACGATTTTGTTCGGAACAACGACAACTTTGCGGACGTCTTTACCCTTTAAGCTTTCCTGAACTTT
Organism: Verrucomicrobiota bacterium; assembly: GCA_041167675.1. Lineage (GTDB taxonomy): Bacteria > Verrucomicrobiota > Verrucomicrobiia > Chthoniobacterales > JAFAMB01 > DASTDH01. The sequence continues at coordinate 1,848 of JBEEIB010000407.1, forward strand.
AGCTGATGCTCGAGCGAGCTTCTCCAAGCTCGCTTCATCCAGATCTTTCGCCACCGTCATCTTATCGCGCAGTTTTCCGTTCACCTGAATAATCACTTCAACTTCGCTTTCGGCCAGGTACTCCTCATTCCAGGAAGGCCAGGGCTGTTCTGACACCAGACCAACCAAGCCGGGAAATCGGGTGCTCAGTCGATACCAAATTTCCTCGGCTAGATGGGGAGCGAACGGGCTGAGCAGGATCAGCAACGTGCGAACAGCCTGCACCGGTCGCTGTTCAACGTTAGTAAACGCGTTTACATAAATCATCATTTGCGAGATCGCGGTATTGAACGCAAGTGCCTCGATATCCTGAGTTACTTTCTTGATCGTCGCGTGGACCACTCTGAGCTGCTGCCGGGAAGGCTCGACCTCACTAAGCGATGAGGAGGGCTGCCACCCGCCGTCTTGATTTTCCTCCATCGCTAACCGCCAGACCCGCGCCAAAAATCGGTACACGCCTTCGACACCGCTCATGCTCCAGGGCTTGGTCGCTTCCAGCGGTCCCATGAACATCTCGTACAAACGCAACGAGTCAGCGCCGTACTCGGAGATAACTTCGTCCGGAGTCACTACATTACCCCGGCTCTTTGACATTTTCTGATTATCCTGACCGAGGATCATTCCCTGATTTACCAGCCGCTGGAAAGGCTCGATCGTGGAAACGTAGCCTAGATCGTAGAGCACCTTGTGCCAGAAACGAGCATACAGAAGATGAAGCACGGCGTGCTCGGTACCGCCCACGTACAGATCGACTCCACCCGGTTTGCCTCCCCCCATCCAATATCTTTCGGCGGTCGCATCAGTGAACCGATCTTTCGTGTGCGGCGCGGTGTAACGGAGATAATACCAGCAGGAACCGGCCCATTGCGGCATCGTGTTCAGTTCTCGGACTGCGCCATCCGGAAGTTTCTTCCACTCTTCGGCTTTGGCCAGAGGAGGATCGGTCGTTCCGGTCGGACGATAATCTTGCAGAGGTGGAGGTACCACCGGAAGCGAACTCTCGTCGAGACCTTCGTGATGGCCGTTCCGCCATACGATCGGGAACGGTTCGCCCCAGTAACGCTGACGAGAAAATAACCAATCGCGCAGCTTGAAGTTGATTGAGCGTTTGCCAGCGCCTTTCTTTTCCAACCAATCGATAATTTTTCGTTTTGCCTCGCGGGTCGCCAGGCCATTCAGAAAATCCGAGTTGATGGAAATACCTTCCCCTGCGAAACAGCCTTCGACCGGCGTCAATGGCTCGACAACTTTCCGGATCTCAAGCCCAAATTTTTGAGCGAACTCAAAATCTCGATCATCATGGGCAGGCACCGCCATGATCGCTCCAGTCCCATAACTAGCCAACACATAGTCGGCAATCCAAACGGGAATCTTCTCGTTATTTACGGGATTTCTGACGAAGCCTCCGGTAAAGACTCCGGTCTTTTCTTTGGCCAGATCGGTCCGATCCAGATCCGACTTCGTGGCTACTTCCTTTTGATAGGCCTCGACCCCCGGCTTCTGCTCTGGCGAAATAAAGAGATCGACCAGCGGGTGTTCCGGCGACAAAACGAGGTAAGTCGCGCCGAAGAGGGTGTCCGGCCGAGTAGTAAAGACGGTCACTTTCTCTTCGCGCCCAGGTATCGAAAAGTGAGCTTCGGCTCCTTCGCTTCGGCCAATCCAGTTACGCTGCAGCGCTTTGATCGACTCCGGCCAATCAAGCCTTTCCAATTCGTCGATCAACCGATCAGCGTACGCGGTGATGCGAAGCATCCATTGACGCATTGGGCGGCGGACTACCGGGAAACCGCCTCGCTCGCTCTTGCCATCAATGACTTCTTCGTTGGCCAGGACGGTACCAAGCTCCGGACACCAGTTGACCGGAGCCTCGGAAACATAGGCCAGACGATGTTCATCGAGAAATGCGCGGAGTTCGTCCGCAGGCTCGTTCGGATGAGAGGCTCTCCGCTTGGCTTCAAGTTCGGCAATTGGTCGGGCTGCTTTTGCCTCTGGATCGAACCAAGACTGGTACAACTGCAAAAAGATCCATTGAGTCCAACGATAATATTCCGGATCGGTGGTGTTAATTTCGCGCTGCCAATCGTAGCTGAATCCAATCTGCTGCAGCTGTTTTTTGAAACGGCTGACATTTTGGACTGTGGCGACTGATGGGTGTTGTCCGGTGTTGATGGCAAACTGCTCGGCCGGCAATCCGAAAGCGTCCCAGCCTATCGGGTGCAACACGTTAAAACCACGCATCCGCTTGTATCGAGCGAGAATGTCGGTGGCCGTATATCCTTCCGGATGCCCAACGTGGAGACCTTCTCCGCTCGGGTAGGGGAACATATCCATCACGAAAAACTTCGGTTTTTCGGGATCGAACAACGGCTCTCCGGGATTCGGCGCGTGAAAAGTTTGATGGTCTAGCCAGTATTGTTGCCACTTCGATTCGAATTCCGGAAATGGATATTGTTTTCGTCGGTCACTCATTGTTTTCTGGCTCGGGCGGAGCAACTTTGGGGTGCTCTACTCACGATGCAAACACTTTTCATTGCGACCGCGAATAGACACAAGACTCAGGAAATCGGTAAAATGTTGGGGTCGAATTGGGATGTCCGCGATCTCGCCTCATTGCCGCATGCGCCAAGCATTGAGGAAAACGGACAAACCTTCGAAGCCAATGCACAAATTAAGGCCGTTACAATTTCTAGGATAGTTACTGGGTTGGTGTTAGCCGACGATTCCGGTCTGATGGTAGACGCGCTCAATGGCGCGCCCGGCGTTCGATCTGCCCGGTTCGCCGGTCCACAGGCGTCGGATAGCGATAATCGATTCAAATTAATTAGCTTACTGCGACATTTTCCATCTGACACGCAATTCCAAGCGAGGTTCTGGTGCGCGATGGTTTTAGCGAGTCAAGGCGAACTGCTTGGTTCCTTTCGCGGATCGGTCGAAGGGGAGGTTATTCCAGGAGAACGCGGCCATGGCGGATTTGGTTATGATGCCATGTTTATTCCGAAAGGCTATCGGCAAACGTTCGGTGAATTGCCTCCGGAGATTAAGAACAGCCTGAGCCATCGTGCCCGTGCCCTGGCCCAAGTGGTGGAGTTCTTGCGCAGTTGACCATTCGGCTGTCACCGAATGGAACGACGAATGACGGATGACAGATGGCGACTGCGCTTCCTGGTCGGGCACATCGGTCGCTCCGCTCAAGGTCTTCCGCAGTGCGGAACGTTCAGCGTAAAGGGACAGTCGCCGCTACCGTTTCGGGGAATCGGGAACGCCAAACGCCAAGAACCCACTTGCCACCAACTCGGTTCAAATGTTGACTGGCGACCATGATTGTTGTTACCGGCGGAAGTGGGAAGGCTGGGCGGGCTTGCATCCAGGATCTGTTGGCTCATCAATATGAAGTCGCCAGTGTCGATTTGGCTCGGCCCTCTGATCCGAATTTGCCATTTAGCCGCGCTGATCTAACGGATTTCGGCCAGACCGTAGCAGCGTTGTCAGGTATCGACGAGCGCGTGCGCAACGTGACCGCTGTGGTCCATCTCGCCGCCATCCCGGCGCCGGGACTTGCCACAAACGCGGTTACGTTCGCAACCAATACGATCAGTACCTACAATGTATTCGAAGCCGCGCGACAGCTAGGAATAAAGAATGTGGTTTGGGCATCGAGCGAGACCGTGCTCGGCTTACCGTTCGACACCCCTCCACCTTATGTTCCGATCGATGAAGAATATCCTGGCCGGCCGGAATCAGCGTATTCGCTTTCAAAACTGGTCGGTGAAGAAATGGCGAAGCAATTTTGTCGTTGGGATCCAGAACTAAAGATAATCGGGCTTCGTTTTTCAAACATCATGGAGCCCGAAGATTACGCGAGATTCGCTGGCTTCCAGGATGATGCGCGCAAGCGTAAATGGAACTTTTGGGGGTATATCGATGCTCGGGATGCGGCCCAAGCGACTCGACTAGCGCTCGAGGCGAAAATTAAAGGGGCCGAAGTCTTTATTATTGCCAATGCTGACAGCGTGATGGGGAGAGACAATCAGAGCCTGCTGAAAGAAGTCTTTCCGAATGTTCCGCACAAGCGGTCATTTGGTCCAAACGAAACCTTGCTTGCGATCGATAAGGCGCGGACGGTTCTTGGCTACAAACCGAGCCATAGTTGGCGGGACTACACCAAGCTCGGTTAATCGCCGGAAGCGAGCGGTCTGAGAAAGCGATCGCTTCGCTTCCGACTGTTGCCCTTAACGGAGTCTTTGTTCCTTTGCTAGTTAATCGTCAGAATTGTCGTGCTCGGTCGGATGAATGAACCCGAATAGTCCGTCGGCTTCATCGACAATGCCCGCAGTGAAGTAAAGTTGCCGGTTGAAAAACAAGAGTGACCACAGACCATTAAATTCCAGCGCTTGGCCGGTGCGATGCTGGAGCGGGTTTTTGCCGATTTCTGTCCCGGAGTGGATGTTATAGGCGTTGATGTGGCCATCGCCAAAGTTGCCGACAAGCAAGACGTTGTCATTAAAGCTACCAAAATGGGAATCGTCCGGCACCTTCGCTAAACCCCACGGAGAGTCCAACTGGCCTCCAGTGATCAAGCGTTTTTTGAAGTTGCCATCGGCATCAAAGACGTCCACGAAACCAGCGCCGGGCCCCTTCACATCGTCATGCAGGGCAGCGTTCTGGGCTGCGAAAGTGACATAAAGGAGGTTGTCGATGCTTGCGATCCCAAACGGCGCCCATCCCACGGCTCCGGCAGGCAGCATTGGCTTTGGATTCGGATCCGTAAAGCCACCGGTGAGCGTGATCTGCTGAAATTGGTTATTAAATACATCGATTTTCCCGCTGTTAAAATTTGTCGCGTACAGCGTGGGTCCGCCGGTTTTGCGTACCGCCAATGCTAGCCCTTTATACACAGCGCCCGAAGAGGAGTTGTCCTTTTTGATGACTGCCATGGTGATCGGCGTCAATCCGCCATTCCAGGCAGTGATGCTCCCATCCTCCCCATCAAAAATGAATGCGGCCGGTTGACCGTCAGACAAAAGAAAGGCGTTGGGGAATTCTTTGGCAAATGGGTTAAAAACAATACCGGTGGGTGCGGCGTGAGGGGTGGCCGGCGGGGTCGCAGTATCGGCGGAGGTTGGTGGAATGGTGACAACGAGGGGTGTGCTGACGGGAAAGGCTGCGCCATCCGGTTCGTAAAGCGTCGAAGTGCCGGTGCCGTTATTAGCAACCCAAAACGGGCCCGTCTTTGGGTCGGCCTTTGGGTTGATCGCTAATCCCCAAGGGTTTACCAAGAATACATCCTTGCGATCGGCCACGCCTCCGACATCACTCTGCAAATTCTCCCAATCAAAGAATTTTGCCTTGGCTTGACCATCTTGGTCCTCTGCCTGAGCGCTAGGAAGAACCGCCGACGAAAACTGCAGCCCGGCGATAGCGAGGGCCGCACCAAAAGAGCGGAAGACAAAAGGAACGCGAATCGTTTTCATGGTGATCAAAACGCCTGAAAAGAGGAGCGTGTTGACGAGTAATTTCACCAGCACGCCGCCTCCTGCCACGGAGACCGGCGAGCCTCCGATTTATTCCCGAGAAACGAGCATTTTTGAGGAAAAATTTTCCCCTGCGTGGATAACGGTTTCGAACTAATCCTGCAGGATGGGCAAAGATCAGGCGACGGAGTTCTGGATTGATCGGGGAGGCACATTCACTGACATCATAGCGGCTCGGCCGGGCAGCCCCCTTCGGACAATGAAGCTATTGTCTGAGAACCGCGAGCAGTACGCCGATGCCGCAGTAGAAGGAATTCGCCGGCTCCTCGATCTAAGAACAGACGACCCAATACCAACAGAATTGATCCGCTCGGTGAAAATGGGGACAACGGTCGCGACCAATGCTCTCCTGGAGCGGAAGGGTGAGCCGACGGTTCTGGTCGTAAACAAGAATTTACCAGATGTACTTCGGATCGGAACCCAACAGCGGCCTCGCTTGTTCGACCTGGAGATTAAACTGCCTGTGCCGGTTTATCAGCGGGTTGTCGAAGTTCAAGGCCGGCTTTCAGTGGGAGGGGTCGAGTTTGAGCCGTTTGATGACCAAAAAACCGAAGAGGTTTTGCGGGAGACTTTTGCCGAGGGTTTCCGGGCCGTGGCCATAGCACTCATACATAGTTTCCGATTTCCTCAGCATGAATCACGCGTCGGGGAGATTGCTCGTAGGATCGGGTTCACTCAGATCTCGCTGAGCCATGAAGTAAGCCGATTGATTAAGCTCGTCCCTCGTGGTGAGACGACAGTAGTCGACGCGTACCTCTCGCCGGTGTTACACCATTACGTTGATCGCCTTCGCCAAGCGTTGCCACAGGTGCCGATCTTTTTTATGCAATCGAACGGTGGGTTGGCCAGCGCCGCAGAGTTTCGCGGAAAGGACGCCATTCTGTCTGGGCCGGCGGGCGGAATGGTTGGGGCCGTGAGAGCCGCCGAACTGGCCGGTTTTCAGAAAATCGTCGGATTCGATATGGGAGGCACATCGACGGACGTGACTCATTTCGCCGGTCAATATGAGCGCCGTTTCGAATCAGAGATAGCCGGTGTACGTCTTCGAGTTCCGATGCTGCACATTCATACGGTTGCGGCTGGTGGTGGCTCGATCTGCCGATTTGCCGGCGAGCGGTTCCAAGTAGGTCCAGAAAGTGCCGGAGCGGATCCCGGCCCCGCTTGCTACCGAAAGGGTGGCCCGCTCACAATCACGGATTGCAACCTGTCCCTGGGACGGATTCAGCCACGATTCTTTCCCGCGATCTTTGGCCTAACCGGTGATCAGCCACTGGATCGGCTGGCAGCCCAATCGCGACTGGATCCGGTGGCCGAGACGGCGAGCCGGTCCCGCGAGCAGGTGGCTGAGGGTTTCATCCGGATCGCGGTTGAAAACATGGCGAACGCCATCAAAGAGATTTCTGTCGCCCGTGGTTACGACTTGAGCGATCACGCGCTGGTCAGTTTTGGTGGGGCGGGAGGTCAACACGCCTGTGCCATCGCCGATACGCTCTCGATCAGCCGAATCTTGATCCATCCGTTAGCCGGATTGCTTTCCGCCTACGGGATCGGTATCGCCGACCTGCGTCTCCTTCGCGAGAGCTCGATCGAAGCAAATCTGGATCTCAACGGCTTCCGCTTCGCACGAAAACGGCTCGACGAATTGGAATCAGAAGCCAGAGCAGGGATCGAAAAACAGGACGCCACTCCGGATCGAGTCGTCCGACGAATCCATCTGCGTTATCAAGGTACGGACACGGCGCTCGTGTTGGATGATTCTCCGTTGGAACAATTAACCGACCTGTTCGCTGCTGCCCATCAGAACGTTTTCGGTTTCACAATCCAAGATCGAGCGCTGGCTATTGAGGCCGTTTCAGTCGAAGCAATCGGCCGAGCTGTATCAGCTTCTTTTGATCGCTTACCGGTTTCAGGATCCGAGCGGCCGGCTGGTGAAGTTTCAGTATTCCTTTCGGGTCAATGGCGAAACATTTCGGTTTGGGAGCGAGATAAAATGGCCTTAGGTACAAAACTGGAAGGTCCCGCTTTGATCGTGGAATCGCACGCGACCACCGTGCTCGAGGTCGGTTGGCGCGCGGAAATTAGCCCTGAACGGAATCTCGTTCTTACCAGAGCGCTTCCGCGGCCAACGCGGATCGAGGTGGGGACGGAGGCAGATCCGGTTCAGCTCGAGCTTTTTCATAATCTGTTTTTCTCGGTCGCCGAGCAGATGGGCGCAGTCATTCGGAACACGGCTTATTCGGTCAACATTAAAGAAAGACTAGACTATTCCTGCGCGCTATTTGATGCGGAGGGGCGGCTCGTGGCCAATGCGCCGCACATGCCGGTTCATCTCGGTTCGATGGGAACCGCGGTCCGATCAATCATAGAGGGAAGGAAAAATGACGTTCGTAGAGGTGATAGTTTCGCGCTGAACGATCCATTTCGCGGCGGTACCCACCTTCCGGATATTACCGTGGTTTCGCCCGTGTTCAGCACCGGAGATCGGCCGCTCTTTTGGGTAGCCAGTCGCGGGCATCACGCTGATGTCGGCGGGTTAACCCCGGGCTCGATGCCGCCCACTAGCCGAGCGATAGATGAGGAGGGGATCTTGATCGATGACTTGCTATTGGTCCGCTCTGGCCGATTGCGGGAAAAAGAGTTAGTCGAGAAATTTACTAAGAACCCGTTTCCGGTGCGCAACCTGGCGCAGAACCTGGGTGATATTCACGCGCAACTAGCTGCCAACCAAAAAGGAATCTTTCTCATGCTCGAAATGGTCGAGCGCTATGGAAGTGAAGTCGTCCGTGCCTACATGAATTACATCCGGCAAAACGCGGCTGAACAAGTACGCCGAATAATTGATCATCTGATACCGGGAACATTTCTGCTGCCGATGGATTGCGGCGCGCAGATTCGGGTCGCGATTACAGCCAATCATAAAGCGCGCACGGCTCGAATCGACTTCACCGGGACGACCGCCCAAGTCGCGAACAACTTCAATGCGCCTTCTGCGATCGTTCGGGCGGCGGTGCTTTACGTTTTCCGAACAATGATTCGTGAGCCAATTCCACTGAACGATGGGTGCTTGGAACCAATCGAGATAATAATCCCGTCGGATTCGATGCTTGATCCAAAGCCGCCGGCGGCGGTGGTAGCCGGCAACGTCGAGACATCCCAGACGATAGTTAACGCATTGTACGGCGCTTTGGGAGTGCTATCGGCTGCCCAAGGCACCATGAACAACCTGACGTTCGGCAGCGACCGATATCAGTACTACGAAACAATTTGTGGTGGCGCCGGTGCCGGTCCCGGATTTCACGGCGCTTCCGCGGTTCATACGCACATGACCAATTCCCGGATGACTGATCCCGAAGTCCTCGAACTGCGATATCCAGTTATTGTTTCAGAGTTTCGAATTCGTGCCGGTTCAGGTGGCAAAGGGCGCTGGAACGGCGGGAACGGAGTTGTTCGGCGGATTACTTTTCGTGAAGCGATGACGGTCGCAATTTTGTCGGGCAGCCGGCAGGTTGCGCCGTTTGGTTTGAAGGGAGGAGGCGCTGGGGCGACGGGGAAGACGTATATTGAGCGAGCCGGTGGCAACCGGGACATTCTCGATAGTTGTGCGACTGCCGAGGTTCAGTCCGGCGATTCTATTATTGTAGAGACACCGGGTGGTGGCGGTTATGGTCCTGCGGGCCAATAACAAATAGCAAATAGCAAAGATGGCAAACGCGTGAGCGCCGGGTTTGAGTCATTCGGTCGAATTCCCTGAAAGCCCGTTTTGGATCCCTGTCCCACGAATGAAATTCAATTCAGGGACGATCGAACACCTGGCTCAAACCCGCCGATACGCCGATACGCCAGACGTTGACACGCTCGCTTGTTTTACTTCTCACCGCTTACTTCTTACTGCTCACGGTGTTCTGGTGTTATTGGTGGCATCGTGTGAGTTTCTTTTGAAGTGAGACTAATAATCACATCGGATCTGCATCTAGTTCCACGATGGCGCGAGGTTGTTCTTGCGAGGTTGCGAGAGTGGATCAGAGCTTATCAGCCCGATGGGTTAGTCATCGCCGGCGACCTCTCAGTGGCATCGGAGGCGGCAAATTCGTTAAGGCATTTGCGTGAGATTTTTCCGGACGGGCCGATCGCGCTGACGCTTGGGAATCACGATTTCTGGCTAAGGTCCGGCAACGGTTGCCATTCCTTATCCGAAGTGATCGATCGCTATTGGACGCCAGCGGCCGATCAATTTGCTATATCTCTTTTGGATTTGAAGAATCTTCCGCTAGGCGAAATCACTTTGGTCGGCGCCTACGGTCACTACGATCTTGGGTTTCGCTGTCCCAATCTTCGGTACGATGGAGCAGTAGTCACAGAAGAACATTACCTGGCAGGAAGACCACCGATTCCGACCCCGTTGCGCTGGCGAGATTTTTCCCGTATGCCACACGATCTGGATCTTGCGTCGGTGGCTCAGGAACAGGTCCGCGGTCTTGAAGCCAGACTGAGAACGGTTCCCGAGAAAGGCGCATTCGTCGTCTTACATACTCCGCCATTTGCGGCGTTGCTCGGTATCCCTGATATTTCGACGGTTAACTTAGAAGCGCCGAGCGTGTATGCCTTTTTTCGAGCGTACCTCGGAAACGAGCAGATGGGTGCAATCCTCCGGCAAGAAAAAGAGCGAATTGTCGGAGTTGTCTGTGGTCACACCCACCGCGAAGTGCCACCAACGGATCTCGGAAACTTTCTCGGAGTAAATATCGGATCCGATTATGGAGAGCCTACTGCCTACTTATTTGAGACCGAAGCAACCCGGTTCACGAAGATTTGGGCTTCGAAATGATCTCTCTATAACTGTCGAGGACCGATAGACTCGCGGACCCAAAGGGGCTATACGATCAATACATGCAACTCGACCAACGGACGGCAACGATCGCAGTCACTTTGTTCCTTTTGTTCACCTTAAGTCGGAGCCTGGCGGCGGACCCGGAGCTCGAACAAGTCAAACAAATCGGTGCCCGATGTACCGCGGCTATGACTAAAGCATTTTCGAGCAATGATAGTAGCGAGTTGTTGCAAATGACGTATCCGAAAGTCATTGAAAAAGGAGGCGGTGAGGCCAAGATGGTTGAAGCCCTCGATCAGTTGGCAAAAGCGTTCAAGGAGCGGAACATGACCTGGAGCGTTTCATCGGTTGAGGCGCCCGATCGAATAACCCAAGCCGACGGGAAGTTCTTCGCTCTGGTTCCTTTTACCATTGAATTGACCGCTCCCAAGGGCCATTTCCGTTTGGCGGCTCATCTTTTAGCAGTTTCGGAGGATCAAAAGAAGAATTGGTATCTGATCGATACTAGCGGTCTCAATAACCACCCTGAATATGTCAAGGAGTGGTTTCCCGATGGTTTAGGTGGCTTGGAGATTCCGCCGAAAGAGAGCCCGGTCTCGATTGACGGCAAATAGGCCATTGCACCGCCCAGAAGGGCGAATGGCGGTGCCGCCGGGTTCGAGGGCCATCTCTTTGGCGGCCGATCAAGGCTGTAGTATAGTTGATGTATAAACTCATTGACGCCACCGGTCTCCAAAGTCATCTTCCCGGCTCTCGGAGGGGATATGGAGAAGATTCGTAACATCGCGATCATCGCGCACGTTGACCATGGCAAGACGACATTAGTTGATCAGTTGCTTAGGCAGTCCGGCACGTTTCGCACCAACCAGAAGGTGGAAGAGCGCGTGATGGACTCGATGGATCTTGAACGCGAAAAAGGGATCACCATCAAGGCAAAAAACGCGGCCTTCCGATACAAGGACTACCACGTAAACATTGTGGATACGCCAGGCCACGCCGATTTTGGCGGAGAGGTGGAGCGGATCATGAAAATGGTGGACGGTGTGCTCCTCGTGGTGGACTCGCACGATGGGCCGCAAGCTCAGACTAAATTTGTCCTGCGCAAGGCGCTGGAAAATCACACTCGTCCGATTGTCGTAATTAACAAAATAGATCGGGAGAACGCGCGTCCGCATAAGGTCTTGGACATGGTTTTCGATCTCTTTGTCGAGCTGAACGCTACCGACGAACAGCTCGATTTCCCGGTCATTTATACCAGCGCGAAAGAGGGATATGCAGTCCGCGAAATTCACGAGACGAACGACAATATGGAGCCTCTGTTCGAGGCGATTATCAAGCATATCCCGCCGCCGCCAAAATCTGAGCAGACTTACTTTCAGTTTCTTGCGTCGAACCTAGACTATAGCGACTATCTCGGGCGATTGGCCTTCGGCCGCATCGTAAGCGGGCGTGTGTCGGTGGGTGATTCCGTTGTTTTGATTCATCTCGATGGTCGTCGGGAACGCACCAATGTCACTGCGCTGTTTGGACATGAAGGTTTGGAACGCTCGGAAATCAAGCATGCCGGAGCGGGCGACATCATCGGCCTAGCGGGATTTGAAGAGGTGGCGATCGGAGAGACAATTACCGATAATGAGGATCGGTCGGCGCTTGAATTCGTTCACATTGATCCGCCTACCATCCAGATGAATTTTGTAGTCAACGATTCACCGTTGGCTGGTCGAGAAGGAAAATTTTTGACCGCTCGCCATATCAAGGAGCGCTTAGTTCGGGAAATACGCACCAATGTATCCCTGGGATTTGCTGAGACCGATCTAGCCGGCGTTTTCACCGTGAGTGCGCGTGGAGAAATGCAAATCGCGATCCTGGTAGAACAGATGCGAAGAGAAGGCTTTGAGCTTCTGGTGTCGCGGCCGGAGGTCATCTTCAAAAAAGATGAGCCGGGCGAACTCCTGGAGCCGTATGAAACACTCTATGTGGATGTTCCAAACGAAAATCTCGGAGACATCCTACAGTCGCTGGCGGGTCGTAAGGCCGACATTCTGAGCATGGATCATCAAACCAATAGCGTTCTGGTCGAGGCGGTGACCCCAACCCGCGGCTTGATTGGTTTTGAGAGCGACTTGGTCAATCTGACTCGCGGACTTGGTTCAATGAGTCATCTCTTCAAGGAATACGGACCGCACAAAGGCGAAATCTCAAATCGGGGCAATGGCGTGCTCGTGGCAATGGAGAATGGTGTTTCCACCTCTTATGCGCTCAACAACGTTCAAGAGCGAGGCCGCCTATTCCTCGGGCCCCAAGAGGATGTCTACGAGGGGATGATCGTAGGCGAAAACTCCCGGCCGGACGATCTAACGGTGAACCCGTGTAAGACCAAGCACCTCACCAACATGCGGAGCCAAGGAGACGGAAAAGGGGTCCAACTTGCCCCACCTCTCAAAATGAGCTTGGAACGCGCTCTCGAATACATTGCTGCGGACGAGTACGTCGAGGTAACCCCCAAAAACCTGCGGCTGCGCAAAAAGATCCTAGCGTCGACGGCTCGGAAGCGAGCGGCGGCAAAGCTGGTGACGGCTTGACAAAAGAGTCCTGATAGGTTTTGATAGGGTATCGCAAAGTGATTCGCTAACCGGCGGTTCTACAGACTTCTGTCTTCTCTCGGTCGCGAGCGGCTCATTGCATAACCTTTAACCTCCGTTCTCAATCTATTTTTTCGAACCCGAATTATGGCGGGTCATAGCAAGTGGTCCAAAGTAAAACGCTTCAAGGGCGCTATCGACGCGAAGCGTGGCAAATTATTTAGCCGATTCTCCAAGGAAATTATGGTCGCCGCTCGGATGGGCGGAGGAGACCTCGATTTGAATCCTCGCCTGCGCTCGGCAGTCCTTGGGGCACGGGCACAGAATATGCCGAACGACACCATTGAGCGTGCGATAAAGAAGGGAACCGGCGAAATTGCGGGAGGAATCGTCGAAGAGCTGATTTATGAGGGATACGGTCCAGGCGGCGTTGCCTTGATCGTAGAGGCGGCAACCGATAATAAGAACCGGACTGCCGCGGACATTCGAAGGATTTTTAGCAAAAATAATGGACACCTGGCGGCCACGGGAGCCGTCTCTTATCTGTTTAGAAGAAAGGGACAAATAGCGGTTCCTCAAGCTGCGGTAGAAGAAGATCGACTGCTGGAGATTGCACTGGAGGCGGGCGCCGAAGATTTGGTCGTCGATGAAGAGTCCTATGTGCTGACAACACCGCATGATCAGCTTTATCACGTGGGCGAGGCTATTCGAAATGCCGGGATCCCAATTGAGCTACAGAAGCTAACCTTTATCCCGGAGAACGTGTTGCCACTTCAGGATTCTTTCCTGGCTGACCAAGTGTTGCGGCTTTGTGATGAACTAGAAGAGAATGATGATGTTCAAAATGTGCACGGCAATTTCGATATTGCAGAGGAACTATTGACGAAGCTCGCTCACTAATCGGTCCGGGACATTATTGCGTTAAAAGAAAGAAAATTTTGGAGGAAGTTATGGCAGAAGCAAACGAACAGCCTGCTTTGTTGGGCGATGAGAGCGAAAAGAAGCCGAAGCGGAGTCGCTCTGCTCCCGGTTCCAGTGCAAAGCGGACACCAGCTCGAAAGAGCGGCGGAAGGCGACCAACTAAATCGAATCACCAGGGAGTTGCCGAACCGTCGCAAGGCCAGCTACTGGAAACCGCAGGGCGAGCTGCCAATGAAGGAAATTCCGAACTCAAGGCAGCGGATAGTTCCGTTCGGCATGATGCGGATCATTCCGTCACCAAAAACGAGGGCGCTCGGCCGGAAGAAAAGCCGATCGCCAGCCATCGGACAAACGCGACCTCGGAGGTCACTGAGAGCCAGGAGGTGGCTTCGGCCGAAAACGGCAGACATCGCGCACACAGTGAAATAGCTGTCGAACAAACGAGGCCTGAGCCGGTTTATGGCGAAGGATTGATTGAAGTGTCGGGCAAAGGTTTTGGCTTTCTCCGCGACCCGAAACGAAACTACGTTCAATCGCCGCAGGATATCTTTGTTACCCCGGAGGTAGTGCGGAAGCATGCCCTGCGCGATGGTCTCTGGATCAAGGGAGAGATTCGGCGGGGCAGTCGTGGACCGCAATTGTTCAAATTGACTGAGATCAATGGGGAGGATCCGGAGCGCTATCGAAACCTACCGGTGTTTGAAGAACTGACCTCGATCAACCCAACCGAGCGCATTCGACTCGAGACTGTTCCTGATCGGTACACGACGCGAGTGATGGATCTCATGACCCCGATCGGAAAGGGACAACGCGGATTGATTGTTGCGCCTCCACGGACGGGTAAGACCACTTTGCTGCAGCATATCGCTGACGCGGTGGTTCGCAATCATCCGGAAACGAGCTTGATCATTCTGCTGGTAGACGAGCGACCGGAAGAAGTGACCGAGATTCGCCGGACCGTGCCAAAAGCTGATATCATGGCAAGCTCGAACGACAGCGATATCAAAAGCCATACTCGCATTGCCCAGCTCGCCATCGAACGCGCCAAGCGGCTGGTAGAAGCTAACCGAGACGTTTTTGTTCTAATGGATTCATTGACCCGGGTGGGCCGCGCGTTCAATAACGCGAGCGCCGGCAGTGGTCGTACAATGAGCGGTGGAATGGACTCGCGAGCAATGGAAATTCCTCGAAAGCTTTTCGCTGCTGCTAGAAATACCGAAGAAGCCGGGTCGTTAACCATCATGGCTACCGCCTTGATCGAGACCGGCTCGAAAATGGACGAACTGATCTTTCAGGAGTTCAAGGGTACGGGGAACATGGAGATGGTTTTGGATCGTCAGATCAGTGATCAGCGGACCTATCCATCAGTCGACATTTTCAAATCGGGAACTCGACGCGAAGAGTTATTGTTGCCCCCAAAAGATCTCGAGAAGATCAATACGATTCGACGCGGTTTAGCCGGGCATCGCCCGACTGAAGCGATCGAACGGCTACTGTCATTTCTCCGTAAGTTTCCGACCAACGCCCAGATGCTGCGCGAAATTCCGGGCTAAGCGGTAGGGATGCGCTCCTGGCTATGCAAAATGGTTCGTCCGCGCGTCACCTGCAGTTCCGAGTACCCCTTGACGGGTAGGGCGAAAGCCACGGCCGCATTCGCTACGCGAAAAGCGTTGCGGGCGGGCCTGATTTGGTCTAAGCCGAATCGGCCTGAGCCATTTCGGATCTTCTCGAACGCACTGCTTCGCCCAGGATTATCGGGAAGCGCCGACCGTGAGCCTTGAGGCGCAATATTTGGCTCACACCCCTGAACCGCACTTTCCCTCAATGGCGCGTTTCACCCTACCCTGCCTGGCTGTTTCGGTGTAGCGTTTCTCCGTCGTGAAAACTCAGCCATCCGATCACGAGCCAAGAACGATTGACGTCGAGGTCTTGCCACCGGAGAAAAAGAACGGCCGGCGTCAGGAGATCGACGCAATTCTGGATTTGGTAACTAAGGTGATGGATACGATCTTCCGGGTGCCTGGAACCAAATTCCGGTTTGGCGTAAATCCTTTAATCGGCTTTATCCCAATCATCGGTGACCAGATCGATGCGGCCATCTCAACCGCCGTCTTGCTTGGGAGCGTACGGCATCGTTTGCCTAAGATCGTTCTCATCCGGATGGCATTGAATGTTCTGCTCAACGCTCTTTTTCAAGGCATTCCGATCGTAGGCAATCTTTTCACCTTTTTCTTCAAGGCCAATCGGAAGAACTACGAGCTCTTACGGAAGCATGCCGGCACCGGAAAGCCGGTGACCCGTGGGGACTGGATCTTTGTCGGTGCGATCATCGGCATAATCTTTCTTATCGCGATTTCGCTGTCGATGCTCTTGATCTACGCCGTCTGGCTCAGAGATCCCCGCTGGTGGTAGCAGGAGTTTGCGGTCGGCGGTTGCCAGTTTTCCGTTCACGGTTGTGCTGGCCACAGCCTGCTTTCGGAGCGGACTAAGATGTAAATTTTTACGCTCGTGCGCTGGACTGATGCACAACGAGCGTATTTACTGGATGACGCTCGCCCCCAAAGTGCGGGTGGCGACGCTATTTACTCACCAGGGTAAATCCACCAATCCTATGAATACTGTCTATCTCGTCGCGAACGGCGATTTACGTCTGGCCGCGAATCAAATGTGTGAGCCAGCGCAAGCAGCGATGGAGAAAGCTCTCGTCGCCGCGATCCAGAAAGAAGAGTTTTTCCTAAAACGAGCTCATCCGTTCGATGAGAAGAAGGGGCATGGGTTTATCGATAGCCAAAAGGCGGGAATCCAAATATTTCATTCGATTCCTAAAGAAGCGCCGGTCGTTGTTGCCGAATCGGTGTGGCAGTATAGCCAACATATTCTTCCGGGTCTGTTTGCTCACAAAGGGCCGATTCTGACCGTGGCGAACTGGAGCGGTACCTGGCCTGGCCTGGTCGGATTACTGAACCTCAACGGTTGCCTAAAAAAGGCCGGGATCAGATACAGCAGCCTTTGGAGCGAAGACTTCAAAGACAAGTTCTTCGTGAAGAAGCTTCGCCAGTGGTTGACGAGCGATAAAATCAATCATGACACCTCCCATGTACAAAAAATGAAGGAGGTGAAAATCCCCGGTGAACCGCGGAGACTCGGAGAGAAATTCGCCACCAAATTTCGAGAACACCAGGCAATCCTTGGCGTATTCGATGAAGGTTGCATGGGAATGTACAACGCGATCGTACCGGACGAATTGTTGAGCCCACTCGGAGTCTCTAAAGAGCGGCTCAGCCAATCGACATTGTATGCTCGGATGCTCGCGACGTCTGACCAAGAGGCCCGGCAAATCCTTGATTGGTTAAAAAATCGAGGGATGAAATTCTGTTTCGGGAGTAACGAAGAAAGCGATCTGACCGAGAACCAGGTCTTACAGCAATGCAAGATGTACCTGGCTGCGGTTCGGATCGCGCATGAGTTTGGTTGTTCGACAATCGGAATTCAGTACCAGCAGGGCCTCAAGGATCTGGCGCCTGCCTCCGATCTGGTAGAAGGCATTCTGAATAACACGGAACGTCCACCGGTTTATGATGAAGTCACCGGTGAAGAACTTTATCCCAGCCAGCCATTGCCGCATTTCAATGAGGTTGATGAGTGTGCCGGCCTCGACGCCTTGATCACCAATCGAATCTGGCAGGAACTCGGATTCCCACCGGAAACAACATTGCATGATCTAAGATGGGGGCGCCAATATCAGGATGATAAGCTTGACGCCTACGTCTGGGTTTTTCTGATCAGTGGTGGAGCGCCTCCGGCTCACTTCATTGGTGGTTATAACGGCGCTTCCAGCGAACGGCAGCCGCCTATGTATTTCCGGCTTGGTGGAGGCACCTGTAAGGGCGTGAGTAAACCGGGATGGATCGTTTGGAGTCGAGTATTTGTCGGTCAGAGCGATCTTTGCTTCGATACCGGGCTCGCTGAGGTGGTCGCGCTTCCGGAAAGCGAGACTGCGGAGCGTTGGCGATTAACCACTCCCCAGTGGCCGATCATGCACGCAGTTCTCCAAGGTATCACCCGCGATCAAATGATGGCGCGCCATGCTTCCAATCATATTCAAGTCGCATACGCACCAGACAAGGCCGGAGCACGTACGGCGATGTTTGCTAAAGCAACGGCGATGGCCGAGTTGGGGCTCAAGGTCTATTTTTGCGGAGATATTTAAATCGCCCAGGCGCTACGCAGGGATGCTGTCTTAATGAATAGTGAACGCCCAAACATTGTCTCGGATTTACTGAATCTTTCACACGAATTCGGGCACCGCGGGCTGGTGATTCTGGGCGAAGGAAATGTCTCGGCACGACTGAGCGAGTCGACATTCTTGGTCAAGGCGAGCGGGACCAGTCTCGGGACATTGATCGAGGAAAACCTTACGGAATGCCGTTTTGATCGGCTGCTCTCCTTTTTCGACGATAAACCGGTCTCAGACGCCGAAGTAGAAACAGCGCTTCTCGCAGGCCGAGTCAATCCCGGTGCGTTAAAGCCGTCAGTTGAGACATTCTTCCACGCCTTTCTGCTCTCCTTGCCAGATGTACGATTTGTCGGCCATACGCATCCGATCGCGTTGAACCAAATTCTTTGTTCGTCTCATGCCAGAGAGTTCAGCCGGCGACGGCAATGTCCGGACGAGGTAGTATGCTGTGGTCCAGGGTCACTCTTGATCCCGTACGTTGATCCGGGACTAGCGTTGGCCAAGAAAATCCGGGACGAATTGCTATCTTTCCAAGTACAGCATGGCAAACTTCCGAGAGTGATCCTTCTGGAAAACCATGGCGTGATTACCGTGGGCTCGAGTGTGCAGGCGGTTCGTGCGGCAATGTTGATGACGGTTAAAGCGGCAGAAATCTATGTCGGGGCGCAACAATTGGGCGGAATCAAACATCTTCCGGAGACCGAAGTGATTCGCGTCGAAAGCCGCCTGGATGAGGAGTACCGGCGAAAAATGTTACGGATTTAAAATTGTGAGTCGGTAAGGACCGGCTAGTGAGCAAGCGGCTCATCTGCCAGCCTGCGCCAGGAACGATTCGACCTCTTCGGCCGTCGGATTAGCTTCAGCCGCACCGTACCGGGTTGCGACAATCGCAGCGGCCGCATTGGCGAATCGAGCGATCGGTTCGAGTTGGGCCGGAGTGAGACCAGCGATTTCCTTCGGGGTTTTACCTGCCAGTTTGGCTAGGGTAGCGGCCATGAAACTGTCTCCGCATCCGGTGGTCTCGACTACTTTCACCGAAAAACCGGGAATGCCTACCAAACGTTCGCTATCTCGATAAATCTCGGCTCCCTTACTACCGAGCGTGATTATCACCAAAGCGCCAGCGGAAACTCGAAGCGCCCGGACTGCTCGACCCGGATCGTTAATTCCAGTGAGGTAGGAGAGCTCTTCATCACTCACTTTCAAAATGTTTACTTTTTCAGCCAAACGCCGGATTCGATTGAGATAAGTCTCCTCATCGGCAATCAGCGATTTACGAATGGTCGGATCGAGCGAGACCGTCACACCCGACTCCATAAAACGGTCGACGATCGAGCTATAGGCCGACGCCGTCGGTTCTTCCGCCAGCACGATTCCACCGCAATGATACAAGGAGAACTTCCGCGGCTCGAAAAATTTGAGTTCCGTCGTGTGTAATGAAATATCCGCAGCGTTGTCGCGGTAAAAACGAAAATCAACTTTACCAGCGGAATCGACAGCGACAAAAGCCAACGTGGTTTTGGTTCCTGGCTCCCGAACAATCAGGTCGACGTCGATCTGCTCGTTTCTCAAAAACTGAACCAGCGCTTCACCAAATTGGTCGTCGCCAAATTTCTCGACGAATGCTACCGGCGTCCCTAGCCGCCGGACTCCCACGGCAATGTTGAACGGAGAACCGCCGGCTCGTTTCTCGAAGGCCTTCGTTCCGCCTAATCCTGCACCGGGATTGGAAGAAATCAGATCGTAGAGCGCCTCGCCGCCGACCAGAACAGGAGATACATTATGCATAGGAATCGGGATTCAAAGATGTACTGGCTTGGACGCATTGGGAAGGCGAAAGTATGGCCGATGAAATACCAAAGACAGTGATGAAACGATTGTTATGCTTGGGTTGTATCTTTGCGTTTGTCGCTTCCGGAATGGCTGAGACCGCCGATCTACGCAATTTCTCCATCGACACTTTCTGCCCGAATTCTAACGCAGTCCGGGTTGGCGAAGAGCATTGCCGGAAGTACTGGGCAAAACACCGAACTCAATACGCGGCTAATACGCGTTACCTGGCCGTCGAGGCAGCCGCCGTTTTTCCGGCCGAGGTGGTGAATTATTTGTGGCTCAAGCTCATTAACTCGGAAACCGCAACCGATTTCTTTGCCCACGGCGACAGGTTTACCTACTCCA
Source organism: Verrucomicrobiota bacterium (assembly GCA_041167675.1). Taxonomy (GTDB): domain Bacteria; phylum Verrucomicrobiota; class Verrucomicrobiia; order Chthoniobacterales; family JAFAMB01; genus DASTDH01. Next base: position 22,164 of record JBEEIB010000407.1, read on the forward strand.
ACCTCGACCTGAAAGGCATTTTGATTTACGACACGCTGAACAACCGATTTGTGAGCAAATGGGGTTATGTGTCGGTCGATTTGCCCCGACGAAACCAATTGGCCCGTTGGGACCACTACATCGCCCGATTCATCGGCACCGGAAGATGGAGCTAAAAATCGATAGCAAATAGCAAATCGCAAATAGCAGACGGTCTCTTCGCAAGTACGTCGGGGGATGCATGAGTCGAGAAAAGGCCGGAGCACCACATTTCCAGGGGAGATTGGCAGGCTTTCCCTGTCTGCTATCTGCGATTTGCTATCTGCTATTCTTAGGATGAGACGTAGGCGCGGCGGCTTGAATAGAGCTGAAGCCGGCTCTTCATGCCGGGTAGCTGGACCGCTCGATCCTTGGGATCGAGTGCGCCAATCGCTCTTTGTTGGAACTCGACCGCTCGCGGGAAATCGCCTGCAGCTGCATACGCCGCAGCCAAAGTATCAATCGAAAAGGCGTTATTCCAATTGGTCAGAGCGCACGATTTCTGCGCGAAAATCACCGCTCGCCGTCCATTTCGCAGGCGTCCATTGGGTGAGGTGGCCAATAGCCAGGCAAGATCATTCAATGTAGTCGGATCTTTGGGCTGCAAACGGTACGCTGCTTCGAGCGAGTGTTTGGCATCCTCGTAGCGTCCAATGTCAGCACAAGTGCGCGATTTGCTCTCGTACATTTGTGCGAGCAGATCAGCAGACACTCTCGCCTTTTTGGCTAGATCAATGCTTATGTCGATTTGTTGCACTGCGTCATTTTGCCGTTTGATCAAGGTCAAAACGGCCGCTTTAAGAAAATGAGCCCGCCAATTTCGCGGATTTGCTGCGATGACCGAGTCGATTTGCGCAAGCGCTTCGGAAGACTTCCCTGACTCTGCCAGTTTATAAGCCTCGTCGAGCTGCGCCTGACCAATGGTCATCCTTTGCTGCCAGATCGGCCCCCACCCTTTTGCCTCTTGAGCGTGGAGAAATGGCGCCATGCCGGCATTCATCGCGAGCCCCAAAAAAAGGAACAGTGCAATTTTGCCGGACCGTGGTTTCTTCATCAGATCGAAATTGGACATGCAGCGAATCTGTAATTTTAAGCGCAAGGCCCTCTGGTGGGCAACTTTCTTGCTGGGATTAACTTCTCTCAGCGCACTGGCGAGCGAGATTCCTAGCGGGGTCTCCCTGAGCCGAACCACTGGCAACCATTTGTTCGTTCCAGTTCGGATCAATAATCGTCCTGGATGGTTTGCTGTCGATACTGGCGCCGCATTAACCATTGTGGATTCAAGCCGGGCCAATTCATTTGGCGTGTCGGGTGAGGCCAAAGTGGTCGAATTGCCGCGGCAAATCGAGGTAAATGACCGAGTCGTGCGGGTGGCGCATATCGGCAGTCTCCAGGTTGGGAACGAAGATCTGGGAGCCGGACCAGTCGCGCTGATTGATCTACGGGCGTTTTCGGCCAAGTTTCGGGACTCCGGAGATAAGGTCCCGATGGATGGCATTCTCGGGCTCGACATTTTGGAGCGATATCGTGCGGTGATCGATTGTGCGCAACGCCGAATTTATCTACAGAGCGCAAGCGCTAACTCCGGTGACCTGATCCGGCGTTTGTCTGCTCATCGATTGCACCGGGTGCCGTTGCGCATTACTAATTCTGGGGCATTGGAAGTCGAAGGGCATATTGGAAATCAGCGCTACAGTTTTGTCGTCGATACTGGTGGGTTCGCCACTCTCATTCCGACTAAAGTAGCGGCCCAGAGCGGAATCACATTGGTGGGTACAACCGCAAACGCCAAAGGGATTCACTCCAAGGAGCGGCCAGTTTCGGTCGCTATCGCTCCGCAGATCGAGATTGGAAAGTTCAACCTCGGATCCGTAATAGTCGGTGTGACGGCGTTGCCGGAAGGGCCAGAGGATCTGACTTATCCGTTTGGTGGACTGTTGGGGGCCGACTTCTTTTTCGAGCGCAACGGAATAATCGACGTCGGCAATCGATATCTTTATTTTAGGTAGGAGTCGGGTTTGGTTGAGAAGCACCCGCGAACTGCCCCTGATGATATAACTCTCTAGGATTTTCGGGCTCGGCTTCCTCGGTGTACGCTGAGTTGTTCTTGGGCGTCCGGCGGCTGCCGGACGCACCCTCCGAATACTGGGCCTCGCAATGTCTCTTGCCGGAATCAAATCATCCCACAAAAAAAGACCCGCAGCCATCAGCCGCGGGTCTTGAGTTCTCCGAAACGATCTCGAAAGATCCCTCCGGAGGTAGCCGATTAAGTTTTCGGAGAAGCAGAGGCCTTCGGCGAAGCAGCAGGCTTGGTAGCAGCCGGAGAAGACGGTGCTTTAGCTTTGTGATGATGATGCTTCTTCGGGGCCGAAGCAGAAGGCGACGGGCTAGGATCAGCAGCTTGAGCAACAACGCCTAGACCAAGAACGGCCGTCAGCAAGAGGATCAATTTCTTCATATCAATAAGGTTAAGAGCTATTAGGGATTTACGTATATCAGGTTTATGGCTCCAGTTTTCCCGGAACCGCCAATCGGCCCTCGCCAGGAAACCAAATTCAGGCGCAGCCAATTGAATTGAGATTTTCGTTTCCGCAGTCAGTCTCCGGCGAGATGATCTAGAGACCCATCGCGAGAGAAAGCCTGACTTCCACATCAAACCTCATCTGCCAAACCCTCGAAAGCAGTGGAAGTTTCAAAAAAATGCGAATGTTTTCATCTCTTGCGTCGGGAAATTGTCTCTGGTAGGTGGAGTTTTCCCCTATGGCCGGCTTAAATCTCAGGAACATCGTCAAACGGTTCGGCAAGACCGAAGTCATCCATGGAGTCAGTCTAGACATCGATGATGGCGAGTTTGTGGTGTTTGTCGGACCCTCAGGATGCGGAAAATCCACCCTGTTGCGCATTATCGCCGGACTGGAGGAAGTCACGGAAGGGGAGGTCTGGATTGGCGGCGAAAACGTCAACGGCGTTGAACCGGCCAAGCGCGGCGTAGCGATGGTATTTCAGACCTATGCACTCTATCCTCATATGTCGGTCGAGGAGAACATGGGTTTTGGGCTTCGCATGGCCAGCCGCCCGAAACAGGAGATCCGCGAACGGGTGAAGCGAGCAGCGGAGATTCTTCGACTCACTCCTTACCTCAAACGACGTCCCAAAGAGTTGTCTGGCGGCCAGCGCCAGCGGGTAGCCATTGGGAGGGCTATCGTTCGGGAGCCGGAAGTTTTCCTCTTTGACGAGCCGCTTTCGAATCTGGATGCGGAACTGCGGGTGCAAATGCGAATCGAGATCTCAAAACTTCACAGCAGCCTTCAAACCACGATGGTCTACGTGACCCACGATCAGGTCGAGGCGATGACACTGGCCGAAAAAATTGTTCTCATCAACGAAGGTAAGATCGAACAGATCGGGCGGCCGATGGACCTGTACCAGTCGCCAGCCAATTTATTTGTCGCCGGATTCATCGGTTCGCCCAAAATGAATTTCCTGAAGGTGAAAGTCGTAGGCGCTAAGCAGGGTAGCGTCACGATCGAAAGTCCGGATTTTTTCGACGGGCCAGTCGCCATTCCCACCAGCCATCCGTCCGTGCTCGAAATCGGGAGCGAACTGACCCTCGGAGTTCGGCCCGAGCACCTCAGAATTGTGCCCAAACCCGAAGCAAACGGACTTTTGACAATCGAAGTGGTTGAAAGCTTGGGCGATTCCACTCTGGTCCACGGACTCACTTCCGGAAACAATCGCCTCTCCATCACGCTCCGCGGATTCAATGACCTCCGGCACACCGATTCCGTCGGCTTTTGCTTTGCGCCGAAAGATGCGCACCTTTTCGATGCTGCGGGCATAGCAGTATAGCGCTATGCGCAAACGCGGCCTTTTGGACCTCGCGGTAGCATTGCGCGCCCACTCACGCGAGAAGGCACTTGGAGAAAAATATGAACAACGAAGAACTGCGCGATCTTAACAAGAAGCGAAAAATCTATTAGATCGCTTGGGTCACCCGTAATCTGGAAAAAAGCATGAAAGCCTGGGTCGAGAACCTCAAAATCGGACCATGGACAGTACTGACCTTTACCGACAAATCACTCAAGTAATTGAAGGTTGACGACAAACCGGTCACCGAGCCGTTCAAGTTCCTGATTGGCTTATCATGGGTTGGCGATATGCAGCTTGAGATTATCCAGCCGGTCTACGGTCCAACCATCTATGAAGCGTTCATCGAGAAACACGGCGAGGGTCGGCACCATATCGAGGAGCGGATACACGATGAATCAACGGACGCAGTCCTGCAGGAGTATCGCGATAAAGGCATCGGCGTTCTGCAGACAGGACAGTTCGACGTCGATTTTCATTATTATCTGAACACCGAGCCGAAGCTCGACTTCTTCTACGAACTCGGCAACTGCCCGAAGCTAGATTTGCCGTCGGACCTGTTCTGGACTTACCCGCCAGAAAAGGCCTGAGCTCCCTAACGGACTCGCCGAACGAAGAGGCTTCTCTTGAAGAGGGCTCCGATGGACGGCTAGCCAGCGAACCGCGAGCCATGAGTCATTTCTGAGGGTTCGCTCTTTTTGTGTGGTGTAAGCCTTTCTCCGATTAGAGGACTGGATCTCACGCCGGGCCAACCCGCCTGCTCCAATTCCCGATACAGATTCTGGAGCGCGCTACCGAAATCATCCTTCTTCTCGGCGACAAGAGTGGCGTCTCGGAACAATAAACAGCGCTTGTCAGGCTACGCACACCGCGTCCCGACCCTTGATCGTCCACCGAAGCCCGGACTCGAGCGCTTCTCCTTCGGTTTCGAAGTTGTGATCGTCGCGTGCGCCGATTCTGGCTCTGTTTTCGTCCAGAAATTCGCGTAGCCGCCATGCGACGAGCGTTTTCTGGTCGTTAAATGATGTGATCGCGCTTTTTTTTTTGGCTAAACGACGACACAATGTGATCTCATGAGATAGTTTGAAGAAAAATACGGCCGTAGAACCCGAAACTTGCGATTTGAATTTGATCAGAGTGAGCCGCCCGATTGATTTCCCAGCTCTAGTTTTTCTATTGCTCTTGGCTTTGATCCTTCTGCTTAACGGCAGCGCGATTCTATCCAGGGCTTCCCGGCCCACGTCCAGCTCCGATAGGGCACTCGATGGAGCGGCTGCAGAGAAAGGAAGCTTGGTTCACCCGCAGGTTGTCAGACTATTTTCCGATCCCGCTGAGATCAAGGTATCGGTAAATTACCAGCAAGCGATTTCCCCTATTGACTCCGGACTCGACAAACCCATCAAGAAGCTAAGCGACCTGCCAAGTTCCCCAAAGAATCACCTGCAGCCGCGTGGATACAGACTCAAGGTAAACCTTATGGCCCGGTTCCATACACGAGCCGTACACTTGGGCGAAAGCAGGTTCTCGCAGAAGTTCGGTGTTTTTTGGAAAGAAATCGGGGTCAATGGACGAAGGCTCAAAAAGCGGCTCACGAGATTGTTGCGGCCGGTGCCATCCGGCGGAAAAAATGTCGCTCAACAATAATGCGCCGAATCAAAGCAGAAGAGGGCTGGCAGCGCGAATACCAAAGGGTTGGCACCGGACTCCTGGGGGGCAGAGCCCTGATGCCTGAGGTCGGCATCCGGCTTTTCTCCCAGACTTCACTATTAGTTCGTAGCCCATGGGCATAGTGTGCGTCTGATAAAGCCTGCGAAGCAATGAAGATGGTCTCTCGTGATCGAGTTGCGGTCTGGCGAAGCGCAAAGGGGTGCAGGCTGGGCTCTCCCGAGAATATGTTCTGATTGTTCAGTTGCCAAGATGTCAAGCGGTCATCGAGCTGACTTGCTGCTCTGCCGATTGGCTTCCAGAATCCGGATGGGGCGGGATTCGAACCCGCGGAACGATCTTTCTCCCTCTGTAAGTGCCTCTCCCCTAGGAAATAATAGTCCTAAATAGTTTCTGGACTGTTTAGGACGTTATGACTACGTTAGGACCGTGTCAAGCGTTCATAAAGACCCACGCGGCAAGTCCAAATACTGGTACTGCTGCTATACAACCTACACGAGCCCGGAGGACAAGCGGGGCAAGCGGCGAATGGTATCTACCGAGGAGGAAGACGAGCAGAAGGCAAAGATTATCTGCACCGGCTGGCAGGAGGCCGAAAACCTAGTTCGGGATGGGCAGGCCAGTGAAACGCGCATCCTGGAGATGTACAACGAGACCTTAAAACGCGCCGGACTGCGCCAAATCAAATCCCCCAGCTTCAAGTCGTGGGCGGCCGACTGGCTCGCCGGCAAGCGCAAACTCAGCAAGGTGTCGCGGCTCGGCTACGAACAGGCGGTCGGGGAATTCCTCGAGTTTCTCGGGGTGCGGCAGAACGCGCCCATCGAGAGCAT
>JBEEIB010000408.1:0-3832 GCA_041167675.1 Verrucomicrobiota bacterium
GTTCACCGCCAGATTGAAACGCCAGATGAGGCGGCCTAACTGCGATGCAAACGAGCGGAGCTCCGCGCTCTGCGCCGGCACCTCCGGGACGCGAACGGCCGCGCTCAACCGATTCATGCCCGCCGCCCACGCCTTGCCGATCCGGCCACCCAGTGGCTTCAACATGGTGTCGTGGATCTCCTTGAATTCCATGCCCGGCCCCCGCATCCCGACCAGGGCCACGAAGGAAGTCAGCACTTCGTTACTGCCTTCCCCAATCTGGTTAATGCGCGCGTCGCGCAACATGCGCTCGATGGGTTGATCGTTGAAATAAGCGGAGCCGCCGTAAATCTGGAAGGTGTCGTTAACCGCTTCCCAAAGGCGCTCCGTGGTAAAGACCTTGAGCATCGCCGTCTCCATCATGTAATCTTCCAGGCCGCGATCGATCAGCGAGGCTGTAATGGTGGTCATCGCGTCCATCGCGTAAGCGTCCGCCGCCATGCGCGCGATCTTCTTTTGCACGAGATGAAATTGGCCGAGCGTTTTATTGAACTGGCGACGTTTATTGGCGTGTTCGATGGCCAGGCGCAAACATGTCTTGGCCGCGCCCGTGCAACACGCCCCAAAAGTCGTGCGACCGAAGTCGAGCACGGTCAGAGCCACGCGCAGACCTTTGCCTAACGGACCGAGAATGTTCTCCGTCGGGACACGCACATCTTTGAGGGCGAAGCGGCCGGTGGCCGTTCCGCGAATTCCAAGCTTCGGCATGCGCGGCTCGAGCATGGTGAAGCCAGGCATATCGGGCGTAACCAAAAAAGCCGTGATGGCAGTCTTGCCAGGCGAACCGGGGACCGGTGTGCGCGCCATGACCGTCAAGACCTGGGCGATGGCGGCATTGGTGATGTAACGCTTTTCGCCATTCAAAATGTAATGCGTTCCGTCATCGCTCAGCCGCGCCTGCATCTGGACGTTGGCCGCGTCGGATCCGGCCTGCTCTTCCGTTAAGGCGAAGGCCGCCAATTGCTCACCGGAAACAAGGCGCGGCAGCCAGCGCTGCTTTTGCGCGTGCGTTCCAAAGAGGAGCAGAGCGCGGATCCCAATCGAGTGATGCGCATTCACGAAGACGGAAGTGGAAGCGCACCGGCTGCCGAGTTCTTCCAGGATCCGGCAATTCGCCATTTGGGAAAATCCATGGCCGCCGAACTCGTTGGGCGCGGTCATGCCCAGAACGCCCACCTTTCCCAGTCCATCGATTACACTGCGGGGGATATCCGCTTCGCGATCGATGGCCGCGGGGTCCAATCCTTCATCCAGGAACTTGCGCACTTTAACCATCTCTCCATCCAACTCGGACTGTTGCGCCGCCGGGATGCGCGGATAAGGCATGACCCAATCGGAGACGAATCGCCCGAGAAAAAGGCCCTTGGCGAATCCCAGTGCCTGCGGGCCGGCAAAAAGTAACTCTTCCGCCTGTGCAATTTCCTTTTGTCGCTGTGCTTCGGTTTCAGTCATAAGAAAGAGGTGAAAAAAGTTTAACCAAGGAGTTCCTACGGCGGGAGACGAATTTAGCCACCTCCGTGCGCCTGTCCAACGCTGCGCGGTCGGCTGCCCGGTAAATCGGGATGCATCGCCGCCCCAGATGTGTGCCTTCTTTCGGGCCTAATCGGTGGGGCGAGACTCTGTCGAGCCGACTCATATTTGGGAAAGGCGACGGCCCGACGGAGTCTCGCCCTACCGGCCAGATTCGGCGGTCATAGACCGCCGCTACAGAAGAGCACCCTCCTTCGAGCGGACGGCCAGTGTGACCGTCCGCACTGCTATGCTAACTGCAGCCCTGGCTCGTTCCGCACTCGGTGCACAGACCGCATGCACCGGCCCGAATCACCTTGTCGCTTCCGCAATGCGAGCACATCACGTCCATGAACATGTTGCCGAGCGCTTCTTTCACCCGTTCCGCATGGCTGCTCCCATTGCTGGCCGACTGCGGCACGCCATCGTTTGAGATGTGATTGACGATGACGTCGATCATCTCTTTTTCGGCCGTGCGCGACAGATCGGAAACCGGCCGGTTGAGGGCCTTCTTTTCCATCTCCGGAATTTCCTTGAGCGGCAACTCCGCTTGCCCGCGGCTGGGAGAAGTCGCTTCCTTGTAGCCCTTGATAAACTGGCAACCGAGCCAGCGGAAAACGTAATCGGTGATGCTGGTGGCGTTGCGTATGTCCGGATTCTTCGTGAACCCGCTCGGCTCAAACCGCTGATACGCGAACTTCTTCACCAGGCTCTCCAGGGGCACGCCGTACTGCAACGCGACCGAAGTCAGAGTTCCCACCGTGTCCATAAGTCCGCCGATGGTGCTGCCCTCCTTGGCCATGTGAATAAAGAGTTCGCCCGGCTGTCCATCCTCATACAAACCCACCGTGATGTACCCTTCGTGCCCGGCGATCTCGAATTTGTGCGTCAGCGACATGCGGGTGTCAGACATCCGATGCCGAATGGGCTGATCGACCCGGCCGCGCAGAGTCGACAATTCTTCCTCCAGATCGAGAATCCGCTTCTGGAAATCTTCGCGATCAAGCGTCACATCAAGGGCGATCTCGAGCTCGGCCATTCCGCCCATGTCTTTCGTCTTGCGCGTATTGAGCGGGGCCGACCTCTTGGAACCCTCCCGATAAATTGCCACCGATTTCAGACCCAGCCGCCATCCCTCCACGTACGTGTTCATGATTTCCTCGACCGAGGCGTCCGGGGGCAGGTTGACTGTTTTTGAAATGGCGCCGCTCAGGAATGGCTGGGCCGCCGCCATCATGCGCAGATGCGCCATGTAATTGAGTGAACGTTCGCCTTTGTGCGGCTTGAACGCGCAATCGAAGATCGAGAGATGTTCCGGTTTCAACCCGGACGAAATGGTCGAGCCGTCCGAGTCGAGAATGTCTTCGATCGTGTCGAACGAATCGATGTGCGCCAGGATTCGCTCGATCTCTTCGGAGTTATACCCGAGCCGCTCCAGCGCCGGCTTGATCGTCTGGTTCACAATCTTGAGCATCCCGCCCCCGGCCAGAAGTTTGTATTTCACCAGAGCGAGGTCGGGCTCGATTCCGGTCGTGTCACAATCCATCAGGAAACTGATCGTGCCGGTGGGCGCGAGCACCGTCACCTGAGCATTGCGATAACCGTGGCGTCGCCCGAGACGCGACGCCCTATCCCAGGTCCGGGCCGCTTCTTCTTTCAGGTAACCGAATTCCTCGATATCGGGAATTTCGCTGACCGCGCCGCGGTGCAGATCGATCACATCCAGCATGGATGAGACATTGTCCTTCGCTACCGGTTTCGCGACGCCGCTGGCGCGCGCATCGCGGTAACCGGGGAACGGTCCCATCTCGCGCGCCATGACCGCGCTCTGCTCGTAGGATTCGCCCGTCATGATGGAGGTAATGGCGCCGCACAAAGCCCGGCCTTCGACGCTGTCGTAGCCGTAACCGTAGCTCATGATGAGCGATCCAAGATTGCTGTAACCCAGGCCGAGGGTGCGAAAGATGTGCGAGTTTTCCGCGATCTCCCTGATCGGATAACTGGCGTTGTCCACGATGATTTCCTGGGCGGTGATAAAGAGGCGCACCGCTGCCTTGAAACGTTCCACCTCGAACACGCCGTCGGGCGACTTGAACTTCATCAGGTTCAGCGACGCCAGATTGCACGCCGAGTTATTGATGAACACGTATTCGCTGCACGGATTGGTCGAATGAATCGGCTCGGTGCCTTTGCACGTGTGCCATTTGTGAATGGCGCCGTCGTATTGCAAACCGGGATCGCCGCAAATCCACGTGCCCTCGGCGATTTTCCTCAACACCTGGCT
>JBEEIB010000409.1:0-3147 GCA_041167675.1 Verrucomicrobiota bacterium
AGCAAGGCCCTATCCCATATCGTTGCCGTTTTAACAGGCGCATTATCCAAAAACGACTCTGCCAAGAAACCGCGCAGGCTGGCAGCAGCTGCATAACGCTGCCTAGTCTCCTAAAGTCTCTGCGAGAGATTTGCCCAGCTCCACACTTCGCTGAGCTCGACCTCCCCGGCACGCCGTAGCCTTGTGCGAAGGCGGCTGTCTTACTCCTTAACTCTTACTTCTGAATGTGTGTGCCCGGCAGCGGCTCCTCGATCTTCACTGTGCCGGCGTGGCGCTCATCAGGTCGTTGAACTGCGTCACGAGTGCGCTCTCATTTGGTCCGGGATTGTCTCGGAATGGTTTCGCTTGTTCGACCAGGATCTCTTCCGCGTCTGTCCCAAGTACCTTGATGGTCTCTTCGATGAACTCCTTCAGGGGCATGGCGCGAGGTTCCTCGCTGCTATTCAGAAGATCCGTCTGTACCCACGGCGGAGCGATTTCCAGAACGCTCACCGAAGTTGCTTTGAGTTTGTAGCGCTGCGAAAGCACGTATGAATGTAGGGCGGCTTTGGTGGAGGAGTAGACGGCGGTTAACGTCAGGGGAACAAATGCCAGCGCAGAGGTGTTATAGATGACCGTCGCTTTCGCCTGCTTCTTTAAGTGCTCGATCAAGGCCGAAGTCAGGCGGATCGGCCCCAGCAAGTTCGTCGTGATTGTCGATGTTAGAAGTTGATCGTCTATCTTTCCCGCGGCGTCGTCGATCAGCATGATCCCGGCATTGTTGATTAAGACATTGAGCGCCGGATAGTCCGCAATCAGCTTCTTCGCGACCGTCGCGATATTCGAGGGATCCGCAATATCCAGCTCCACGGAATGCATCCCCGGATTGGCTCTAGCCGTCGCATCCAGATGTTCCTTGCGGCGGCCGGAGATGATGACCTTGTTGCCGAGCTTGTGCAGCGCTTCTGCGAGGCCACGACCAATACCGGTGCCCCCGCCGGTGATGAAGATGGTGTTTTCGGTGAGTTTCATAGAGGTCTCCTGGGTTTGAGATCGATGGATGAGTTGGTTCAGGCAGTGAAGCGGTCGCCAAACATCGGCAGCCCGCTCTTCGATTCGGCTTTTGTCACCTCGTCCTGGATGACATCCCAGTGCTCCACCAGAATCCCGTCCTCTACGCGAACGATGTCGACTGCAATCCAGTTCACCGGCAGTCCGAAGTTGGAAAACCGGCCGTGTACGATCACAAAGTCTCCTTCAGCCGCGATCGTTCCCGATTCGTACTTCAAGGTTGGTGGGAGGCTCTTGATAAGACTGAACAGCCCCTCGCGACCCGGTTCGATGTGAGCACTGTGCTGAATGTAGTTGGGGGACCAATACCGTTCAGCCGCCTCATAGTCCCGCTTGTTAAACAATGTGTCGAAGGCGTCGAGCACCAGCGCCTTGTTTTTCTCCTGTATCGTTTGATTCATAACAATTCCTCATCCTTCGTTACCGTAGTGTTGGAGTGTTCATCTTAGGAGCATCCGCAATTCATCTTGCTCTTTTACAGCTTTGATCCCCCGTCTACCGGAATACTCGCACCTGTAATCCACCGCGCGCCATCTGATGCAATAAACGCGATCACGTCGGCCACATCCGATGGTTGCCCGATGCGTTTGAGCGCCTGCATTGCGACCGCGAAGCTGCGGCCTGTCTCAGTCTTGGTAAAATTGGACATGTCGGTTTCAATCACACCTGGAGCAATGGCGTTTACGCGGATCCCGCGCGGCCCTAGCGCCGCAGCCCAGTGTTTGACGAGCGTTTCAAGCGCACCTTTTGTGGCTGCATAGGCAGGAAGTGATGGAGCGCCTGGTTGTCCAGGATTGCCAAGGGCACCATGAGCAGCGAGGGAGGAGATGAGAATAATACTCGATCCCTCGCTAAAGAGCGGCAATAGTTCCTTTACCAGAAAGAACGGACTGCGCACATTCGTAGCGAACAGATTGTCGAAATCTTCTATCGTGTGATCTTCGATGGCGGCGGCTTTCGCGATGCCAGCATTGGAAACGAAGATATCCAGGTGCTCTCCGACGATCGCGCGAACCTGCTTTGCAAGCGTGGCAGCGCCCTCCGGAATCGATAGGTCGGCCTTTGTTGCATCAGCACGTCCACCTGCTGCACGAATTTCGGCGACAAGTGCATCGGCCTCCGCTGCTGCGCGGCCGTAGTGAATAATGAGGTGTGCTCCCGCATTGGCAAGAGCTTGAGCGGTGGCGCGACCGATGCCGCGGGAGGCTCCCGTAACAAGCGCCGTTTTATTGGTAAGACTAGCCATAAGGGTACCTCCTTTAATTACCTCGGTAGCGGTTCGATTTGTCTCCGCATTCTTTTCGGAGAATATTCATCTGGGGAAGAACGCTGCGTTACAGGATAATCGATGTACCCATCCGGCCCTGACGCATAGACCGTAGGCCAACTGATTTCGTTGAGGGTAGCGCCGGCTAGAAAACGCTCCGGGAGATCGGGGTTGGCGATGAACGGTCGACCAAACGCAATGGAATCAGCTAATCCGGCTCTTATTAGCCGATTTCCACGCTCCTGGGTCATTTCGACATTTGCGATGAGATGTCCGTTATAGAGGGGCCGAAAATGTTGGAACATGCCGTCGCCCGCGAGGTGTTCCAGCGGACCTCCCGTGAAGTCGGTAGTTGCTCCCATCATCAGCAGGTGCGCGAGGTCGTAGTCATTCAGCTTCTTTATAAAGTACTCCATATCGGGCAGAGTGTCGGCGTTAGCTACAAAGGCCCCTGATACGTTCATCGGCCCGATCTTGATCCCGACGCGGCCCGGCTCCACGAATTCGAGCACCGTCTCAGTAATTTCGAAGAGGAAACGGGCGCGGTTCACGGTAGAACCCCCGTACTCATCTCTGCGAAGGTTCGTGGCGCTGTTCAGGAATTGAGCGATGAGATAGAGGTAGTTGGCCTGGATCTGTACGCCATCAAATCCAGCTTCCATGGCATTCTTTGCTGCAGTTCCAAAATCGACTACCGTCTGGCGAATTTCATGTTTGCTCATTGGGCGAGGTGCTACGGTGGGCTTCCGTCCCGAGGGGGTAACACTTTCTTGCTCCGGAAGTCAAGTCGCTGTGACGACCGCCGATTGGCACAAAGTCACCGCAACCAG
>JBEEIB010000410.1:0-6846 GCA_041167675.1 Verrucomicrobiota bacterium
TTCGCCTCGACCAGCCGAATCTTTCCGCTCCAAGCCGGTAAGATTCCGCCAGAGTTTTCGATGAATACGGAACGTTCCTTCCTGGATAAACCTCTGCGTAGTTTTTCATGCGCAGGTCAATCGGATCCATCCCCAGCATCACGGCGAGCTCATCCATTGCGCACTCGAGAGCAAACATCCCAGGGCTTTCGCCCGGTGCTCGCATGGAAGTGGGTGCTCCTACGTTGAGTGGCACCAATGTCTGACTCACCTGGATGTTCGGCGACTTGTAAACGAAACGAGAGGTTCGTTGGGCAGCGGCCTCGACGTACACGCCGGCAAAACCTACGGTTGAATGCACATCATGTTTAACCGCTTGGAGAACACCGTCCCTGCTTGCGGCCAAAGAAATACGCTGAATGAGGGCGGGACGATGGCCGGTCAACGTGAACATTTGTTCCCGAGTAAGAATCGTCTTGATCGGACGGTTGAGCGAGCGCGCTGCTGCCGCGGTGAGTGGCGAATGCGTCCAGACGGCCTGTTTACTACCGAACCCGCCGCCAATGAACGGACAGATAACACGTACGTTGTCTTCATTCACCCCAAGAATCGCCGCAACATTTCGTTGCTGTCCGGACACAAATTGGGTCGCATCATACGTTGTTAGTCGGTCGCCATCCCACACCGCGGTGGTGGCATGCGGCTCCATCGGATTGTGGTGATAGATCGGTTCCGTATAGGTGGCCTCAAGTACAACTTCGGTTCCTTGAATAACATCGTCGATTAACGATACCCCGTCGGCGAGGATTGTTACGGTGGGTTTCTGGCCGTCTACTGCAGCCGGAGGAAATGCATGCGTCAGTCCTGCCTCCCAACTGGCCACCGGGTGCTCCTCTTTGTAATCCACCTTTACGCGAGCCGCGGCATCACGGGCCTGTTCGAATGAATCGGCAACCACTAGTGCAATGATCTGACCGTAGTATCGAATTTTGTTATCCTGGAGCGGCGGATCGATCTCGCCACTGTTGGCTCCTTCCGCTTGAGTTAGACCGTTATAGAGCTTTAGCGAATGAAACGGGGTGTAGACTGCCACTACACCAGGCGACTTCTCTGTCTCAGAAACGTCCATCGCCCGGATCTCGCCTCGCCCGATAGTGCTGGTCACAAGATAGCCGTAGGCGACGTTTTCGATCGGCTGATCACCCGAATACCGCAGGCCTCCGGTGACTTTCAACCGACCGTCAATCCGATCGTGCGGCTTACCTAGAACATCTGTGCTCATACTAAGCCTCCTAGGTTCATCAGTGCTCGAACAATGGTTCTCTGAACCAGCTCAACTTTGAATGCATTGTGTCTTAATGGCTTGGCACCCTCGGTCGCGAGCTTCGCAGCGGCTTCGAAAGTCTGTTGGTTCAACGGCATTCCGATTAACGCGTCTCGCACTTTCGGAAGATTCCATGGTTTCGTCCCCACCCCCCCAACGGCGACTCGGGCATCTCGAACATTGTTTGCGTCTACATCGAGTGCCATGGCAACGGAGGTCAGCGCAAACTCGTACGATTCGCGGTCCCGGATCTTCAGATAGGCGGACCTTTGCGCCCACGGCAGTCGCGGAACCCGAATCTCCGTGATCAACTCGCCCGGTTTGAGTTGATTCTCCTTGTCTGGGGTCTCACCTGGAACGTGATAAAAATCATCCAATTTCACGAGTCGATCGTTGTTCCCGCTTTGCAGGAGAATGGAAGCGTCCAGAGCTACCAACGCGACAGCCAAGTCGCTCGGATGAGTAGCGACACAGGATGAACTCGTGCCAAGAATTGCATGCGTCCGGTTCCAGCCGTCGATCGCGGGACAACCGCTTCCCGGCTGACGCTTGTTGCATGGTGTGCTCACCTCTCGGAAATATCCACACCGAGTCCGTTGCAGAAGATTTCCTCCCATGCTGGCCATGTTGCGAAGCTGCGCGGAGGCACTTTTAAGCAACGCTTGGGAAATGACTGGATAGTTGGCGACTACCTCCTGGTTCTCTGCTACATCACTCATTTTTTCCAGTGCGCCGATCCGTAGGCCATCCGATGCCAACTCGATCCCGCGCATTGGTAACCGATTGATGTCCACCAGTTGCGAAGGCGTCATTACTTCGAGCTTCATCAGATCTATCAGCGTCGTTCCACCAGCAAGAAAATCCGAATTCTGACCGAAATCAGACGTGGCTTGCCAAATGCTGGAAGGAACCTTGTAAGTAAAAGTTCGCATCGTTACCCTCCTGCTTTCATCTGCCCTGCCGCCATTTTGATCGCATCAACTATGTTTGGATACGCACCACACCGGCATAGGTTTCCGGACATAAATTCTTGAATCTCCGTGTCCGATCTGATGTGGCCTTCGTTAATACAGCCCACCGCGGACATGATTTGACCAGGGGTGCAATATCCGCATTGAAAACCGTCACAACCGACGAACGCGGCTTGTACCGGATGTAAGTCATCACCTTTGGCTAAACCCTCAATCGTGGTGATCTCTTCGCCCTGTGCCATTAGCGCGAGGGTCAAACAAGAGAGCACTCGTCTTCCGTTGATATGGACCGTACAAGCGCCACACGCACCACGATCACAGCCCTTCTTCGTTCCGGTCAAATCCAAACGATCCCGGATAGCGTCCAGTAGGGTGACTCGGGGATCTACCTCAAGTTTTTGCGGGCGACCGTTCACTTTGAAGTTGATCTCTACCAAGCTCCCCTCTGTGCCCTTTTTCGGGGATTCGCCCTCTAAAGCCGTTCCTTCTGTGGTAGTAGCAGAGCGGGCAAGTGGTGCTGCCACGGATAGGCTGGCGGAGATTGCCGCGAGGCGACTAATGAATTGTCTTCGAGATGAGCCAGCCTGGGCATCCGGAGGCAGATCAGAAGAATCATTAAGGTTTCGACTCATGAGGCGATGATATTTGGATGTTAGCTCTGAATTCCAGGCGGACCGGACAGCTCCGATTCTTCTGGTGCAACCGGCTTGTGCACGGTTGATTACTTCGGCAATAGGTCGCACACCTGTCTAGGTACTTCTATCGTCAGAAAGAACGCTTTTTGTTGGCTCCAAAGAGTTATTATCGACAAAAAAACGACTGATTGGATTCGCCGAGAGAGAGTCGATACGCCGATAGCCCTATGTCTTGCTTCTAGCTACCCCGTGACCGCTCGATCGAGTTAAAAAGAACGCTTCTTTGAGAGGATAGAGTCAGTGATGATCGATGATAGTTTCTGGTTGAAGACCGGATGAAAGCACGCTCGCCAACAGAGGTGAACAGTCACGGACGACCGCAAGAAACATTTCTCAGAACAACTACAATTGACTAAAAGCGCAACTAGGAGAAACAATGGCAGCTAAATCGACAAAGCAAGGATGCCCAGTCATGACAACTTCATCCGACCCGGTTGGAGACAATCAGAATTCCGTTACGGCCGGACCGCGTGGCCCAGTGCTGATGGAAGACTATCTTCTTTTCGAGAAGATGGCGCAATTCAATCGCGAAAGGATTCCTGAGCGGGTGGTCCACGCGAAAGGCTCCGGTGCGTACGGTACGTTCACCGTCACGGCTGATTGAAAACGTCGCCAATGCCATGAGGGGGATACCTGAGCACATTATCAAGCTGCAGATCAGTCATTTTACGAAGGCCGATCCTGCTTACGGACGTGGCGTTGCGGAAGCTCTCGGCGTGAGAGTGCCGCGAGAAGAAGTAGCGGTCACCAAGTAAAGTTAACTCGATTCGTGGGTCTCATGGGTCTCATAGGTCCCATGAGTCCTATGCGATACGAAGGCGTGAGTACCAATCGTAATCGCTACCTGACCCGAACAATTTAAAACGCGTCTGTTCTCGACACTTCATTATGAAAAACTTTCGTTCATACTTTGCCGAGTTCATCGGCACATTTTTCTTGGTCTTGACGGTCTGTGTAGCTGGGGTCCTTGGATATGCTGGACCATACGCCCCAATTGCCATCGGAGCGGTCTTGATGGTGATGGTGTATGCTACCGGCTACATCTCCGGAGGTCATTTAAATCCTGCTGTTAGCTTAGCGGTTTGGATTCGCGGCAAACTGCCTACCCGAGAAGTTTTGCCTTACATTATTGCGCAGATGCTGGCCGGGATTCTAGCCGCCTTGGTAGCGAAAGTGTTTGCCCGGGCCGGAAACCCGATCACTCCCGCCGTATTTCCGTTTTATCCGGCAGTGCTAGCAGAGTTCTTGTATACCTTTGCTCTTTGCTATGTCATTCTCAACCTGGCGACCGCTGAGGCCAATGCCGGTAACAGTTTTTCACGGCTTAGCAATTGGGTTCACCGTCACGGTCGGAGGATTTACCGTGGGCCGGATTTCCGGCGCCGTCTTCAATCCGGCGGTTCCGGCAGGGTTGGTGACAATCGGTGGCCTCCCCCCGCTTAGTTCATGGACCTACTACACTAACGAATTGGGCGGAGGAGTGATTGCCGGGTTAGTGTTTCAAGCTCTCAATGTTAATCCAAATAAAAAAGAACTTACTAAAAGTGGAGGGCTTACGGTTGTGACTCAATAAACGGTTGCTGATGCGGTTATGGGAAGCACCGAAGAAAAGAGTATCCACAGATTACGGAGATTTCACAGATATCGCGTAACTGCGTAGGCGGGCAGAGGAATATTGGTAGTGGCGGACAACAGCATTATTCAAGGGACGACGTTGAGCAGGCTAGTCGCCGCATCCGTCCCCGCATTGCTCCACTAACCAATCACTCCGTGATTCCTCTCTGCCGCGTGATAACCGAGTTATACGGAGGAGCTTTTCGGAAACATAGAACGAATAACGATGCGCTGTAATTTTTCTCAGAGGAAATAAGTGATGAAAAAACGTGAAGTAGCCGTTTCGGGACGAATCTTGAAAACGGAAGATAGGTACGGGTTAGGTAAGTTGTGCTTTGCCACTGCGATGGGTCTCGCGGCAGCCATAGCGGCCGTGTTTACGACCATGCTGCCATTGTCTGTGGGTTGGCGATATTTCTGGCTGGCAGTCTGCGTTGCTGGCTTTGTTCTGGCTATGATTGGGGTGGTTCTCTTTTCCCGGCGCCCAACACCGGAATCTCCCACAACTCTGCTCGAACCTGAGAGCCAGCATTAAGATACGACAAAGACTGGCGTTCTGCCGTGGTGAATTACCAACTCAACGCGCCCGGAGAACGGCATCGTGGCGGCGTCGGCCGTGACTCATGCTCTTGCGTTAGCCTACCATGGCAAGCTGCTCAATATTCCGTTGTCGGAGGAATGGAGTAATGGAAAAGGTAGGGCGAAACAGTCAGCCTGCGGTAAATGGCGTTACCGCTTTCAACTGGAGGATGAATCAGAAAGACAAATGAAATATCGAACATTAGGAAAATCTGGAATTGAGGCTTCGGTTGTAGGTTTCGGGGCCTGGGCAATTGGAGGATGGATGTGGGGCGGCACCAAGAGGAACGACCCGGAAGGGGCGATTCGGGCAGCAATTGATCACGGAATCAACCTGATTGATACCGCTCCCATGTACGGGTACGGACGGTCGGAGGAATTGGTTGGCGAGGCGCTGAAGGGCGTACGCGATGAGGTCGTACTCGCAACCAAGTGCGGCATGGTCTGGTACAAAAAAGAAGGCGATAAGTTTTTCGACGCGAACGAGGATGGTCGGGCGAAAAGCGAAGAGGACAAAAGGTATGAAGTTTATATCAACCTTCGCCCGGCGATGATCCGGTATGAGATTGAAGAAAGTTTGCGTCGACTTAAGACTGAGCACATCGACCTTTACCAGACACATTGGCAGGACTCGACCACTAAGACAGAAGATGTGGTGGCGGAGCTAATGAAGCTGAAGCAGGAGGGCAAGATTCGAGCCATCGGCTGTTCTAACGCCACGATCGATCAGATGAAGCGGTATCAAGCCGTTGGACAACTCGACACCGACCAAGAGCAATACTCGATGCTGCAGCGGCAACACGAGGCGGACAATCTGCCGTTCTGTCGCGACAACAATATCGCGTTTCTGGCTTACTCGCCGATGGCTCTCGGCATTCTCAGCGGTAAGATCGGCCCCGATCACGAGTTCGGCGAGGGTGATGTCCGTCGGGACAATCCTTGGTATCAGAAAGAAAACCGGTCCAAGGTGGATGCACTCCTGAATGTCATTCGTTTTGTCGCGGAAGAAAAAGGAATCACCATCGCTCAAACGGTTATAGCTTGGACTCTAGAACAGCCGGGCTGCTCGCACGCGTTGGTCGGCGCTCGCAATCCCGAACAGGCAATCGCCAACGCGAAAGCCGGCGAGGTTGAGTTGACCGAGGAAGAGATCGGAACCATTCGCAAAGCGGTCGACCGGACTAAACTCTAAATCGGCCGAAGGTAGGATCTGTGAGCCTGGAGTGATGGAGGAGTGAGGTATTGGCGCCGGGTGTTGCGTGTGATGACTGCGCTGAATTCGGTCCTGCTTAAACCGGCACAATAACCGATTTGTTCTTCGGAATTGCGTCCAGGGTTTCTTGGTTGATCCCCAAGTGCTCCATGATTAGCTCTGGGGGCGAATTTCTCATCCATTCGGAAAGGGTGAGATCCATATAGCGGTTCGCCTTGAACATCTCCAGAAAGACCAAGTCGGTACTGCCAGTGTTCTCAACATAATGTCCAAAGGTTCTTGGAACTAAGCCGACGTCACCAGCAGCGAAGTCCGCGGTACGCGCTTTTCCTCCGTTGAAGAACACGGTCATTCGGCCTTGACCTTTTATATAGTACTGCCATTCCTCGGCGTTCTGATGCCAGTGGAGCTCGCGCATTCCGCCGGGTTTCACGATCACGTGCGCAGCCGTAATCGTTGTTGATACTGGAA
>JBEEIB010000411.1:0-3582 GCA_041167675.1 Verrucomicrobiota bacterium
AAAATTCCGCCAACAATCACGTAGTGAAAGTGCGCGACGACAAAGTAGGAGCCGCCGAGTTGCCAGTCGAAAGGCGATGAAGCCAGCATGATGACGGTGAGGCCGGCGATCAAAAACTGGAACAGAAAACCAATGCAGAAAAGCATTGGCGTCCTGAACTGAATCTTGCCTCCCCACATCGTGCCCAGCCAGTTGAAAATTTTGATTCCGGTCGGCACACCCACCGCCATCGTTGTTATCGTGAAAAAACTGTTGGCGTAGGAACTCATTCCGATTGTGAACATGTGGTGCGCCCAAACACTCATGCTCACGAATGCGATGCAAACGGTGGCGCCCACCATGACCGGATATCCGAAAATCGGCTTGCGTGAAAACACCGGAATAATTTCAGAGGCAAACGCAAAACAGGGAATGATCAGGACATACACCTCGGGATGTCCAAATATCCAAAAGAAGTGCATCCACAGCGTGGCGGAGCCGCCTGCCTGCGTATCGAAAAAATGACCGCCTAGATAGCGATCTACGAGTAACATGAGCTGAGCCGCGGACAGCGGCGAAATCGCAAGCAAAACCATTCCAGACATCACCAAGTTCATCCATGCGAGCAGCGGCATGCGGCTCAGCGTCATGCCTGGGCAGCGCATGGAAACAATCGTGGCGATAATGTTGATGGCCGTGGCGATGCTGCCGAAGCCCGAAGCCAGGAGAGCGATCGTCCAGTAATCCGAGCTGTGGCCCGGCGAAAACGCACGCGAGGCCAAAGGAGCGTACGCCCACCAGCCCACGTCCGGCGCGTTGCCAGCACCGTAGAGTCCATTCCCGCCCAGCAAACTAAAGTAAAGCAGCAATCCGCCAAAGGCTGTCAGCCAGAAGCTGAACGCGTTCAGGCGGGGAAACGCCATGTCTCGCGCGCCAATCATCAGTGGCACGAGGTAGTTGGCAAAGCCGAACAGGATGGGCATAGCCACGACGAAAATCATGGTCGTGCCATGCATGGTGAACATGCGATTGAATACCTGCGGGGAAACAAAATCGTTGTGCGGGTGCATCAACTGGATTCGTATGATGGTTGCTTCGATACCACCGATGACGAGAAAGAACAGGGCGTAAAGAATGTACAGAACGCCCAGGCGCTTGTGATCGACCGTGGTCACCCACTCATGTAACGTTCCAACCCACGGCCGACCCGCGGCTTCTGTGGTTTGAATGGCTATGGCGTCCGACGACATTGCTGTTTCCGCTCTCTTTCTCTACTGCAAAGTTTCGAGATATCGCACGAGCGCATCCAGTTCTGCGTCGCTCAACTTCATTGCCGGCATGAGAGATCCGGGCTTGATCGCATCCGGGTTTTGCATCCACAGCCGAAGATTTTGCGAGTTGTTCTCCGCTGCGCCTGACGCGATCGTGCGGCGGCTCATCAGGTGGGTGAGGTCTGGGCCAAAACGCCCGGTGCCGTTTGTTCCGTTGATTGCATGGCAATTCAGGCACGCTGTTCTCTCGAAGACGCTTCTTCCCGCGGCTTCTTTTGCATCCTCATTCGCCTGCCGTTGTTGTGCGCGTACCCAGAGCTTGAAGTCCTCCGGACTATCCACGTACACGCGCAATAGCATCTTCGCGTGCTGCGTACCGCAGTACTGCGCGCATTGACCAAGAAACAATCCGGTCTCGTGAGGATCGAGCCACGTTTCGTTCACGCGATTCGGAATCAAGTCGGTCTTTCCTGCAAGCTGAGGTATCCAGAAACTGTGATCAGTGTCGGCGGAAAGCAATCTCAAGAAGGTCGGTGTGGGATGAGAAGAGTCGCTCACGGGAACATGGAGTTCATTCGCGGTGACGACGCCGAGCCCGGGATAGCGAAATTCCCACCAAAACTGGTGTCCGATTGCAGTTACCTCCATCGCCTTAGCAGGCTTGGGCGCGTCCTGGATTGCGTGAATCACTCTCGCCGTCGCGAGAAAAAGCACCACAACGATCAGGATCGGAATGATGGTCCAGGCGAGTTCAATCTGCGCGCTTCCATAAACTTGCGCAGGCTCGCGCTCTGTGTCCGCCGCTCGGCTGCGAAATTTCACGACCACGTAACTCAGCAAACTGAAAACCACTAGGAAAATCAGTCCGGTGACGCTGAGAACGAAGATAGAAAGATGACGGATCGAATCCGCTGGCGTGGAGTGCGAATCGAAAATGCTGGGAACGGAGTCGTCTTGCGGAGTTGCAACGCACAACCCCGCGGCGAGGAGCACGCCGGCGAGTAGAAGGGCAACGCCCGTAGCTCGGCTGATGATCGCCGGCCAATCCGCCTTTTGCATTCTCTCGACGATCCCCATCAAGCATCCTCACTTAGAACTTCAGATGAACCAGCGGTTGGTCACAGCAATTGCAATTGAAGACCAAGATCGCTTGCACCCCCACATCATGCAATGCAGTCTCCAGCCGATTGCGCGAGAGCGCTAAACAAGAAACTGCGTTGATTGAGCGTCTTACGGATGATGAAAATAAATAGTGACGAATCGATGCGGCTACTGTTGGTCTCTTGGTTGACAAAATCGTCGAGGATTTGTCGCGGCTAGCCTGACAAAGATGACAGCGCCCAGGTGTCAACAACGCACCAAAACTGTCAAAGCCTCGCCATCCATTTATCCATGGCGATGCACACTCCCGCTCTCTGGCGCTAGCCAAGCATCTGTCAAAAGGGTATTTAAACGAGCTTGGAAGAATTCGATTTATTGGAAATAGCAGTGCTTTATTGCTTGCAGGTAGCTCATGTAAGGCATCGGCGAGGCAATCAAGGAGCGATTACGTTCGGAGCACCTGTAAATTCGGGGATAATCACTGCCCTGGCGGCTATCGCTGGTTCGCTCGTCGGCGCATTCGGCTCGGCCGTCGGGACGTGGATCACAGCGAGGCATCAGGACCGGCGCGACTTGTTGGGAAAGCAGATTGCACGACGGGAGGCGCTGTATTCCGACTTCATTGGCGAAAGCGCGCGCCTGCTGGTCGACGCCATGCAGTACAACGTCAGTGATCTTCAAAAACTATTACCAGTTTACGCGCTGCTGAGCCGCATTCGGCTCAGTTCTTCGGACCCCGTTCTACAAACAGCGGAAAAGGTTATAAAGCTTATTGTGAACACCTACCCGCAGCCGAACCTGACGGCTGACCAGATTGAGTCTCGGGCCGTGAGTGGCCAAGATCCGTTGAGGCAGTTCAGCGACACCTGTCGCACCGAACTGGAGTCATTGCAACGACACCTGTAAATTACACGGATGTTATTCCTGCAGGCCTTTCACTCTGTTGCGTTGCTAAGTCCGTCAGAGCGATGCAAACACTTCCATCTTTGGTGTGAGAGGCAACGTGGTTCACATCCTCCCAGGTTCACGCTCGTCGCATCAATAATCGGCCTTTAAGGCTGGATAGGCGCATATTGACGCATGCGGGTCGTTCGCCCGGCGGAAGCTTCCGGAATTCTTGGCCCTGAACTCCGGCCTCTCGCGAAAGCGTACGAGGAGTACAGCGCAATGGGCCACACCAAATTGGCCCCAATCGCACTGAGAACGAACGCCACATTCATAATGTTAAAGA
>JBEEIB010000412.1:0-5838 GCA_041167675.1 Verrucomicrobiota bacterium
TCGCCCTCCAGGTCTTGGATTTGCTTGCTAAAGGGCGGTTGCGACACGTGCAGCCGATCGGCAGCATGGGTGAAATTCAACTCCTCAGCGGCAGCAACAAAATATTCCAGGTGGCGAAGTTTCATTACCGACTCAGGTCTGTCCGCCCGCGTTTGGGCCATCGACTCGTCCGGATTCGTTGAACCACCCGAGCAACAGAAAGATCCTCTTAAGGATCTTACTTTCGCCATAGCGGAAAGCAATGGGGAACGCTTCAAAAAGAGTATTGGGAAACTTCTTGAACCGAGGCGACTTAGCTCTACGAGACAGTCGGCCCTTGTGCCAAGAATCAGGATAGACGGCGACCGGCAAAGCGACGCTCACGGCCAAGTCAACTATTTCTGACCCAAATAGGTTATGTGGTTAAGCAGGATTCCAAATATGGCAAATGACAACGTCGAACTCCTAAGGTTGGGCCGCAGGATTCAGGCCGAACGTAAGATTCGGGGGCTTAGCCAAAACGGCTTTGCCAAGGATTGTGGACTGAACAGGAGCTTCTTTGGAGGAATCGAGCGGGGCGAACGAAACCTGACCTTCGCGGTCCTCTGCAAGATTTGCAACGGACTTCACTGCGATATTGCCGATGTGACAAGAGGAATTCCGCGGGCGTCTTACGTTTGCACTCTTAGCGACGGCTAATAAATCAGGAGATCATGGTCGCCGATTGGACGGTCGCCTTTGGCCGTTTGCTTTCGTACTAGTCTAATCCAGCCCATCCGATCGACCTCAGGTGAGATTCTTCGTGCAAGATTGTCGGGCTCGAGACGCGGAGGGTGGAAAGCGGGCCCTCGAGGCCTTTCTGATAGCGGGCGTGTTACGCGTTGTGGCGCAACAGTGCACTTTTTGCATCAATTCCCTTTGTCACTACTTCGGTGGACAATCGTACTCGACACAGCTTGCGTGCTTCCAGCGTGTGACAGTAAGAAATTGGCAGTCACAGTAAGAAAAATTTACCGTCCAATGAATAGCGGGCGCTAACTCTCAAGAACCGACTCTTGCAAACTGCATTCCCCATTTCGTGTTCCTTCTTTGTTTGTTAATTCCCGGCAGGAGGAATTCCTACCGAATCGGCGAGAGTTTACCGACTCTCCGATCCAACTGCCACCAAAACTTACAACAGATATTTAACACGCAACTTCTTACGAAAAGATTCTTGTTAAGAGAAGTCTGCAAGCCAGAGCACAAAACGCTCTAAAACGGCTCAGGATCGCGTTTGGCGAGACGCCCGCTATCGCCTTGCCGCAATAGCAAAAGCTCGCCCTGCCTAAGCCTGCTACAGCGTTTGCCACCTCAAAAGAAAATACCCGCTCCGACGTCAAGAAATGGAACCATAAAAACGCTCTCGCTTTCCCAGAACTCCTCCTTACTAACACCGTACCGTAATGGAAGGAAGTGGTTTTTCTGCATTCCATCTGTTAAAAAGGTTAGTCGATGAGCGGCCAACCAAATTTCAATTCTGCTATTTGCCGATTCGATCCTCGGCATTAAAACTCTTTACGATTGGCAAGCTCAGATTCTTCTCAACTACGAAGCCGGCAATCAAACGGCCGCGGCGTGCGCCAATTTCACAGGAAAGACTTCTAGCGTGTTTCCGATTGCTGCGCTTTGGACCCTCTACAGATTCCCGCGTGCTCGCCTGATGTATCTTTCCGCAACTGGCGATCAGGTCGAAAACCAATTCTTCATTTCTCTGGAACGTTTCCGCTCCCGGCCGGCCTTCGTGGGTTGGACATGGCTCGAAACTGCCGTCCGAAATCCTCACGGCGGCTTCCTCTTCGGTCGCGCCACCGATACCGGTGGCAACATCGAAGGCTTACACGAGCAACCAGATTCGCCCGCCGGTCTGCTCGTTGATGGAGGTAAATCAATCCGACCCGAAGTGCTCGATGCGCTTTCCCGTCGTCACACAACCTTCCGTCTCTTCATGAGTTCAACTGGTCCGGCTTTCGGTGAGTTCTACGAGATCTGTAACGCAAAAGCTCATCTCTGGCGCACCTTCCGCGTTCCCTCTTCGATGTGCCCTCACGTTGACCCCGCCGCAATCGAAGCCGACCGCGAGAACCTCAAAGATAGCGTGTTCAGAATTAAACACGGCGCAGAATGGCTCTACGACGCGGGCGACAGCATGATTAGTTTGGAGTCTTGCCGTGCTCTAATCGATAACCCGCCCGCCCTCGAACCGGGACCTACAACTGCCTTTTGTGACTTTGCAGGACCCGGTGATGAGAGCGTGCTCGCCCTGTGTGAAGGCAATCGCGCATCGATTGTCGACGACCCATGGCGATCACGAGATACAACGCATTCGGTTGGAAAATTCCTTACTCTGTTCCGTAAACTCAACCTTCAAGCATTCCAGATCGGTGGCGATGAAGGTTACGGCCATCATCTGATGGACCGAATGGCCGAAGAAGGTTTCCATCTGCAACGGATCAACAAAGGCTCACAAGCCAAGCGGGCTGATATCTATTTCAATCTGTCCGCTGAATGGTGGAGCACGGTCGGCCAGGTTATCGAACGAAAACAGATCATCATTCCGAACTGTGAGAAGTTGGTTAGCCAGCTAACCTCCCGGCGTAAGTTGTACGACAGTAAAGGCCGTGAACGGCTCGAATCTAAAGCCGATCTCAAAAGCCGCGGTGTCGAGTCACCAGACCGCGCGGATGCGCTGATAGGTTCCGTAATGATGCGACTGGCTCAAGATCCTTTCGCGTTTGATCCAGCCGGCCGGCAACAGAACGCCGCAATACTGGCGCAGTGCGCCCGGCAAATGCAACGTAGCCGGTCAGAATTCGCCGTCCCGCACGTCGACTTCAGCCAGTGGTAAGAGTCAGTTCAGACGCAACTCTTTCTCATCTAATTTTAGAAATTATAGTAAGTACAGCGCATGAGCGACCGAACCTAACTAAACGCGCGTCAATCCATCATTTCTACTCGACCGATAAGGTTGGCGCTCGATAGGAATAACTTGGTGGCGTTCGTTATTGCGATCATATCTTTGATATCTGGCGCTTGCTTGCTGCGGGCTTCGGAAAACAAGCCAGGGTTTCTAAAGACCTCCGCAGCATTCTTTCTCATAATCGGAATTATTTTTGCGGTCGGTTGGTTTTTTGGCATTTTCCGGGAAATGTCAGTATTGGTGGGTTGGCGCGATGCGTAGTTTGAAACAAACTACGCCTTAGAAGAAATCGATAGGAGCACATCGACTGGAATCGAGTGTGGTAGCCCTGCTATCGGAAATCTCGCGGTAGCTTTAAGTCATCCGTCCGCTACCGAAGCGTATTGCTTCAGCGATCAACAATGCGCAAAAAAGAGTGATCGTCCTTTGGTCGCTCAATTTTCCGGCTAAATGCTTTGCTTGTTCAAGAAGTTCTTCTTCGGTTTTGGGCTCTGGATTTGGCATATCCGGAGAGCTTATCAGACTCACCTGCACCGCAATACGTCAAAGTGCGTGCAGGCCAAGTGGGCGAACCAAGCTGGACCATCACAATGGTATCCTCTATCCTCGGCTAGCCAAGCCATCCGATCTAGCGATTTATGAAACCTTTCAACTGGACTTGTCCCTTCTGTAATCAGCCAACTACTATTACCGAACCAAACCATGACGACGGCCAAGGCGACATCAATTTGCCAACAAAAGATGGCTTGAGGGTGATAACGTATCTCTTTATAGCTTGCCCAATTCCGGAGTGCCGAAGAGATCAGTACAATAGATTAGTGGCTGAAACCATGATCAAAAAATGGTCTCTTATTCCTGGCGGAACAGCGAGGCCTTTTCCCGACTATATACCACCTCAGATTCTAGCCAATTACAACGAAGCCTGCGAGATCTGTGACCTAAGCCCAAAGGCTTCAGCTACGCTTTGTCGGAGGTGTCTTCAAGGCATGATTCGTGACTTCTGAGGAATCACTAAATCACGGCTAAAAGACGAGATCGACGCTCTGAAAGACAGAGTTGATTCAGGAACCTGGCAAGCGATCGACGCAGTTCGAGAAATAGGGAACATAGGGGCGCACATGGAGAAAGACGTCAACCTAATCATCGACGTCGAGCCCGAGGAAGCTCAATTATTAATCGAGCTAATCGCAGAAAAGAAGAAGGCCGAACGGAAAGGTGGTCCTACAGACCCTGCGGCGAGTTGATTTCTGTTATGACTCACGTCATGGCTCCCTAGGCGAAACACCTCTGAATTCTGAACCATGCGTTACCATGCCTTGTTACCACTTAGCGCATCCTGATAGGAGAGGAGTCGAACCTTCGATTCGCAAAGCCTCTGCCTTACTTCGTTCTGGGCGGCCTGGCCGGCATGCGTCGCTGCGAGATGGTGAGCCGCCATGCGGGCGACCCGGTGATCGAGTGGAGCGATATTCTCTGGGACGATAATGTGATCCACGTCCGCGATGAGGTTGCCAAGCAAACACGGGCGAAAGACCGGCAGCGCTGGATCCCGCTAGAGCCGTCCGCGCGGAAGATTCTTGAGCCGCTGAAAACAGAAGAGTGGCCGAGTTATCTATCTGCCACACCGCATTTAATCGGGCGGCCGCGCGTCGCCGCGATTTGATGAAACTGAAGCTACCGGAAAACTGCCTCCGTAACTCATACGCGACCTATGCGCAGACCTTCCGTTCAAGCGGTGAGGTAGCCAAGGCGATGGGTGATCAGGAGTCGACCATTCAACGGTTCTATACGCGCAAGCTGAAGGCGGAGACCAGCCGCGCTTGGTTCGACGCCGCGCTCTAAGCGTGCGCAGTGATTACGACGGTGTGACCGTCCGGCAGGTCGTGCCGGCTGTTGCACCAGTCGAAAAAAATTCTCCGTCAGGATCTCCCCGGGTCGTCTCGCTCGGGTTACCCATGGCGGAAAAAGCAACAGCCAATCTTCATTGCCGCCGTGTGTCGATAGCCTCTGCAACTCAATCGGCGCGTGTTCGAACCGCCAGATTACTCGGTGAATCATTCTTGTGATTTCCCACGGCACCACTGGCCCAACCGCTCTTTCATTAAGCGGTTTTCTCAAAGTGATGAAGGAGACACCTTCACTTGCTGAGCGAGAGGCAATAGAGGCCAATATTTTGTAACGACCCCTCTTTTGTCCCGCCAGCCCTATATGTTATCTGAATTGCTAAGCTGCCCGCTGCTGGCTTTCTCTGCGGAGAGAGCCAGATTTGATCGGCAACCGAAACATCAGACCGTACCTCCGTTGGAGCGAAGCATCTCGCTCCGGTTGGAGTTCGGACACGGTCAGTTGAGTCGAACTCCGCCGTCGATGATCAGCTCCGTGCCGGTAATGTTGCTCGAATCCTCCGACAGCAGAAATCTCGCTGCCCGAGCCACTTCGTCGGATGTGCCGAACCGTTTCAAGAGCGACTTGCCAACAATCGTTTCTTCGAACCCCTTCAGCTGGTCAGCGGGAAGGCCGACTTTCTTTATTATCGGCGTGTCAATCGGTCCGGGGCTTAACACATTCACGCGTACTCCACGCGGGGCTAATTCGACCGCTAAAGTCTTGCCGAGGGAAATGACCGCAGCCTTGGTCGCCGAATAGATCGACGTGCCGGCGAAGGCGACAGAACCGGCGATGGAGGAGGTGAATACGACCGAGCTCGGATTGCCTAATAAAGGCAGCAACGATTGAAGCTGGAAATAGAGACCTCGCACGTTCACATTGAACGTGTCGTCATAGTTCTTGGGCGTTGCTGCGTCGAACGGTCCGAAGGTCGCTATGCCCGCATTCAAGAAAGCTCCGTCGAGATGATCCGCAAATGTTTTGATTTCGTCACCTAGCGCCTGGGCGGCAGCCAG
>JBEEIB010000413.1:0-7675 GCA_041167675.1 Verrucomicrobiota bacterium
GGTACCGGAGCCCGAACCACTATGAAACAGAATACAATCGCGTAATTGACATGGGCGATCTCGTGACCGAACATAGCGCGCTGCAACACGACAGAGTCCCCCGGATACCATAAACAAACACTAAACAACACTGAAACTCTGTGTCCGTTTTTTCGGGGGAAGTACACTTCCTCTCCCTGGAGCTTTAGCCAGCGAGGCGTTCTTTGAGCGGGGCGGCTGCGAACTCCTTTACGGTACAGGGCAGAAACGTTAAGTCAGCAGCGCGAACGGAAGGCTCACCGTCCGGCCAACTAATGAATACTACGTCATGGTTACGCGACTGAAGCTTTCGCGCTAGCGTAGTCATTGGATTGAGGTGTCTTGGTACCGGCGGGGATATAAAGGCAATTTTCATGGCATGTTCTGCGGCGGAGTTATCCACCTCGATGCAACATCGGGTTTTTCAAAACTCGTTTCGGGCTCGATGGCTATTTCAGAGTCCTTCTTTGGTTGTTCTCGATTCTGGGTTAGTAGTAACAAATGCCAGGACTTGAAGGTCCGGCCCTTTTTTGCTCCG
The DNA here is from genome assembly GCA_041167675.1 of Verrucomicrobiota bacterium. Classification (GTDB taxonomy): domain Bacteria; phylum Verrucomicrobiota; class Verrucomicrobiia; order Chthoniobacterales; family JAFAMB01; genus DASTDH01. The sequence continues at coordinate 557 of JBEEIB010000413.1, forward strand.
ACTGTCGTATTCGTTGTTCCGACTGCTGGCTTACGGTGCCGATTCAAGAGCCCAGCACAGCGAACCTCTTTATTGAGATGTTGCTCAACGCGGCGTGCGCAGACATTCGGGCCATGAGCGAGGAAGTTTTGCGAGGCTGTCGAGAACTAACGCCGATAGGTGACAGCACTAAACAAAAAGAACGTATTACTCGCGCTGCGCTTCCGTTGCCCGCGAACAACTCCGGGCACAACATTCAGATCGCCTCCACCGGAGGCGGGTGAATGATGCGACGCAACAGCTCAGAGGACGAATACGGCAACTTAGACCAAAAGAAATAGGCCTGGCAGATAATGGAATTTCTTCTCACTAACATTTTGAGCGGGCGAGTATCACCGCGGGTACTCCAGCAAAATCAAGAATTTGGAGATAGCCAGTACAAAGAATTTCATGAAAAGAACGCGATTAGTCTTAGCCGTTATGACGCTGTTCGCTGGAAATATGAATGCTGGTACTGAGGAGCCGCAGATCGTAGATACAGTGAGCACGATATTCGCTGCCGCTCTCACCGACGATGTTGCGAAGTTCGATTCTGTCATTGCCTCAGACTTTTACATTTTTGATAGAGGTGCCCGATTCAAACGGAGACAGCGTTATGGCCTTCATCAAGGCCCAACATGCTGCGGGCAAGCGCTACGAGTGGAACGTGACCGAACCCGACGTCCACATTAGCGGCGACACTGCTTGGATTGCCTACGTCAATAAAGGCAGCATCACCGACGCCTCCGGTACCGCCAAGCAGCATTGGCTCGAATCGGCCTGCCTCGAAAAACGGGCAGGCAACTGGAAGATCGTCTTCATGCACAGCACCCGCGTTCCCATGATGCTTCAAGAGAACCGTGGCAAATGAAATCAAAGTTAGAGCTCTTCTGCGCGACTCGGATCGCCAGTCATCGGATGCCAAAGAGGCGCACAAACAAGCATAGACCGGTGAACATTCTACGAAATCGTTTTGCTTCGTTCGCAGGGGCGATGGCTCTTGGTGGGGATAATCTGGGGCTGTGCGGCCACGAAGGCCAGAGCCAGTTAATGTTGCTTGGAGCAGGGATTGTGTTCCTGATTAGTACATCAAATAGAGGCGCTCAGAGCTTGCGCGAGTTGTCGGGACGACGCCTCAGATCGTGACGGACAGGTTCGCCGGCAGAAAGACACCCACGCTCGAGCAAGGACTGGCGATCCTGGAATTGTTGAAAACGAGCGCAGCTCTCGACGGAATTAAGGTATCCCGGCTCAGAAGGCAAGCCGAACTAAGACCCCCATTGCGGATATGAAGCCGGCGAGCAACGCGATATCGAGCATCGCCTCGATCAACCGAGTCGTCGGGTGAGTTTTCTTCCGGCGTTTCATGGTGGCTCCAAATACAAAGGATTTTAGGCAGCGAAGTTTCAGACGAGCCCCAGGAATTGGCAGCCTCGAAGCTGGACGCTAGCAGCCAGGCGCACTCATTCAGCGATTGGAGCTGCTTCCTCGGCAGGCGCATGTTTGAGGACCAGGTTTAGCCAGCTTACTTTTACGCGGCTCAGATTTTCAAGGGCCGGTCCTCTTTCTTAATCCAGCCGGTATTCCAGGGTGAATGCCCAGGCCTGGTGCCTAGAACCTAGTTCCTTCGAGGGTCTGACAAGTGACTTCACGAAAGGGCAGAGGGGCGGCATCCAGTCAGGAAGCATTGCCTGGCATGTTGAACAGCCAGGGATTTTTAATATCAGATACGCAAGCTCCCATTTAGCACAGCTTTCAAGTCCGACAGGCTGCTAGGCCCATCATGCGGCCTGATATGCGATCAGAATACTCGATTATCGCCGTCGGGTGACCAGGATGAGAATTCGCCAGGAAGGTTCTTTATGAGATTATTTCACGGTTTCTTTGCCGGTCTGGTTCTGGCCGGTATTCTGGCGATTGCGCCCACCGCCGCATTCGCTCACGGCGGAGGAGGCGGAGGAGGCGGCGGCCATGGCGGAGGAGGTGGCGGGCATGGTGGAGGCTTCGGTGGTGGCGGCGGCCATTTCGCCGGTGGCGGTGGTCATTTCGGTGCCGGTGGCCGTTTCGGCGGTGGCCATTTCGCTGGGTTTGCCGGGCGTAGTTTTGGTGGCCATAGCTTTGCGGAACACCGAGGAGGGCATTTCGAGCACGGGGATCGCTTCGAGCACGGAGATCATTTCCGGCACGATCACGATTTCTTTTTTGGAGGTCCCTTTTTGTATGATTACCCCTACTATGGGTATGATTATCCGTACTACGGGTATTATTATCCGTACCGGTACTACCGATATCCGTACTATCGATCGTACTACGGCTTTCGCCGTTAGCTGGTTCCAATCTGGTCGACGAGCTCTCCCATCGCTGGCCAGATCGACGATCCGACATTGAAGGCGTTGCAAGGCGGCTTCATTGTTAGTAGCCAGCCTGTATTCCAGGGTGGGTAGCGGTCGAGCCGGCGGCGACAGCGTCCTTAACCAGAAGAACTGGCGCATTGGCGGTTAATTTGGCAAGTTTGGCCATACCAATAGTATCCGGCGTTGAGGTGCAGGAGTCTGAGTGGCTTTATTTTATGGTACGGATATCAGAGTCAGACCGTAGGGGACGAAACGTCGGAAGTCTTGCATGTTTGAGGTGGCCAATGGGGCTCCAGCCGAAAGTGCGGTGCCCGCGATCATAGCGTCGATTCTAAACTGGCGGACCCTTCCGATCGCGTTGTACAGATGGGCGGCTTGAGCAGCCTGTGGTTCCTCGAAGGGAGAAATTCCGCCAGAGAGAAAAGCTCTTATGATACTTACTTGTGGCATTGTTACGGGGCCGCACAGAAACTCGTACCAAGCAGGAGCGGGCGAGAAAATGAGATCGCCTGATTCGTACCACTGAGTGAGCTCAGTAGCTTCTTTCGAATCCTTTAATAGGCCCCGAATCAGGTAGTTCGTGTCAACGTAGATCACTCGCCTCTCCAGTGCTTGCGGTCTTCGTAGACTTGGGCCAGATAAGCCTCGGCTTTTTCAGGATCAAGGGACTGTCCAGAGTCGTGAAGCTGGCGAAGCATTTCGACGGGATTGGGTTTTTGATCTGATCCTTGAGCCTCCGCTTGGGCGACAGCTCGTCTGACCGCCTCAGCTAAGGAGACCTTCCATCGGACGGAAAGGATTCTCAGTTTACGTATTGTATTCTCGTCCAGAGCGAAGGTTGTGCGATGGGTCATGGTCGCCATAACGGCATACCATACCATCGGATATTCAGAAGGGACAATCCCGTTTTCTTTTTTGGACGAGCCTCTATTCCAGGTACCCAAGCTGGAGCTTTGATCATTAGCAATTACTTTAGATTTATTGTAAGAACGGACATTTCTCATTGGAAATAAGACAGTTCTGACGAAACGCCATTAAACGAGAAGGGGAGTAGTTCCCGGCATCAGACTCCGGCTGAGAAGTCCACATGTTTGCCCCAACAGAGCTGCCCTAGAGTGGCCAATCGATGATCAGTTCGTGCAGCACGCAGCCGTGTCCACAGCTTTCCTTCAACAACGTTCTCAGCTTCAGCCGTTACTTCTTACGGTAGAACTGGATAGAGCACGTGAGCTAGCCCGAGGAAGGCGTTAGCGTCCCAAGTCGGGTTTCAGGCCCCGTTGCGTCGCCGGCAAAAAACTCTCTAGAATGGAGGGAGAGCGCGTTTCTGAGGCAGCTTACCATATTTTAACCCTCGGAATTCTGCCGTCGATCAAAGTATGGCTAATTTCAATTTGCGGCGCCGGACGAGTGCCGATCTTTAGTTCAACCGACGCATTCGGCGACCAATTCGTATACGGCGTCGGTGGAAGGCAAAGGCTCTAAAACTCGATTACAATCCGTTTCGGACGGCGCTAGCCATCCTTGCCCTGGGAATTCTTTGGCAGAAGCACGAACTTCAGCGGCAAGAACGCTCTAAAACTCGATTAGAGCGCCTTTCTGGAGTACCGCTATCCTGACTCGGAATTTGCAGCGGAATTACGAAGTTTTGTGTCAACGTGCAGCTGGTGTCATCGATCGAAATGAAACCAGCCACGAATGATCGAAATGAGCCAGCCAGTGAATTCTGCGTAAGATCTTGTGAAAGAAGAGGCATTTTTCTTTCGAACAGGCCCGATACCAACGAGTTACAACGGGCGTGTTTGGAAGAAGAATGCCGACTTACGCAGTTTATGGTGGCTGGATCATTTCGATCATTGCTGGCTGGTTTGAAGTGACCGCTGACACTGGTGACGTAAAGCCCCGCTGGGGAGGACATTTGCTGGGATCCAAAAATCTTCACGAGATTGTCTCATCACGAATAGGCAAGGTAAACTGAAAGAGGGCGCCGCGTGGGACATTTGCTTTCGCCCACAGCCGTCCTCCGTGAGCTTCGATAATCGAACGGCTAATCGCCAGGCCCATGCCCAGGCCCTGAGGTTTAGTGGTATAAAAGGCGTCGAAAAGACGATTAAGACGCTGCGGATCCAGCCCTGGGCCCGAATCCCGCACAGTAATCAGCACGTGGGTCCATTCAGGCTCGGCCAAAGCTCTATCCTCATAGCTTTCTTCCTTTGATTCGCTTTGGATCTCAGTTACTTTCTCCGAGCTTACCCACAGCTCTCGCGGACCTTTGCCGACTCCACTCATGGCTTCGATGGCATTCATGAGCAGATTGAGAATGACTTGTTGCAATTGGATTTTATCTCCGAATATCAACGGCAAATCATTTGCGAACATAGTCTGAAGTAACACGTGATTCCGCTGCACTTCGCTGCGTACCATAGCGACGACTTCGTCTATGGTCTCATTGAGGTCGAGCCAGTCCTTCTTTGGCGGCGCCTTCTTGGCTAGAGCGCGAATCCGGCTGATGATTTCGCCGGCTCGATTTCCATCGCGGATGATGCGGCGAATCGCTTCGCGGGTTTCGGCGAGGTTGGGCGAATCCCCAGACAGCCAGCGCAACCCGGCGTTGGCATTAGTCACCACTGCGGCAAGCGGTTGATTGATTTCATGAGCGATCGATGCGGTCATCTCCCCCAGCGTCGTCACGCGCGTCACGTGTGCCAGCTCCGTCTGCGCCTTGCTCGCAGCTTCCTCAGCCTGTTTTCGCGCGGTGATATCCATTACTGTCCCGACAAACTCACGATTTTCAGGATCGAGGCAAACGGCTTCTAACACGACATGAACATGTTTGATCGATCCGTCCGGCATTAGCAAACGATGTTCAAAATCCATGTTTATTCCCTCTCGCGCTACCCCGCTGACAATGTGTTCGACCATACAAATGTCTTCCGGATGCACTCTCTTAAAGACAAGCTCCACGGAAGGACGCATTGTCCGGTCGTATCCCATGATGCGAAACGCCTCGTCCGACCAAATGAGTTCGCCACTAGAGACTTTCCACCAAAAGCTCCCGGTTTGACTTAATCGTTGTGCTTGGGCTAAGAAACCCTCGCTGCGCCGCAATGCCTCGTCGCTGCGCTTTCGTTCGCTTAAATCAAGTACAAAAGCGACACCCCTCATTTTTGCTTCCTTCAAAGATTGCAGCGCCAATTAACACGGGCACACGATTGCCGTCCTTCCGAAAGTACTCCTTCTCGAATGGCTGGATGATTCCAGTCGCTTCAAGTTCCGCGATCACCCGTTCATCGCGGTCTTGCCAGTCCGCTGGTGTCAGGTCCTTCCAGCGCAGGCGACCCGATATGAGATCTTCGTGGCTGTATCCCACCATCCGGAGAAATGCTTCATTGGCATCGATAATTGCACCTTCGAGATTCCAGATGAAGATCCCGACAATGTCGGCATCGACGAGGCGCCGGATCTTCGCTTCACGTTCCTCGAGGTCGCGGTAAAGACGGGTATTCTCCAGGGAGATCGCCGCCTGCGACGCAAGCAGCTTTCAGCACCGCGATCCGCGTTGGAGTGAAAACGTGGGGTGTCAGATTATTTTCGAGGTAGAGCACGCCGATCAGTTTGGCCTGGTTGATCAACGGCAAGCAGAGAATTGAACGGGCGTGCCGCTGACGGATGTAGCTATCCGCCGAGAACGGATGCTGCGATGAAGCATCGTCGAGAATCACGCTCTCCTGCGTGCGCACGACATAATGGACGATCGACTCTGGCACCGCGCCCTCGGCTACCGCTGCTTCTCGCAAATGCACGATCATAGTCTCGCCACTGGTGGTGGCTTCCGCCTCAATCCGCTGCTCAACACCTCGTTGAAGAATCAACAGACCTCGCTCAGCACCCGCGTGCTCAACCGCTGTACGCATGAGCGTATCGATCAGTTTCTCCAAGACGATCTCGCTGGACACCGCTTGTGAGACTTTGATAACCGTAGCCAGATCCAGGTGTTCAACCGGCGTCCCAATTGTGCTCGTCGGACCGGGTATTGGCTCCTCCTCCCGGAGCTGCGGATATAACTCGTCGAGTTGCCGCACCTTGCCAGCGGCTCCCCAACGGAGGTAGCAGTACCGAGCTTTCCGCAAGTACGCGTGCGCGATCATATCGAAACCACGTGCCGCGTAGAAGCGCGCAGCCAGCTCGCTGGCAAGCGCCTCATTGTGGACAAAGCCATTAGCGTGTGAGGAACTGATAGCCCGTTCGTAAAGATGTTCGGCCTTCAAGGGTTGGCCTTGGACCCGCTCGATCTCTGCGGCCACGAGAGCGGCACGGTTCTCGAAATTCTCAGGGCAGTTCTCTGCCCATATTTCGAGTTGTCTATGATGCGCGGCCAGAGCTTCAAGATGCCGCGGCTGCCGGTCGGGAAACGCGGAATCGGGGGACGCCGCACGAGAAAGCGCACTATAGAAGTGATACTCGGCCGTTTCGAAAATTGATGGTGATGTCCAGAGGAGCTGTTGTGCTTTTGCAGATGCATCGAGGGCCGAATCATAGTCCCCGGCAAAAAAACGTGCTTGCAACTTTCGGATCCAGTACCAGCAGTGGGGCAGCGTCGCTGTAGGGACGCTTGCAAAATGGCGCTCCACAGTGGTCTCGTCATCGAAGGAGCCGAATTTTTTGGTCCAACCGCGCAAGGTCCGGATTAGTGCGAGTTGCGCGCCAATTATGTCAATCACATAGCCGAATCGAGCCCTGGCGGCAAATT
>JBEEIB010000414.1:0-7627 GCA_041167675.1 Verrucomicrobiota bacterium
AGACCCAAATAATTATTCTTCCAACCTCCGTTGAGCTCGAAGGGACGCAGGGCTCTTTTGTGCCCGCTGCCTGCAACTCGAACACCGCAGCGGTGGCCCGTTCATTGGACAGTGCGGTTGGCGATCCGCGGGCCGCCGCGCTGATCGACTTTCTTGATACCGAGCCATTCAGCAAGCTCTGCAGCGACTTCACTCTTATTGCTCCCGAACAGCTGGCTTCAATCTTCAACATTGCCGTCTCACTGGCGAACGTGCAGAGCGCGAACCTGGAGCGGCGTATGGATGACGTGCGCGCGGGTAGCACCGGCTTTAACGCAGCGGGCTTCACAATGAACGGCACCACGCCGAGCTTCAGCGGTGGCCTTGCCGGTCCCACCGGGGTCGAGGGCAAGAGCGGCCCGTCGGTGCTAACACCTATACCGGAGAATCGTTGGGGCGTTTTCGCTGCGGGCCTCGGCGAATTCACCCATGTTGACAGCACCGACAACGCGCGGGGCTATGACCTCCAGACCGGCGGGGTAACCCTCGGGGTCGACTATCGTATTGGATCAAATTTCGCCGTCGGTTTAATCGCCGGCTACGCCCACACCAATGCCGACCTCCCGAACAGCGGCAACATGGATGTCAACAGTGGAAAGTTTGGCCTCTACGCGACGGCGTTCACCGGTGGATTTTACCTGGACAGCGCCGTGACCGGCGGCATCAGTGAATACGACTCGCACCGCACCGCTCTCCTCGGCACCGCCAGTGGAAGCACCGATGGGGGCGATCTCAACGTTCTCGTCAACGGCGGCTACGACTGGAAAAAAGGTGGCCTGAGCATTGGTCCGACCGCGAGTTTCCAATATACCTACGTCAGCTTCAACGGCTTTACTGAAAGCGGCTCGCTCGCGCCCCTGATAATTAATGATCAGCACGTTGACTCGATTCGCACCGCATTCGGAATGAAAGCGTCCTACGATTGGAAAGTGGGAAATGTCCTCATCAGACCAGAGCTCCGCGCTGCTTGGCAGCACGAATATGGCAACAGCGCCTACTCGATTGTTGCGAGCTTCGCCAACGGTGCGGGTAGCAGCTTTACTGTCAGTAGCCCGAACATCGGCCGCGACAGTCTGCTTCTCGGCGCCGGTGTCGCTGTGCTATGGACCGACCGCATTTCCACCTACGTCTATTACGATGGCGAACTCGGCCGCACTAACTACGACTCCCACAACGTAACCGCAGGCGTCCGACTAACATTCTAGCCTGGGATGAGCGCGTCGATTCCATTATTGTGTGTGATATTTGGGGACTAGGCGTCGAAAAGAAGGCGGTAGGAGGATGGTCGCCTGGCATACATGCGCGACCATCTTCACTTTCAAGGAGCTAGTGTACCGTCTCGCGACTAGGAGGCATATCGGATGGAAGTGGGACGAGATAGTAGGCGCACCTTCCAGGTGCGGAACATTGGCAACTTTCGCAGCTAGAAGCTGCGGCTACTTTGCCGCTACGTCACCCGCCCGCTCCGTCCGGTATGCCCCCTCCTTACGGTGCGCTGTACTACGTGCAATTGCATTTTTGGGGTTGTTCTGCCTCGCGCCAAACACCGTCGCGCACACAAAAGACGAGCTCGGTACTTTTTCTCCGAAACCGCTCGATATCCATGTACAAGTTAACGGCTTTGGGAAAGTTAGTTCGGCGGATATCGCTGCCGTGCTCCAATCTGCGGCCTTAGAAATTTGGAAGCATTGCCCGCACTGTCAGCTCGATGGGATCGACGTTTACTATCGCGCCGATCATCCGCAAACCGATTTCAAACGAGCGCCGAGTGGCCGCATCGGGATCGGACTGTCTGCTCGCGATACGCACTGGGCACAATACGCCTTTCAGTTCGCGCACGAGTTCTGCCACGCGTTGGCCAACTACAGCAATGATCCGCAGCGGTCGGTGCGTTATCCACGCCACGCCAACCTGTGGTTAGAAGAAAGTCTTTGCGAAACGGCTTCTTTGTTCGCTTTACGAGTCATGAGTCGCTCATGGCGGACCGCGCCTCCTTATCCGGCCTGGCGGAGTTATGCTCCGTGGCTCAACGATTATGTTGAGCATCGACTCGCGCTGCCGGAACATCAGCTCCCGGCCGGAACATCGTTTCTGGTTTGGTTCCACGAGAATCAGGCCGCCTTGCGCCAGAACTCCGACCTGCGCGGCCGAAACACGATCATCGCAATCCAGTTCCTGCCCATTTTTGAAGCAGAACCACGCGGTTGGGGAGCGGTCGCGTTCCTCAATCGCGGTTCCTCTAATCCGGAGGAATCGTTGGCGCAGCGCCTCGTCGAGTGGCGCTCCCAATGTCCGGAAGACCTTCGTCCATTTGTTACCAGACTCGCAGGAGTTTTCGCGATGAAGTTAGAGCGGCTGCGAAAAACGAAATGAATGTCGCTCAAGGGTCGTTCGGTTTTCGCACTTCTGCCTTTTTCGGCTCCAAGTCTGCAATACGCTATTTGACGTATTGCATTCCGGGCCGGATGTATGTTCAACTAAGCTGACGCGTTAATTGTACTGACCCCTCCAAATGGGAGTTACAAGCCCATGAGCGGTACAATCGAGAATGAGGATGTCGAAGATATGCGCGTTTAGATTCAGGACCGAAACGTGAGTTGATTGTAAGCGGTCGGAGATGGAAGAGGTTGATGCACGGGCTGTCTTGGGAGTCAGCGCTGAAACGCCGCTTTCGGAGATCGAAGCAGCTTATCGTAAGCGCGTCGGAGAATTGCGAAAAAGCTTCGAGGCAGCAAGAGACCGGAGAACGCGGATGCAGCTCGAACGCGACTTCGCTGAGTTGGAAGAAGCTCATGACACCTTGCTCACCGAGCCAGTGCACCCTATAGACGAGCCGTTCCCTGACCGGCCAGGCGACCAACTTATCGTAGGACTGTCTTTTGCGCACGGTGATGTTAATACGGCGGAGCCTGCCGTTGAACCGATCATGATTCCGGAGGAATTAAAACCCGGAGAGATGTTTGCTGGGCGCTTTAAACTCCAACGTGAACTGAGCGATGACGGTACGGGAGTGGTGTGGCTGGCTGAGGATCACAGCCTGCATCGTCCGGTGGCTTTGAAGTTTTTACCCGATGTGATAAGCCGTGACAAAGGCGCCGTGGAGGATCTGCAGAAGGAACTTCATGTAAGAATCGAACTGAAACATCCGAACATTGCACGGGTCTACGCGTTGGTTGAAGACAAAGGAAGAGTTGCCGTCTCAACGGAATACGTCGATGGGCCGAGCTTATCGCAACTGCGCTTAACCAACCAGAATCAAGTGTTCGAAGTTAAGGACCTGGAAACTTGGGTCAAAAATCTGTGTAGAGCGCTGGAGTACTTTCACAAAGAAGCCAAACTAATTCACGGCGGAATCAGGCCAAACCACTTAATCGTGGACTCCGCCGGATCTTTGCTGATGACGGATTTGGGCATAGCAAGGCTGATTAACGATTCGATGATTCGGTTGATCGGAAGAGCTAACCCCGGCGAAAGGCTGGCGTATAGCAGTCCGCAACAAGTTATGAGGGAGAAGCTGACAATTGCCGATGACGTCTACTCCCTTGGAGCAAACCTGTATGAATTCTTGACCAGCAAGCCGCCCTTCTACTCCGGGGAGATTTTGCTCCAACTCGAAGAGCAGGTCCCGCCTTCGATGGCTGAGCGAAGAGCCGAGCTGGGAATAAAAGGAGAACCGATACCAAAGAATTGGGAGGAAACAGTAGCAGCGTGTTTAGCAAAAGAACCAGGCCGACGTCCCAAGAGCTTCGTTGAAGTGGCTCAGCATTTGCAGAAGGCGAACTCCCAATCATTAGTCTCACCGGTACCTCCACTTCAGCCCGTCTCTGCGCCTGTTCAATCAGGGGCTCCGGTCAAGGCCGTCTCTGCACCTGTTAATCCTCCATCGACTCCGGTTGAGCCCGTATCTGCGTCTGTCAAACCGGCGCAGGCTCCGACTCGCCACGTCGCTACTTCTGCTCAATCACCATCGACTCCAGTTGAGCCCGTCTCGACTCCGGTTACGCGACTACCTTCTTCAGTTCACCCCGTCACTTCGCCTCTTAAATCGTCCCAAGGTCCAATCAGGTCGGTGTCTGCGCCGGTTAAACCACCGCAACCTCCAGTTGGTTCAGGCCGTACGCCTATTAAACCGTCGCGGGCTCCATTTATATCCTTGCTTGCCCGAAGGCCCGTGTTGACGATTGGAGGGATCATTTTCGTCCTGGCGTTGGCAGCTGTCGTAACCTTCTTTCGGCTCAATTCCGTGTCCGGACCAGAACCAGGGAAACAGGCAAAGGAACCTTCCCCCAAACCTACGGCTCAGCCATCTCCCGCAGGATCGACTGAACAATCAACCCCTTCGCCCGTGGCGACTCCTTCGCCAGAAGTGAGCACAACGCCCTCCTCCAAAGATAGTGCGACACCCAATGAGGTAATCCCTTCTCCGACACCGCTAAGCCAGCCTGAAATAGATGCGACTAAAGAAGAGGTGATTAAGCGGATTAACGCGCTCCCCGAGTTCACTGCAGAGCAAAAAACGACTTTGATCGAAAGGATGCAGAAAGCTCGCTCCATGGAACGCCTTACTGTCATCCGCTTTGATATCGACCAGACGGCCTTGCACAGAGCCGCTGCGGACGAGTTGGTGAAGGCTTTCGAGGGGCCCGAAATGCGTGACAAACTGAGCGACCAGACGACTATCCTGGTGGTGGCCGGTTACGCCGATACTGGCGGGGGCGCAGAGATAAACCTGCGTATCTCACACGAGCGCGCGGAGAACGTAACCAAAATTCTCAAACGACGAGTGAAGCTAACCAATGCCATTCAGACGATCGGAATGGGAGGGACTGAGCTTCTCAACAGCAAGCGGCCAGATCAGAACCGGGCGGTTGAGATTTGGGTGGTTACACCCTTCTAGGCGAAAAGGAATATGGAAAAGGCTGATGCACGGGCCCTCTTGGGAATTGGTGCTGGAGCCTCGGATACGGAGATCGAGGCAGCTTATCATCGAACCATCAGCTCAGATCGAGGCTTCTTTGTCTCCGCTTGAGAAGTACAACATGCAGCTCCTAGCTCGCGTGCGTGACCAAAAGCGTCCGAAATAGAGTCGGAATTATGTGGGCGATGGCGTTCGACTGATTTCTAGCGGTGGTTGGTTTAGTTCACTCGCGGGCGTAACTACAAAGAAAAATGAAATTTTATTGGTTAGTTCTCGGCATCCTGACGGTCTGGCGGATTACGCACCTCTTTCAGGCTGAGGACGGACCATGGGACATAGTGAACTGGTTACGACGCAGGGCGGGCGAAGGTTTTTTCGGAAAACTCCTCGATTGTTTCTATTGCTTGAGTGTCTGGGTGGCAGTTCCGTTCGCCTATTTGCTCGGAGAAAGTTGGTTGGAACGGGCTTTATTATGGCCTTCGCTCTCTGCGGCTGCTATTGTTTTAGAGCGAGTGACTAACCCTGCACCGAAGGTTACACCCGCGTCATTCACTGAAGATCCGGCGGAGGAAAACGACCATGTCATGCTGCGGCAAAAAGAGGGAGCAACTGCGTCCGGGAATGCAGGTTCGCCCGATAGCTCAACCGATTAGACGGAGCGATTTCAATCCGTCGTTACCCGTGCATCCGGCAGTAGTGTTCGAATACATCGGCAAGACTGCCCTTACTGCAATCGGACCCATTTCGGGCCGACACTATCGGTTCAGTCGACCCGGTGCGATCGTTCAGGTGGATCCGCGCGACAGCGCATCACTGGCAGCGGTCCCTAACTTGCGGAAGCAACTCGGCCCCTGAGCTGCGCTTGCACGTGCAGTTTGGCTGGCATTGTGTGCTTGGAGCCTGCCTCGAGATTAATAAAGACGCGGAATAGCTCATGGTATCCTGGCGGTGTCCGATCGTCCGGCGACCCAATCACGACGGGTTCCGGCGAAAGCCGAGCTCCGCCAGCGCACAAACAACCGCTTCGACTGTGACCTGAGCCAGACAATCGATCCGGCCAGCGCAGGCGCGGAAGCGTGAGTCGAACCAACATGGCTCGCACCGCAGACCGCGTCGGACGACGCGCACGTTCGGAGGAAGAGATCCCAACACCCGTTCAGAGGTTGGGCCGAAGATCATTACGGTAGGCGAACCAACCGCGGCAGCGATGTGAGAAAGACCGCTGTCGTTCCCGACGAACACGCCAGCAGCAGCGATGACCTCCGCGGTCTGCCGCAGGGATAACCGTCCGGCAAAGTTGTGGACGTGCGCCGGAAAGTGCAATCGTGTGCCCTGGCCATCCCAAAGATCATCCGCAGTTCCAGCGACAATAACATCGCCGAACGCCTGAGCCAGTGCAGGAAAGTATGGCCAGCGTTTCTTAGCCATTTCCCCGGTCTTGCATCCGGGCGCGAGCACAAGAGTGCGCTTAGTAACATCCATTCGTTCTGTTGGTGCAATAGGTAAAACGGTAGACGGGGCAGCTCCGCGCCAACCCAAAGTCCGCGCAAATGAGAAGTAAAACGTCTGCTCGTTTTCGTAAAACAGTCCATCGGATGGACGTGGGAGAAGATTGTTAACGCTGCAGAAGCAGTGCGCGAAGCGAGACCAATAGAAAGGAGGAATGGCTGGGAGCACGTAGTGGTAATTCTTCGCGGAGGGAATTTCAACATTCGTGAATACTGCTCGCACCGCGCTCCACGGTCTGAGCAGGTCCGCAGTTTCCGGGTAGTCTGCAGCCAACGCGACGTCGATCTCAAAGCCGAGTTGGTTCAGTGCGGCGAGCAGCGGCGTAGCTAGCACAACGTTGCCGACGCCGGCACCGAGGTGAATGAGGATCGCGCCGGACGCCATGTGCTTGCGCTGCATCAGATGTCAAATAGTCGAGAGCTGCGTTAGTTCGGCTTACGCTCGCGGAATCCGGTGGATCCACACGTTCTCGTTAGTGGTCTCAAACTGGTCTCCCAACTCATCTCGAACAGCGTTGTAGACCGTAGCGTAGGTGTAGCAATCGTGTCCCGCCAGGATGCCTCCCGGGCGAACCTTGCCGATCCAAGCCCGAATGTCTGCTCGCACCGAGTCGTAACGATGGTCCGCATCAATGAACACAAATGCACAACAACCATCTGGCATTGCGGCAGCGGCGTCTGCCGAGCGGGCCTCATGTATCTCCAAATGCTCCCATACGTCAACCAGCCTCATATTCCGCTCAAATATCTCCTGAACAGAACCACCAAGAACCGCCGCAGCTGACATCATGTGGAGTTCGTCCTGGCTGCCTTCAAAAGTGTCTACAACGATGACTTTGATCTGCTTACCGGAAGCTTTCGCTTTCTCGCCTAAAAAAGCGGTGCTTCGGCCTAACCATGCCCCAACTTCGACCAGCACGTCACCGTGTGCAGCTTCATCGACGGCCTGTTGATAAAGCCTGGGAAAGGTGAACCAACCCGGGATGCGTTCGTAGGAGAAACTCGCTTTCCAATCCCGGTCGAAGTCAGCGGCGCAATGAAATCCGCCGCCCCAAACACTCTCCGTGCCAACATGTTGGACCAAAGACGGCTTGTGATAGTAGAGAAGGTGGCCCGCTCCACCAAGAATCCGGGTCACTTTGATGTCCTGCATGCCGATGAC
>JBEEIB010000415.1:0-10625 GCA_041167675.1 Verrucomicrobiota bacterium
TAAGCACACTCTTAAGACGACCGGCCGGAAAGCTGGTTCCATCGAGCTGCGGATACAGCAGCGCGCTGGTCAGAGTACCGAGCGGCAGATAGGGACGCTGCGGCACGAATAGCGACGGTCCGTCACCAATCCTGATTTCACCACTACCGAATGGCCAAATCCCAGCCATCGCTCTAAGCAAGGTGCTCTTACCCGTGCCGGTCGGGCCGGTGATCAACAATGCTTCGCCACGAACAGGTACGAAGCTGACTCCACGCAACAGCGGCGTGCCATCCGGCAGATCGAGATCTAAATCATCGACAGCAACAGCAAAGCCGCTACGCCGAATAGCGATCTGTTGCGGTGCAGAGGCTGATTCCTCGAGTTCAAATAGTCGCTCCTGGAATCGGCTGAGACGTTCGGTTGCTGCCTGCCACGCAGCAATGTCCGGATAGCGTGTGATGATGAATGAAAGCGAGTTATAAACGTAGGAGAAGGCGCTGGCGACTTGCATCAGGCCGCCCCATCCAATCTGTTTTACGAAATAGCGGGGCAAAACCACCAGCAACGGAAAGATGACAGCGACCTGAGCATAGCCTTGCGTGAACCAATTAAGGCGCATTTGTCGCCCCATAATGTTTCGGAAGTTCGCAAAGATATTGCGGAATCGCTCCTGGAAAACGCCAAGCTCAACCGATTCGCCGCCGTAAGAGGCCACACTCTCAGCGTTTTCGCGTAGTCGGGCCAAGCTGAATCGGAAGTCACCTTCGAACCGCTGCCCAGCGAAATTCAACCGCACCAGCGGCCGGCCAACCCTAACCGTGAGCCAGGTACCGATGCCGGCATAAAGTAACGCTGCCCAGACGAGATAGCCAGGTATGTGGACCACACCCCATTCGCCGAGCGGGATATCTGCAGGTCCGGAGAGTCCCCACAGAATAACCAGAAAGGAACCCAATGTCACAAGCGACGTCAAAAAACCCACGGACAAAATCAAGACATAGTTCGTGAATTGGTTGACGTCTTCGGCGATGCGCTGATCCGGGTTGTCCACTCCGTTCTTCAGTTGCAGCTGATAATACGCGCGGTTGCCGAGCCAGGCGTTGAGATATCTTTGAGTAAGCCAACGTCGCCAGCGGATTTGCAGCATCTGTTGCAAATACACGGCATACACCGACAGGGTAATACCAAGACCGCCTAAAAAGAAGAAGACACCAAGCTGACGGAAAATTTCGCCGCGATCGAATGCCTGGAGCGCGTTGTAAAAACCTCGATTCCAAGCATTGATACCGACACTGGTGCAGACCGTCCCCAGATTAAATGCGACGACCGCGAGAAGGAGCCCCCACGCCGACCATTTTTCTTCGGATGTCCAATAAGTTTTTGCGATCGACCACGCGTCACGCACGAGGCCTCGCTTAGCCGCGACCATTAACAGATACTCCTTGTCATACTTAACCTACTGCTGATGGCCGGAACGACGTACAATGGTAACACCGAATCGCACCTCCGCTATACACATCGGAATTTTCGACCGCGAGTTTAGCAACCTCCGCGATTTTTTCCAGCCCAAATATAGCACGAAGTCGGAGAGCCTGCTTGGCACCAAGGTCAACGCTTCTTCGTTTCGATGAACGAGACTGCGGCTGTATCGCGGAAACTCTAACCAGCAAAGATGTTATGAATGAATGGCGATCGAGCTTCACTGATCGGAGTTGCGCTGGCCGAGGTCAAGCGGACGATCGCCAAAGCCGCAATTATTTTCATAACGCAAAAAATTTGTGCGAACCCATCTAACTCGTTTCGCGTTATCACCCTCGCCGTCTCTCCAACCCTTCTTCCGGCCGATAAACCGCTCGTGGCTCAGGCTCGACCGTGGGGTGGAATCCGGCAGCTACGAGGGCCGGAGCCGTCGACGGCAAACTATTCATTAGGTCCCAGATTAAACCGCTGCGGTAGTTCTCAATTGCCAAAAGCGCCATGCCCAAGTCGATGCCGATCACGACCGAAGAAGACCAGTTTCGGTCAATGTTGAAAGCGTTGGCAAAGCCGTATTTACCCCAGAGTGCCCCTTGATCCTTTTCGTAAACAGAACGAGCAGCGGCAATGGCCAATTCCGGGGTAAAAGTGATCGAACAGATCGCACCGGTTGGCGACACCGTTCCGTCATCCGGATCTCCCGATATGCCGTAAGCGACATATCCATCCGGACCGTCACTCGCATTCAAACCCCAGAAACCTTGGGCATACGTTTGCCGGTCGGCAGCATGATTGACGCAGTATTGCCGATGAATCTTCATCGCGTTGGTCGAGGAGGCCCAGTAATCAAATCCAAGCCGATCGCGCTGATCGCGCACATTAAAATATCCGTAGGGCATTTGATGAATGAAAATTGGACCCGCCTTCAGCCACTCCATTCCGGCATACGTTTGCAACGGACGTTCGAACCCGTCCCAGACCGCAAGTGGAAGGTGTCGAACGGGAGCACCCATTCCCAACAAGTAAAGTAAGATCGCCTCGCTGTAGTCGGCGTAATTGTTTGGAATGAATCCGGTCTCCGGCCATGCGCCATGTGATATCACTTTCTTATGCGGTTGCGTATTGCCGTTGGTTAGCATCCATCGCCAATCCAAGCGCCGATAAAGTTCATCGGTTAAGGAAGCAATGTCGGTTCCGGCCGACTCGCGGGCAAAGTATTGACCGCAAACAAGAGCCCCCGCCAAGAGTAGCGCCGTGTCGATGGTTGAATACTCGCTTCCCCAAACTCGCTGGCCGGTGTGCCTATCCACAAAATGAATCAACCAGCCGTGCTCGTTCGGCATGGTCAGCAAAAAACGGAGAGTGGTACGCGCTCGCGCCGCAGCTTCACTCCGTCCGAGCCAACCATGTTCCACAGCGATAGGCAATGCCGCCAAGCCATAACCGGTGGATGCTATCGATGCTACGGTTTCATTGTCCTCGCCAAAATTCTGAGCGCGATCGTTAACCAATCCCGTTGTCGGATCGGCCTTTTCCCAAAAGAAGCGAACGGCGCGACGTTGCACTTCCTCCAACAGTTGCTTATCAGAATAGCTCATCGATGGGTGGCAGCAGTTTCTTGGCGTGGTTTAAACTTGGCGAGATCGACCGTCTGGCCGTGAAACTTGCGTAGAATGGCTCCGTGACCAACACTCACGACCGTAGGTCTCCATGATTCCGTACGTAGCAAACCCAGAAGGCGGGTCTGAGCTGTTTCGTCGAGCGCTGACGTTGCCTCGTCCAGAAAGAGGAGTTTAGGTTGGGTCAGCAAAATCCGGGCGAATACGAGACCCTGCTGTTCGCCCAGCGAAAGGCGCGCGGACCAGTTCTCAACCTTGTCCAATTCGTCCGCGAGTTCGCCAAGTCCTACTGCCTCGAGTACAGCGGGCAGGTCCACTGGGACGCTAATCTTACCGGCACTAGGATAGAGCAACACCTCGGCCAGGGTACCAAGCGGCAGATACGGCTGTTGCGGCACAAATGCGATCTGACCTTTATCGAGCCTGATTCTGCCCCGGCCAAATGGCCAGATTCCCGCGATTGCTCTGAGTAACGTGCTCTTGCCCGAACCCGATGGTCCGATAATCAGAAGCGCGTCGCCTCGGTCTACTGAAAATGTCACACCACGCAAAAGGGGCGTACCGTCCGGTAAATCGAGATCGAGCTGGTCGACGGCCACACCACCCCCGCCGCGACGCCGAATCACAATCGATTGGGGGGCACGCACCGATTCTTGGATCGCCAGCAGCCGATCCTCAAAGTCACCCAATCGCTGAGTAACCGCCTCCCAGGTGGCTATGTCATTGTACGAGTTAATGATGAAGGAGAGTGCGTTCTGTACGTATGAGAAGGCATTGACCGCTTGGAAAAGATCACCCAATAGGATCACCTTCGCGAAGTAGCGCGGCGAAACCACCACGACCGGGAAAATGACTGCCACTTGAGCATAGGTCATCGTAAACGCGCTCAGGCGGATTTGTTGCTTCATGATCTGCCGAAAGTTAGCAAACACGTTGCTGAAACGCTCATCGAAAAGGCTGAGTTCGACTGGCTCTCCGCCATAGAGGGCAACGCTTTCAGCATGCTCTCGCAGGTGCACCAGGCTGAACCTGAAGTCGGCCTCGAAGCGCTGTCGAGCGGAATTCAACTGTACCAGCGGGCGACCGATGGTGACGGCCAGACAAGTACCGACCCCGGCGTAAATCAACGCCGCCCAGACGAGATATCCGGGTACATGCACTGTTCCCAACGGACCGAGCGGAATGTCCGCGGCTCCGGAGAGTCCCCAAAGAATCGCCAGAAAGGAAAACAACGATACGGCCGACGAAATGAGACCAACCGACAAGCTCAGTACATAGCCAGTGAATTGATTGAGGTCCTCCGAGATACGCTGATCGGGATTATCGGCCACATTCCCCAGCTGTAACTTGTAATAGGCGCGATCAGCCAACCAAGCGGCGAGATATCTCTTGGTCAACCACCGCCGCCAACGGATCTGCAGCAACTGACTAAGGTAAAGGGCAGATACAGAGATCAGTACGGCGAACATCACCAAGATGCCGAAAATCCCGACTTGGCGAAGCAGCTCCATGGCGTCGAACATTTGGAGAGCGTTGTAGAAAGCTCGGTTCCATTGATTGATTCGGACGCCGATATAGACGTTGCCAAGGTTCAGCACAATCACGGCCACCAGCAGTGCCCAAGCCGAACTTTTCTCTTCAGATGTCCAATACTGCTTTGCCAGACGCCAGGCGGTATGCGTGATGATTCGTCTTGGCGTCTCCATTCGTTCGAAGTTGCTTTTCTACGCTTGCTCCGAGCACTCTAAACGAGTTCGGCGTGGGCACAATCGGTCTGTGCCGATGAAAGCGCCGGGCACGGCATAACACAAATATGAGTCACGCCAACGCCGGGAACCCGGCCGCCGCCGCACCGTTACCGATTGCGCATTATCATCCTTCAAAGCTCACACCGGGACGTCGTTCAAACGGTTTACGAAAAATCGGAAGACGTCGTTCAATGGGGAGCAGTGGCGGAAAGCTCAGATGAGGTTCAGCTTGATACCAAAAAGCAACGGAAGAAAGATCGTCGCCACGTCGATTGGCGTGGCCATGTTCGATCGTCACGCGAATCTGTTTTTTAAAGATGATCGGGTCCTCGATGTGGAAACGGTAGACGGTTACCGGGTCCATCCAGTTCGGGCCACCGCCGGCGATGATGCCATGGTAAAGACCATTATAGATCTGGGTCGGGCACCAGGCGCAGTTAAAGTAGTCTTCGGTCCCGGTACCATGTAGGGTGGGCGGCCAGGCGTCATTCGCGCCCGGCGCAGATTCCGGTCGCGGAGCGATGATGGCTCCGGTGGGTTCGCCCGGAACATTCGACTTACGTCCTGTATCGGGAGCAATGAATCCTGGTTCGCCGTCAACAAAGATCATATCGTCACCCTCCCCATACCAATCCCAGAGTGGTGACCGCCGAAGGTTGTAGACCGAGAAGAGGCAGCCGACGTAATGCCCGTGACCCGTTGCTTCCAGGATGGTGTAATTATCTTTCCCGTCCGTATTCAAACCGCCAAATTCGTACACTTCATTCAGTAGACCTTGATCCGACATGGCCTTTGGCTGTTCACGCCGCCACTGGGCATGGAATCGACCTAATCCCGATTCGAGCTGATCATGGAGTTCCAGATCGACATAGTAATAAAACAGCGCCAGGTCTTCGCACTCGTTGGTGATGGTCATCCGCATCCCATCCGCAAATGGCATCGGGAAAAAACAGTTAAAGGCACGCCCATCTTCCGGGCTCATTTGCAGAGGCAAACTGACAAAGTTGCTAGGTTGCGTGTGACCGGTCCCAAAAAAATCGCCCAATGGGCTTTGTACACTGGGACTTTCTTCTCCGTCCCAGAATGCTCGTAATACGATCTTTCTTAGAGCGTCGTCGCTATCACACGCGACGGTACACCAAATATGGGTCACGATTCCAGCCCCGCCAATTTCGGCGATGCTGACCGTTTCCCCCGGTTGGATGTGAAATCGATCGTCATTGCCGCCGGTTCGGTCAAAGCTGGAAAAGCGACGCGATCGTACGTCGCGCAACTTGGCGAGACCACGAAGTGGAGAGAGACCAGAGTTAGCAATCATGAGGAGGACTCGATAATTTTAAGCCGGTTAGTTTGATTTGTTCGATGAGGTAGTTCTGGAGAAATACGTACAAAATCAAAATTGTCGGGAGAACTTTTTTCGGAAAGTCGCGTGACAGAGGGGTTGGCTATCAGCACTATAAGGGTATCACCGAAGCTAATCTTCGGTTCTTTGAAAAGATTAAGGCGAAAGCCTGAAACCACGAAAGAGTGCCTCTGACTACGGTCAGAGGAGAATAGGGAATCGGGTGAAAATCCCGAACGGTAGCGCCGCTGTGACGGAAGACAAAGGTCCCAAGAAGCCACTGCTCAGACCCAGGTCCGGTTGAATCAACCGAATCTGATGCTGGGTGGTAAGGCGGGGCCGGAGGATGACTCCGAAGTCAGAAGACCTGCTCATTCGTGCTCATGAAGACCCGCGCTCGGGAGCGCGGGCATTCCTCGCGCCTACGAGGAAGTGAGAGCCGCTGCATGGCCGCAATGGCCGTGCTGGCCCTCGCAGAAAACTCGCTGCGGTTGGGACCCGCACACCCGTAAGAAAAGCAAACCATGCAGACAACCGAAAAGATCAAGACCCATAATCTCGGCTATCCGCGGATTGGCGAAAGCCGGGAACTCAAACGAGCCACCGAAGCGTTTTGGAACGGCACCATTACCGAGGCCGAACTGCTGGCCAAAGCCGCGGAGTTGCGACGGCATCACTGGCAAAAACAGCAGGCTCTCGGGATCGACCTGATCCCAAGTAACGATTTTAGTCTCTATGACCAGATGGGCGACGCTGCAGCCTTGGTCGGCTGTGTTCCGAAACGTTTCAGCTGGAGCGACGCCTCGGTCGATCTGACTACCTATTTCAAGATGGCACGCGGGGAGGTCGGGCAGCACGACAGAGAGCATAACGAGAGCGTGGCGGCCGCTCTAGAAATGACCAAGTGGTTTGATACGAACTACCATTATCTGGTTCCCGAATTCGACTCCAATTCGGTGTTCCGCTTGGCGACGCGTAAACCGATCGAAGAATTCCGTGAAGCTCGCGCGTTAGGGATTTTATCGAAGCCAGTCCTGATCGGTCCGGTCACTTTTCTGCGACTGGGAAAGCATCATGGTGGAGGCGATCCACTAGCCCTGCTCGAGGATCTGCTTCCGGTTTATTGCGAGGCGCTCGCGCTGCTTGCGGCGGAGGGAGCCGAGTGGATACAGTTCGATGAGCCAATCCTTGCGCTCGAACTTACCGAATCCGAGCGTGCCGCGTTGCTCTCCGCCTATAAATTGATGCGCGCTCAGGCACCGCAGTTGCGAATCCTGGTTGCGAGTTATTTCGGCGACCTACGAGAGAATCTGGAGACTTTCGCTCGGCTGCCGGTCGATGCGTTACATCTCGATGCTGTGCGCGCGGCGCACGAGTTGGACCCGCTCTTGGAAGCGCTATCAGCGGATACCATTCTCAGTCTCGGCGTAGTGGATGGACGAAACGTTTGGCGTAACGATTTTTCTAAGTCGCTCGGGCTACTACGCAGGGCTTTGACCAAGCTGGGAACCGAACGGCTTTGGGTAGCGCCCTCCTGCTCGTTACTCCATTCGCCGATATCGCTTCGGAACGAGACCGAACTCGATACGGACCTTCATCGCTGGCTTGCTTTTGCTGATGAGAAGTTGCTGGAAGTGGTGACGCTGGCTCGGGCTTTAGAAGATCCGGAGTCAGTGGCAGATTCGCTGCGCGACAACGCCGTCGCCCAGATGGCTCGAAGGAATAGCCTGCGCACTCAAAACAACGCGCTTCGCGCCCGCCTTAGGGCGGTCTCCGAGTCTGATACTCACCGGCGATCTCCCTTCTCGGTACGCAGACCAGCGCAGCAACGCAGGCTCAATCTACCGCTTTTCCCTACCACCGTCATCGGTTCTTTCCCACAAACACCGGAGGTCCGCACTGCCCGCGCCCGGCGAAAACGAGGCGAATGGACTGAGGCGCAATACGATCAATTCGTCGAATCGGAAATCCGCAAAGCAGTAGATCTACAAGAGCGCATTGATCTGGACGTGCCGGCTCACGGCGAGTTCGAAAGAAACGATATGGTGGAGTATTTTGGCGAACAGCTCGACGGCTTCGCCTTTACCAAGAACGGTTGGGTGCAGAGTTACGGGACGCGCTGCGTGAAACCGCCCCTCCTTTTTGGAGATGTTTCGCGGCCGCGGCCAATGACCGTGCGATGGTCCAAGTTTGCCGCATCTCTTACTCGACGTCCGATGAAAGGGATGCTTACTGGTCCGGTTACTATCTTGCAATGGAGCTTCGTTCGTGATGATCAGCCACGGCAGGAAACAGCCCGTCAGATCGCGCTGGCGCTCCGTGCTGAGGTACTTGATCTAGAAGCCGCAGGCATTGGCGTTATTCAGATAGACGAGCCCGCTTTCCGAGAAGGACTACCGCTTCGACAGGCGGATCAAAATGCTTATCTTAAGTGGGCGGCGGAAGCATTTCGCCTCGCGTCAGCCGGAGTACGGGACGAGACGCAGATTCACACCCATATGTGCTACTCGGAATTCAACGACATCATCGAATCGATCGCTGCGTTGGATGCTGATGTGATCTCGATCGAAACTTCACGTTCGCAAATGGAGTTGCTTGCTGCCTTTGTCGAGTTTCGGTATCCGGCTGACATTGGTCCAGGCGTGTGGGACATCCATTCCCCGCGAGTGCCATCGGTAGATGAAATGGAGAATCTATTACGTAAGGCTTTAGTGGTGCTTACGCCGGAGCAACTTTGGGTAAATCCCGACTGCGGTTTAAAGACTCGCCGGTGGGAGGAAGTCGTCCCGGCTCTGGAGAACATGGTTCAAGCCGGCCGTCGTTTGCGAAAAACGGTCGGTTCGGAAACTGGCACTGCGGCAACCAGGTGACGGCGCCTCACTTCCCTTATTTCCTGGTAAAGCCGCTTCCTCAAGTCTCTCATAAATAAAACAATTACGCAGGTTGTTAGAGAACTCTTTCGCATAATTGATTTTGGTGGGATATGAACATTTCAGCGTCGCTATTTGCGATTATCCAAATACATTTCTGCTTGAAGGGACAAATGAGTGCGGAATCCCAAATCGAAGACCAAAGCACGGAAGGCGAACATCCGCGGTATTCGGAGGGTCACTATCAACTTTTATTTGAGCGCAATCCGCTCCCGATGTGGGTATACGACCCGGCGACTCTGCGTTTCCTCACTGTGAATGAGGCGGCTATTCGCCATTATGGCTATTCCCGAAAAGAGTTTTTGGGAATGACCCTCAAAGACATCCGCCCGAAGGAAGATATTCCTGCTCTGCTGGCGGACATTAAAACAAATCGGTCCACTCCAACGGTCACAAGCGTTTGGAGACATCGAAAAAAAAATGGCGCTCTGATCGACGTCGAAATCACATCGCATGAATTTCAGTTTGGTGAGAAGAAGGCAAAACTGGTTCTGGCCAAGGATATCACGGAGCACTTACTCGCCGAAGGACAGATCTGCCAACTCAATGAAGAGTTAGAAGAGCGTGTCAGTGTACGAACCGCCGAGCTGACGGCGGCGAACAAAGAACTGGAAGCGTTCTCATATTCCGTCTCCCATGATTTGCGCGCTCCGTTGCGGGCCATCATCGGGTATTCACATCTCATTTTGGAAGAGTACGCCGTTCGGCTCGACGCTGAAGGACAGCGGTTGCTCAACGTGATTTCGAGTGAAGCACTTCGGATGAGCCAACTCATCGATGATCTATTGATGTTCTCTCGCCTGGGTCGTCAACGGGTGGAATTGACAGATATTGATATGACTCCCTTGGCCTTGAGCGCCTTTCAGGGTCTCATTACGGCTCATCCTGTCCCAGCCCCTCAGCTAAACATAAAAACGCTCCCTCCAGCGCGAGGAGATTCGACCATGCTGCGTCAGGTCTTCGTCAATCTCCTCGATAATGCGATTAAGTTCAGCAGCCTAAGGAAAGAAGATGCGGCCATTGAAGTCGGAGGATCGTGCGACCAAAACCAGAACGTTTACTATGTGAAAGACAACGGCGTCGGTTTTGACGAGAAATATAGTGCTCGGCTGTTCGGCGTCTTCCAGCGATTACACACGGACGAAGAATTTGCCGGTACGGGAGTCGGACTGGCGCTGGTTCAGCGTATCATCCTCCGGCATGGCGGAACAGTTTGGGCCGAATCAAAATTGGGAAAAGGCGCGACTTTTTATTTCGCGATTCCGGCCAAGAAGGCCAGTTGAAATGCCAATTCCAAGCGCAGTCGAAATTCTTTTGGTCGAAGACAACCCTCACGATGCCGAGTTGACCCTTCGCGCGTTGCGAAAACGAAAACTCGCCAACAGCGTCTTGCATGTTAAAGACGGCGAGGAAGCCATTCATTGGCTTTTCGGTATTGGAACTTATGCCGACCGCGACACCAATCACAAACCAAAGTTAGTGTTGCTTGATTTGAAGCTTCCAAAAATCGACGGATTAGAAGTACTTA
>JBEEIB010000416.1:0-2854 GCA_041167675.1 Verrucomicrobiota bacterium
ACTCCCCCACAACAAATAATTGATGCAGTTGAAAAAATCGTCGGTGCCGCACAAATCGAAGCAGGCAGCGTTGAATACTTGGTCGACGATCGCGATGGCCGCGTCGTTTATTACGACATTAATGCCCTGTCAAATTTTGTTGCGAACGCGCCGCAAATTCTTGGCTTTGATCCGCACGTGCGGCTGGTCGACTACCTTGAGACGGAAATGGAGGGAGCCTGATGCGCTATGGATATTGGCTCCCTGTCTTCGGGGGTTGGCTCCGAAACGTTGAAGATGAGCAGATGGAGGCGACATGGGAATACGCAAGCCGTCTGGCGCGTCGAAGCGAAGAGATCGGGTTTGATCTGACGCTGATCGCTGAACTAAACCTCAACGACATCAAAGGCGCCAATGCGCCTGCGCTGGACGCCTGGTCAACGGCCGCAGCCTTGGCCGCGGTGACGAAACGCCTCAAGTTGATGGTCGCGGTCCGTCCCACCTTTCACTCGCCCGCACTTCTCGCCAAACAGGCCGCGAACATCGATCATATCGCTGGCCCGGGCCGTCTTTCTCTCAATGTTGTTTCATCCTGGTGGGCCGATGAGGCGAAGAAGTACGGCGTCCATTTCGAGCAGCACGATGATCGGTATGCGCGCACGGCGGAGTGGCTTGAAGTCGTCGACCAGATGTGGAAACGGGATCGTTTTTCTTTTTCCGGCCGTTACTATCAGGTGGAGGACTCGATCCTGCGGCCAAAGCCAATCTCACAACCACGACCAGTGATTTACGCAGGTGGCGAATCGGAAGCTGCGAAAGAGTTGATCAGCGAACGCTGCGATGCCTTTGTCATGCATGGAGATCCTCCGGATCGTGTCCGCGCCAAAATCGCTGACATGTCGGAGCGACGAGAAAAGAAAGGTCTCAATCCTATGACCTTCGGAGTCGCTGCCTATTCGATCGTTCGCGATACCGAAAAGGAAGCGCAGAGAGAACTGGCACGCATTACCGACGTGAAGCAGTCCGCCGTCGGCTACGACAATTATCAGCAATGGCTGGCCGGCACAAAGCTCGACCAACATGTTTCGCTCGAAGATTACTCCGTCAGTAATCGGGGATTGCGGTCCGGACTGGTCGGCACACCCGGCCAAATCAGGAAACGCATCGCCGAATTTGAAGCGGTTGGCGTTGACCTTCTTCTGTTGCAATGCAGTCCGCAGTTTGAGGAGATGGAGCGCTTTGCCGAAGACATAATACAAACAATCGATCCTTGAGAGTTTTGATGGACCGCGGTCTGGAAAACGATTGAGCTGGCTACCGTAGCGTTCGTCAGCTGGCTACTATCCGCTGTTACTCTGCGCACGCCCGTTTTTTTGGCCCTTCTGTTCCGGAGACAACCTCCCCAGCGGGGGAATAATCGGTGAGCAAAACGGTAGTATTAGCTGAAGGCAATCTACAATCGCCAATGAAACCGAAAGCCGAGACTCACCTTATGTTTTCTTCTCCTGTTGATTATCAAAAGCCTAACACGCGGAGGGTAGCCGTTCGTTCCCTGAGAAACTTGAACGCAGGCATACTTGGGTTCGCTATGACCGCTGCTATTACGCTCCTGGTCGCAACGCCAGGCAACATTGGCCGGGTGATCAGCGCGTTCGACGACCCCTTTCTAATCGATTACGCGAACCAGCAAGGGCTGGATATGCCCGGCTCCGCGACACTTCTCAACAACTCGAACGAATCACCGGTTCCTTCGAGGTCGCCATCGAGCCAATCGAGTAGATTTTCGTCAAGCTACTAGTATCGCATGACAGCTATATGAACTCGGGAAAGGGTGAGAATGGTTCAGAGAGTAGTAATAGCCGCCCTCTAAAAAGCAGAGTCGCGGCTGCTAGTATAAAGGAATTAGACCAACTGGCTTCAGCTGGACCCGTGGAGCAGGGAGCGCCCGATGTCGTTCAGCGCAGGCGTGATCGCCTGGCTCGCCTGTTAATCCGGATCCGGCGCGGCGAGGCCGGATACGATGTAGCTAAGAAGTTTCTCCATGAGAACGAGGGACTGCCTCCAACAACAGAGGTCTGACTTGTGACCCTCGATCTTAGAGGAAAGAAGGTCATTGTAATCGGCGGGAAACAGTCCATCGGGCGCGCCATTGCGGAAGCGGTGGCGCATGAAGGAGCCGACGCGGTGATTTGGCTGCGCCAATGGAATGATGAGGCGAACGAAGCGAAAGTAATACCAATAGTGCAAGTGGAAGTCGCATCGGAGCAAGCGAATGGAGCAGCGTCAACCTCGCTCTGGCGCCAAACAGCGGCGCAGAAATCCTACTGGTAATCCGGTTGGGTAATGCCGGAACCTTATACCTGACGCTCAAAAGATTTTGGGAATAAAATCGTACCGCGTCGGTAGAGATGGACGTAGGGCAATCCGCCCAAACAACAGCTAATTAAAACCAAATTGAAACCCTTCTATGCGTCCTGATACCAATCATTCCAAAAAACACGACACCTTAACTACGGCAGGCTCGTCCCAGCTCGTGCCCTCGCTTCTGGCGCCGAACCGTCTTCCCAGGCGCTCCTTTCTGCGAAACCTCGGCTTGGGAGCCGCTCTTCTGGCCCCGGGAGCTGCTTTACTAGGCAACGCTGGTAAGGCCTTGGCCTCTAATGGCAACCGCAGGGCGTCGGCAGCTAATGGCAATCGAAGACAGAACAACGCTCTTTCACGAGGCGATGTCGCGATCCTCCAGCTCCTCGCTGCCGCCGAACTGATCGAAGCGGATCTTTGGCAGCAGTACAACGAACTCGGGGGCGTTAATGCGCCAGCGTCAGGCTACACGGCTGCCCTGCAAATTCTAGATGGCGACCAGCCCCAGTATATT
>JBEEIB010000417.1:0-15198 GCA_041167675.1 Verrucomicrobiota bacterium
TAAAGAGAGATTATGCCGCCAATGAATTCGCATGTAGGGAATGGCCAGAAGCTGTGGATGTTTAGCAGTATTTGTACCGCCGAATGAATAATAAAATATTCTTTCTCGTCCAGAGACCAGCGATCGGAGGGCGCGTCCGGCAGCAGCCCATGCGCGTCAACATAAGTACTTAAGATCGCCCGGTGAGGACTTGTCCCGGAGGGACTTGGTGAAAGTAGAAGCCCAGTACGAAGTGCTGGGAAATGAAGCAAAAAGACACGGCCGTCCCATCCGGGACGATAGAAACGCTTGGCTTTTGGTCTCGCACGCCACTCAGGGATTCCAGCATTGGTCGATCGTCCCGTCCGGGACGGATGGCTCTTTAAAGACGCTAGCCCCAGAACTTCGTGCTGGGCTACTTTCGTCAGATTTCTTTGCGAAACCTCGTTGCATCCTTCGCGGAGAGCAGCGAAAGACTGAGCGTTCATCCAACGCTTAGCACCATCACTCCATTACTCCGATAGTCCAATTCTCCACCATGGTTGCAAACATTCTCCAGATTCTGATCCTTGGTCTTGTTCAAGGGGCTGCGGAACTCCTGCCGGTCTCCAGTTCAGCCCATGTCATCGTAGTCGAAAAATTGATGGGTTTAGACGCGTCCAGTCCAGAGATGACGTTCCTTCTGGTGATGTTGCACACTGGGACCATGTTCGCCGTAATCGTCTATTTCTGGAACGCGTGGCGGATCAGTTATTTCTCTAGTGCAGCAGTCTTCTGGAAAACGGTCAAGCATGTCGCCGTAGCAACAGTGCTCACAGCGATTGTTGGGCTCACGCTTCAACTGCTAATCGAAAAGGTCCTCCTGAAAGGAAGCCAAAGCACAGACGTAGAAAGCTTGTTCTCTCAGCTTCCGCTCATCGGTGCGGCGCTGCTTGCCGCCGGCTTGCTGATAATCGTGGCCGGCCTGCGTGAGCCAAGTAGGCTCGAGGCTAAAAATGTCAGTACAATGTCAGCGTTCTGGATCGGAGCGGTTCAGGGGTTGTGCCTGCCCTTTCGTGGTTTTTCGCGGTCCGGTGCGACGATTTCAACCGGGTTGTTACTCGGCGTTGGGAAACGACGCATGGAAGCGTTTAGCTTTGCCTTGGCGGTAGTGATCACACCGCCGGTAATCGCTCGAGAGTTCTGGCGCCTAATCAAGGCGCATCCGGAAGTAAGCAAGGCGGATCACTTGGTACCGCTGGCTTTGCCTGGGATTATTGGAATGGTGGCGAGTTTTGTCGCCGGACTACTGGCGTTGCGGCTCCTATCGCAGTGGCTCGAGACCGGACGATGGAAGTGGTTTGGTGTGTATTGTATCGTGTTTGCGATCTTTGTTTTTGCGCTGGCTGCATTTCATTTTTAGAACGATTTAGAGTCGGCCTGTTCGACTTCGTACTGGGCTTCTTTCAAAAATGTCCCCCCGGACTTGGCCTGCCGAGTCTTTCGTCAAGACAGGCAGCTATGGACTTGCGTTCGACGTTCAGTGTACGAGTACAAAGTGCAGAGCAGCCTGTCGGACTTGAAGGTTGATCTGAACGGTGGCTTGCTGATCTGGTATGAAAAATCTCTTCCCCCCTGGACAGGCTGCCAATGAGTAGCGCGAAAAATTATGTCGCTTGTGACCTCGGCGCGGAGAGCGGCCGGGTGGTGTTAGGTCGACTCGTCGACGACAAAGTCAGTCTGCAGGAATGTCATCGATTTCCGACTGGTTCGACCCAACTGGGTGAATCTTTGCGCTGGGATCTGTTGCGGTTTTTCGACCAAATTCAGACCGGTATAAAGGCGGCGAAAACATGCGTCCCACAGATCGATGGGTTTAGCATAGACGCTTGGGGTGTCGACTACGCCTATTTTTCAGCGAGCGAACCGCTGCTCGGGACGCCTTTTCATTATCGCGACAGCCGGACGGATGAATCCTATCCGGCGTTCCTCAAAAAGGCGGGACGTGAATTGATCTTTCGTGAGACTGGCGTCCAATTCATGCAGATTAATACGCTCTACCAGCTCTACGATGATGTGCTGCATCGCCGGCCGCTCGTCGATCTTGCCCGGCATTTTTTGGGAATCGCTGATTATCTTCATTACCTGTTCAGCGGTGAGCCGGTTATGGAACGAAGTTTGGTGAGCACCACGCAAATTTTTAACCCCGTTTTAAACGATTGGTCGGCGGCATTGGTGAACGAGCTGGGTCTGCCCCGCCAGCTATTCCCGCCGGTGGTCGTCTCGGGGACCCGGATCGGCAAAGTGACCACGAGCTTGGCATCTGAACTAGGAACATTCCCAATTTTCGCGACCTGCTCTCATGATACCGGTGCAGCAGTTGCTGCGGTGCCGGCCGAGGGAGATCATTGGGCGTTTCTCAGCTCTGGAACCTGGTCTCTGCTGGGCGTGGAGCTGTTGCATCCGCGTTTGGAGAGCGACTGTATGGCGGCGAACTATACCAATGAGCTTGGCCATGAAGGGACTGTCCGTTTTCTCCGCAACATTCTTGGTCTCTGGATACTTCAAGAGACGCGGCGAGAAATGATCCAACAGGGCAGCAAAGTCGACTACTCAGATCTGGTGCGCGCGGCGGAAGGCGCACCTCCATTGAGATCATTCGTTGATCCTAACGCTTCGGAATTTTTAAAGCCTGGGCGGATGATCGAAAAGATTCAGTCCTTTTGCCGGCGGACCGGCCAACCGATTCCGGACGACGCCGCGAGTTTAGCTCGATGTATCTTGGAGAGTCTTGCCCTGAGTTATGCGACTCAACTGGACCAACTGAGCGGTCTGTTAAACAAGAAACTTGAGGTCCTGCACGTAGTCGGAGGTGGCAGCCAGAATCGCTTGCTCAATCAATTTACCGCCAATGCCTCCAGACTACGGGTTACGGCCGGTCCGGTCGAAGCCACCGCATTAGGAAATCTGCTTATTCAGGCGATCGCCGCCGGAGAGCTCGGTTCGCTGGCGGAGTTGAGAGCTGTGATTCGCCGTTCCTATGCAATCGATGAATTCGCTCCGCAGGAAACGGAGTCCTGGTCCGAAGGAAAGGAAAGATTCAGCAAAATTACGACATGAACACAAGATACGTGAATTATCTTTGGGACGACGCCGTAGCCAGTCGATTGGATGAAGTCGATCGGCTCATTTATCGTTCGAATCTTCTTGGTTCTGATCAACGCATCACGAACACCGGTGGAGGCAATACTTCCGCCAAACTGATGCAATCAGACCCGCTCACTGGAGAAAAAGTGGAGGTGCTCTGGGTCAAAGGCTCGGGTGGCGATCTCCGCACCGCGAAGCGAGAGAATTTTGCGAGCCTCTATATGAGTAAGCTCGAGCGTCTCCGCGCAAGCTACGAAGCTTCGAACCAGAAGGGCGCCAAGACTCCGTTGGAAGATTCGATGGTCGCGGCATACCCACACTGCACCTTTAACCTTAATCCTCGAGCTTCCTCGATCGATACACCTTTGCATGGTTTCGTGCCGTTTCGCCACGTCGATCATACTCATCCGAACGCAGTCATTTCTGTGGCTGCGGCCGAGCATGGCGAAGCGCTGACGAAAGAAATCTACGGTGATGAAGTCTTCTGGCTTCCCTGGCAGCGCCCAGGCTTCGAACTTGGGTTACAGCTTCAGCAATTGTGCAAAAAGCATCCCCAAGCAAAAGGGGCAATCCTGGGTCAACATGGATTAATCAATTGGGCCAATGACGACAAGGAGTGCTATGAGCTCTCGCTTTCCTTAATTGAGCGCGCTGCTGAGTTCATCGCGGCGAAGGACAAAGGAAGCAATACATTTGGAGGACAAAAATGCCCTCAGCTAACGGAATCGGATAGGGAAAAATTCCTCGCGGCATTGCTGCCTTGGCTGCGCGGACAAATAAGCCAACAAAAACGATTCATCGGAACCATACAGACCGACGAGCAGATTCTTCGCTTCGTAAATAGCCAGGATGCAGAACGACTGGCTGCTCTCGGCACATCGTGTCCGGATCATTTTCTGCGCACGAAGATCAAGCCGCTTTTTGTAAATTGGGACACCAATTCGCGCGATGCGAAGGCCCTGCGGTCCCTTCTCACCGAAGGTGTCGAACGGTACCGTTCCGACTATCGGACTTACTATGAAAACTGTAAGCGGCCTGACTCTCCCACTATTCGTGACCCAAATCCGACAGTGATCTTGATTCCTGGATTGGGCATGATCGCTTGGGGCAAAGATAAGAGCGAATCCCGGGTGACGGCGGAGTTCTACAATTGTGCGGTTGAAGTCATGCGCGGTGCGGAGGCGATCGATCGATACATCGCCCTCCCCCAGCAGGAAGCATTCGACATTGAATATTGGCAGCTCGAAGAAGCCAAGCTGCGCCGGATGCCTCCGGAGAACGAGCTTGCGCGCAAGATCATACTCATCGTTGGGGCCGGCAGCGGGATCGGAAAAGAGTTAGCGATCCGTGTAGCCGGAGCAGGCGGCCAGGTGGTGTCTGCCGATCTGGCGGTTGACGCGGCCCAGCAGACCGCGAACGAGATTACCAGCAAACAAGGGCCTGGAATCGGAGTAGCCGGATCTGGAATTTCCGGTTGTGGACCGGCGCTGGGATTAGCGGCCGATATCACGAACCGAGAATCAGTTCGAACGCTGCTGCGTCAAGCGGTGCTGGCTTATGGCGGACTGGACGCCTTGGTCGTAACCGCGGGGATCTTTATTCCTCCCGATGCTTCCGGTCACATCCCGGATGAGAAGTTTCAGTTCACGTTGAACGTCAATGTCACCGGATCCTATATTGTCGCGGACGAAGCAGGTAAGCTTTTGCGCGAACAAAATCTGCGTGGCTCGATCGTGCTTACCTCAAGCGCCAATGCAGTCGTCCCCAAGAAAGGAAGTTTCGCTTACGACGTGAGCAAAGCCGCCCTCAACCACCTTGTGCGAGAGCTGGCGATTGAGTTCTCGCCCCTGGTTCGGGTCAACTGCGTCGCTCCTGCAACCGTCGTGCAAGGAAGTACTATGTTTCCGCGCGACCGGGTCATCTCATCTTTAAGGAAGTATCAGGTACCATTTTCGGAGGAAGAATCGACCGAAACGTTGGTGAGTAAGCTATCCCGGTTTTATGCCGATCGAAGTCTTCTTAAAGATCCAATCAAGCCCGCTGATCAGGCCGAGGCGTATTTCCTGTTGTTGTCCGATCGATTGAGCAAGACTACTGGTCAGGTGATTGCCGTAGATGGTGGACTGCCGGAAGCATTTTTGCGGTGAATATTGCTTTGTTCGTCCCTAAAAAATAGCCGCAAAAGAACACAAAGACCGCAAAAATAGAAGACAGAAGCCGGAAGGATTGGTAGCGGCAACTCTCTGGCGCCAACTTGACCGTGCTCGACCGGAAATCTGTGCAGAGCCGCCCTATCATCACCACTAGACGCAGTCACTGTCGACACCGATAGCAAAACAGAAAACAACCGCGAAAGGACACAAATGGACGCGAATAAAAGGAATCTAAATCGTGGCTTGTGTAATTTCTTCGCGATCTCTGCGTTCTTTTGCGGCTATTCCGTTTGTTACAGCGTGTCTCTGTTGTGAATACTTTCTATGCACGATATTCAATCTCAGAAAATATTAGATGCTCTCGATCATTTTCAGATCGAGACCGCAAGTTGGGCGTTCGCCGATACCGGCACCCGGTTTGGTAAGTTTCTCCAGGATGCTGCGGCGATCAGTCTCGACGATAAATTAGCGGACGCAGCCCAGGTTCATCGGTATACCGGTTGCTGTCCGAGTTGTGCCGTTCACGTGCTTTGGGATTTTCCAGCCGGTGAAGATCCGCTGATGATCGTCGGACGCGCGGAAAAGCTCGGGATTCGTTTGGGAGCGGTGAATCCTAATCTCTTTCAGGATCAGATTTACAAGTATGGTTCCGTTTGCAATCGCAACGATGTCGCTCGCTCCGCAGCGAAGCGGCATCTCCTCGATAGCGTTGAGATCGCAAAAAAAATACGCAGTAAATATCTTTCGCTCTGGTTTGCTGACGGTTCCAATTACCCTGGCCAGGCAAATATTCGATGGCGCAAACGGGCAATGACCCAGGGTCTCACCGAAATTGCCACGACTCTGAATCCTGACCAAGTGATGCTGGTCGAATACAAGCCGTTCGAGCCGGCCTTTTATCACACCGACCTGGCGGATTGGGGCATGGCTTACGTGGTAGCAAAGGAGATTGGTCCGCGGGCAAAAGTTTTGGTTGATACCGGCCATCACTACCTCACTCAGAACATCGAGCAGATTGTTGCCTGGTTGTTAGACGAAGGGATGCTCGGAGGATTCCATTTCAATGATCGGCGCTACGCCGACGACGATCTGACGCTCGGCTCAATCGATCCTTACCAAATCTTCCGAATTTTTCACGAGATCCTCTTCTTCGAATGGGAATCCGGAACAAAGCCGGAGCTAGCGTATATGATCGACCAATCGCATATTGATAAACCGAAAATCGAGGCCATGATTCAGACCGTCTCGGTGGCGCAAGAACTCTATGCGAAGGCGGCAATGGTCGACCATGCAGAGTTAAGCCGGTTGCAGGAGCGAAATGCTCAAATTGATGCGGAGGAAATACTGCGTGATGCGTTCGCTACTGATGTCCGCTCAGTTATCAGCGAATGGCGGAAGAAACGCGACATTCCGGTCTCGCCTCTGCTTGCA
Source organism: Verrucomicrobiota bacterium (assembly GCA_041167675.1). Classification (GTDB taxonomy): domain Bacteria; phylum Verrucomicrobiota; class Verrucomicrobiia; order Chthoniobacterales; family JAFAMB01; genus DASTDH01. The sequence continues at coordinate 6,690 of JBEEIB010000417.1, forward strand.
TTCCGTGAAAGTGGTTACGAAGGCCGAGTAGCGAAAGAACGCAAAGAGCGACGCGCGGCCCTAGGAATTGTGGGCAGTGGATCGTATGCGTGAGAGAAAGTTGCCTTGATGCTTCCTCCTAACCCAATCTCTCATGGTCCTTTCACCAATCACCAATCACTTCTCACCAACACTCCGGGAGGCTAAATACATTCACTCCCTAAGAAATTCCGCAAATCTCAAAAACGGAAAAGTGTCGCAGATTTGCTTTTGTGACTTGCAGACTGCTGAATTCCCGTCTAAAAACAGGCGCAATGTCCAGGTTGTTGCTTGCGATTGGACTTTGTTCCACCCTGATCGGTACCGCTCTCTGCGATTCGAACATCACCGCGACCCGTATCGCTGACGGGTTTGACTTTCCGTTGGGGAGCCCGAACGCGGATGGCTATTGTAAATCTCGCGGATTTTCTATCGTCGGGCATCTCGGTGAGGATTGGGTCAGTGCCGCCGGTCCGGGAGTTGCCTATCAGAAGCCGGTTTGCTCAATCGGGATTGGGGTCGTGACACTGGCTCGTGATTTTCGACGTGCCTGGGGAAATGCGATTGTTATCCGTCATGCCTATCTCGAAGGCGGTCAGGTTAAGTTCGCGGATTCACTTTACGCCCATTTAGACAAGATTTTGGTTGCCGAGGGCCAACCGGTGAGCCGGGGACAACAGATCGGCACCGTAGGAAACGCGCACGGACTTTATGCGCCGCACTTGCATTTCGAGGTGCATAAGAATCTCACCATCGGCGTTGTGCATACCGCCGTCACTCGCGATTTCAACAACTATCAGGATCCGACGATGTTCGTGAGCACGCATCGGAGTCTGAAGATGTCTCGCGACATCGTAAGCGTCGCGATGAATACCTACGTCATGCCGACTTTTCAGGGAATCCGACCAAAACCGCCGTTCCACAACACGCTGGTGGCGAAACTTTCCCACTCAGATGAGAAGAAGCGGTGGAATCTGTTCTCGTTGGATAATAACTGATCTGGGCTCGCGAGGCGGGTTTATTTCGACGCGATAGCAACTGTGGCGCGCCCCGCCCATTTTTGGTAGACCTGAGCCATGTGCGGTCTCGCTCGGCATGTAAGCTTGCTTTGCGGCATTGATCTTTTGATTGTTCCAGTACGGAGGGTGGGCAAAGAACACCTTTCGGTAGCACCACAAAACGGCTCAAGCCGGTCCGGCTTAGACCGTACCAGGCTTTCGCCCTAGCGCATCAGGCTACGCTTGATTATTGTGACGTTTGGACGAGAGAGAAGGCGCGCTTAAGTGCTTCTTCAGTATGGAGTCATTGAAAGGAATTCATCATGTCACCGCGATGGCCGGCGATCCTCAAGCGAACGTCGATTTTTATTGCGGAATCCTCGGTCTGCGTTTGGTCAAACTGACTGTCAATTTCGATGATCCCAATACCTACCATCTTTATTATGGCGATGCCGTCGGGTCTCCAGGAACGATTCTCACTTTCTTTCCCCTGGGCCAGAATTCCCGTGCAACGATTGGCACTGGCGAGGTGACTACGATCAGTTTTGCGGTGCCCAAAGGCGCGCTTCCTTTCTGGCAAGAACTTCTGGGAAAGCATTCGATCGCAGTTTCTGCAGCTGCTGAGCGTTGGAACTTCACTCGGATGGAGTTCCAAGATCCAGACGGGATCAAACTCGAATTGGTGGAAGATCCCACTCCGAGACCGTTTTCATTTTGGAAAGACGGAGGAATACCAGAGTCATTCGCCATTCGCGGGTTTTTTGGAGTAACCATGTCGGTCGCTAGCGCTGCGGACTCGATTCGGTTTCTGACTGATCGATTGGGGGCGAAACCGCAAGGAACACCCGAACAATCTGGACTGTTTGTTATCGGTGAATCCGAAAGAGCCGGCTTTGTGGAGATCGTGGCGCTAGGCCATCGACAGCGTGGCCAGATGGGACCGGGCGCGGTTCATCATGTGGCTTGGAGGGTGACGAATGAAGATGAGCAATTGGCTTGGCGGTCGAAACTAGCCGAGTCGGGCGTTGGTGTGACCCCGGTGCGAGATCGAAAGTATTTTCGTTCCATTTATTTTAGAGAGCCCGGTGAAGTGTTATTCGAGATTGCAACCGATCCTCCCGGATTTACAGCGGACGAACCACGGGAGTCGCTTGGGTCCAAGCTCCAATTGCCGGAGTGGCTTGAGTGCGAGCGGCGTTTTCTGCAAAAAATCTTGCCCCCGGTAAAAGTGCCGACGGCGTTTAGATAGGGATGGGCTCTTGGCTCTGTCCGTCCGTTTCGAACCGGATCGGCAGGCCCGTCTCCGCAAGCTACGGCGAAGTCGAGAGCCGACCCGGATACAAAACCGACGCATCCCGACCGGGCGTCCGTTGTCATCCTTCAGCCCGAAACAAGGGAGGTTGCTTCTATGAAAATAACACGAATTCTTCGGCCTGGGCCGTTCCGAGCCATCCAGCGCAAAGTCTCGGCGTTAATGTTTCTCTTTTTCGCTCTACCGGTCCAAGCACAACATGATCCTAAGCTCCAGCAGATCGCCGCTTTTCCTGATCAGCAGGTTACTGGTATTACCGTAGCGTCAGACGGCCGAATCTTCGTAAATTTCCCATATTGGTCAGACGCTCATTCGGTCTCGGTTGCTCAGCTGGGCGAGAACAGTGCACTGACACCGTACCCCGACAGCAATTGGAACTCGAATGAGGGGCCAGTCGATCGACGATTTATTTGTGTTCAAAGTGTGGTCGCCGATGATCAGGATGGGCTCTGGGTGCTTGATCCCGCCTCGGTAAAAATGGAAGGCGTGATTTCTGGAGGCGCAAAACTCGTAAAGATCGATCTGAAGACCAATAAAGTGATCCGGGACATTGTATTCCCGGACTCGGTTGCGCCGAGGAAGAGTTATCTAAACGACGTGCGGATCGACACTCACAATGGGTTTGCGTTTATCACTGACTCTGGCATCGGCGGACTTGTGGTTGTTGATCTGAAGAGTGGACAGGCGCGCCGCGTTTTGCAGAACCATCCGTCAACCAAAGCCGAGCCTTCCGTCGTTCTCGTCATTGAAGGGGTTAAGCTTGTCGATCCGAAGACCGGTGAGCCGTTACAAATTCATTCGGTCGGAGTTGCCTACGATAAAGCCGGTGGTTACCTCTATTACCAGGCATTGACCGGGCGCACTCTGTATCGAATTCCGGTTCCAGATCTGGAAAACGCCGATCTTCCTGACGCCGATCTGGCGAAACGGATTGAAACGGTCGCGACAGTCCCGGCGGCCGATGGGCTCGCTTTCCGAAATGGCTCTATTTATTCCACGGCAATCGAACAGGATGCTATCGTGCGGTTAGACCTAGCCACTAAACAGTTCGAAGTGGTGACGAAAGATTCGCGACTGAAATGGCCGGACACATTGAGCTTCGGACCCGACGGTAGCCTCTATGTTACCACCTCACAGATTCACCTGACCCCGCGGTTCAATCATGGGGTGAGCAAGATTTCAGAACCGTTTGGGGTATATCGGATTCCGTTGGCCTCGGAAGAACCGCGCTGAGCCAATCAAATGAGAAGAGCCTTGAGGTTCAAGCTAAGAATTGAGGCGTTCTTCTGGGTATTCCTTCTGATCGGCTGTCAAACAATTTCCCGGACGACAATTAGTAACGGCTTACAGGTCAGCCCAGAAGCGGCCGAGCGGGTAAAGACTGAACGACTCGGCGACTATTTTGTTGGTCGGCGGCTTGTTGGCCGGCACTTCTATTTCTGGGGCTATGTGAAAAAGCCAGGGGAAAGCTGGGATCGAGCGAAGCTTGTAATGCTAAACGAGAATATAGCCCTTGCTCCCGATCGGGCGCGTAATTCAATCGGCTCAGACAATAATTGTGAGTATCGATTGTTCGGCTACTTTTCCGGCGATCGCGTCTATGAAGCCGCCAGCGGCAGATTCTTTCCAGAGTTTGTTTTAAGGAAGGCCGATCTAATCGATTCGAAGCCTCCGGCAATTTTTCCTGCAAATATTATAGAGCAGCAAAAGATGTTTGTGAATTGGCCCTCGGGCACGCTTGCGCCGGGAGTGCCGTAGGAGGGAAATCGTTCTCGGTCCTCGCCGGGGCGCGCCCTCCCCGCTAGGAGTTGGCCCACCAAGGCATCTGACGAGCAGCGATGGTCAATGCGCGGTCCAACCGGCGATAATCCGGTTCGTGACGTTCCACTAGATTCCAAAACCGTGGGGAATGATTCATTTCTTTGGTATGGCACAGCTCATGAATGAGTACGTATTCGGCAATCTTTGGTTCAACCATCAGGAGCCGCGCATTGAGGCTGATGTGCCGGTTGACCGAACAGCTTCCCCAGCGTGTTCGCTGAACCCGCACACTCGCACTTCGAAAACGCAAGCCGGTGCGCTCGCTCACTCGGGAAAGCCATGGCAGCAAGAACTGCTTCCCTCGCAGCGCCAACCAGGAGCGCAAAAGTCCAGACCAAGTAACCGGATTACGAAGATCGCCGACGAGTTGCAGCGCAAAGGGTCGAGGCTGTTCAAGGGCAGGCTTGCTGTACGGTCGGTTTCTCAGGGAAACCGACCAAACTTCTTGCAGAGCGGAAAGTTGGATCTCGGTCGGCGGAACCGATCTGTCCAACAGCGGTTGGCTCAACACGCGGGCCCGGGCGCGGCTCGTCGCGGAATCAATCCACTCCCGGTGTTCCCGGAGAACATCCGGAATCAAGCTGCGGCGAGCGCCACGCGGCAATACGACCTGAAGTAGGCCAAACTCTGTGACCTGCAGGATTACCCGCTTGGCTTTCCGGCTCGTGCGAACGGAATAAAGCAGGCCAGCTTTACCATATTCGGCGAAGAGTTCCGGTAGCTGAGCGCCTTTATCAACCATTGCTGCAGACGGGGGTGTCGGATATTGGCGCAACCTGCAGCTCTTGTAAATGACGTTAGAACAAAAAGTCGGTGTAATTGAAACTTTTTTCGGTCAAGTTACTTGGACTGGCGCCTGGGACGCTGAGGAAGGCCGTCTCAGCGCTTCCGACCGCGGTAGTCCGGCTTCAGGTATAAGGCGCGATTACCGAGATCGATTATTGCTGCGTGGAAGTGAAAAAGATCAGGTCCCAGAATCCCGCCGTACTCGTGGAGAAACCCGGGATCGAAGGTATGAGATTCGGCGAAGCCAATTCGAAAATCGCTCAGATCTTGGTTTCCAATTTTGAATCCAGGAACCGTCGACTGAGTTAACCTGACCTCCTTGACTCCGGCGTACGGAGCCGTGAGGAGGGCTCTCGTCGTGTCGTACGCGAGGTGATTGCGCTCCCGAATCTTGGGCTCGAGTTGGCTCACAAAGGCTCCCGTATCCAAGAGAAAGCTGTAAGTAGAGGCACCGATCGTTCCTTCAACTTCGACATATCCTCGCGGGGTAATTCGCAACGGGACGTAAGTGTACCCCATTTTCTTGTATCCCTCCCGAGACAAAGGAAGGGCTGAGCCCCGCAGACTTAGAAATACTTGGTAGGTCTTGTAATTAATGAGTGCTCCTCGCTTCAGGAGAAAGTTCATCCCGATAAGTCCACCCTTGTCGAAGCCACCAGAAAGAGCGTTGCTCTTTTCCCTTTCCATCACATCGAGCGGCGCAACAGCCAAATAACCAGGCCCAATTTGGGCTCCGTTCAAGTCGACGCTTTGGGCCAGAACAAGGGGGTAACTTTTGCCGCTAATCTTCACGGTCGCCTGAGAGCCGGTTTGGCCTGGAGGAGCTGGGAGAGATAGCTTTTGCTGCAGCGATGGCGCTACGAGAGATCCAGGCGCACCAGTATCAATAAGCCACCATGTTCGTTTTGTACCATTAATCGACACCGGCACAAACAGGTGCAGGCCGGAACTCAAGATCGCTTGGGTCGCAGAAAAGTTCTGTTCGGCATTAGCCAACTGGCCGAGCGATCCCATCCAAATCCCAGCCGCGAAGAGAAGCCGCATGGGCTTCACGATTTGCCAGAGCGGTCGCCGTAGATCAAGCCAGAACACTGTCGCCGAACGTGAGGTGACCAATAACAGATAGCAGATTCTCGGCCGGCACGCCGATAGGCCGTTACCCCGGATACGGTTCCTTTGCTGCCCTCGCCATCGCTTCTTTGCCGTTTGGCATTTTGGAAGCGATACATTCCGGTAGGGCGACGTCGTACCTTGCACGATCGGATCAACGTCCTGCTATTGCAGGTTTTCAGCTAGGGAAAGGTGTTCAAACAGGTGATCAGCGCTGAAAGCGCGTAAGAAAACCGATTCGATTGGACGTGCTGTCTAAGGTCCTGTCCGAGCAGGGCCCTAGGATTTCGTCTTGTTTTCACGCGCTTTCAGCGCTGGGCCTCTATCTTATAATCGTTCCTAGGGCTACGCCCTCTAGGCTATCCTGAGTCGCGGCTTCGCCGCTGAAAAACCTGTCCATTAATTTTGATCAAGCGGAGTCAAATAGTCCCCGAAAGGAACCATCGATGATGACTGCCGCGCTCGCGCACTTGCCGCCTCTCGTTCTTTTTCAGCGTGCCACGCTTTTCTGACTCAAGCCGGCTAGCTTTTCCGGCGAAAAGATCGGCGCAGAGCAGTTCTTATCCCCGCAAACAAAGGCTGCCGCTTGTGCCAATGCGGGGTACTCGACGTCATTATTGGATAGCGTGCCGTCGCGTTCGTCCCACCACTCAACCCGTTTGTAGGTGGAAGGATCTTGGAGGGCTGCTCGAAAGAGGTCTCGAGCGGCGGCATCATCCTTTCGGCCGACGATCGTGATGTGCCGTGGAGGTGCAGCGATCTCTTGATCTGCCAGCAGAATTCCTCCCACCAAAAAACCACGGCCGTCTGCGGTGCCGGGCACCGATAGATATTGCATGGCATGTTGAGCCATCTCCTGGTAGGCGGTTTTGCCCGTGTAATAATGAAGCAGGTTGCTGAAGCGAACGAGATCTGCGTTCTCATCTACCTGCGGATTCGATTTCAGAGCGCCGTTCTTCGCGGACGTGACGTAACCGACCTCGTTTTTGAAATTAGCAGAGATAAATTGGGCCGCCTGCTCTGCCCGTTGAAGCCAGATGCGATCGGCAGTCACGGCGTAGAGCGCGAGGAAGGCGTGTCCCATGTATAAAGTGTCACCGAGATAAGGGCCGGCCGGATCTGTTTCGTCGTGACGAAAGCCCCCCTCGGTTAAGAAGCGATGGTCAGTGATCCACTTGGCGGCCCTGATCGCGCCAGTCAGATAACTCTCGTCTCCAGTAACAGCATAGAGGGTGGTCAATGCATTGACCGCCCATCCGTTTTCGCGCGAATAAATGTGTTGATCGACCTTCGGGATTCCGCGTTTTTTACGATTATTATCGCTCAGCCTAAAATACTCTGCGGAGTGCTTGCCCGGAACCAGATCGGCATCTTGGCTGGCATAAAACGCGCCTTCGGGCGAGGTGAGGAAGTTCTGAAGATAGCCCTGAATTTTTTTTGCCGTCTGCAAATAGCTCGGGTCGTGCCAAAGCGCATAGGCTGCGGCATACGTTCGAAGATTTTCGGCCTGCATCTGCATGATCTTTTCGAAGTGAGGATGATCCCAATCGCCGTCCGTGGAATACTGACACACACCTCCCCAAACTGGGTCAATCAGATGAAGCTGAGCCATCAGAGTTTCGCGGGCCATCTGCTCAAGCCGGGTGTCCCCTTGCTTGGCCTGGACCATGCAATACTCGATCACATCCCAATTGAGAAATTTTTGGATTGTTCCCCAGCCTTTGTTCTTTGGGTCGTAAGTATCGATCAAAACTTTTCGTAGCTTTTGACGGGAATCGGCCGTCAGGAATGGATCGGGGGAAGAGGATAATTTGGTCTCCGGCAAAACGGACGGTCCTGGGGTCGGATCGTCAATGATCGCCTGAAGCATCGAGGCCATCGGCTTGGGAGGGATATAGCCTTGGCGCTTCACTATTTCGCCTCCATCGCCGCTGAATACGATGGTGGCGGGCCATCCATAGTCTTCGTAACGGTTGGACAAGTCGGGGCGCGAATCTGCATCAACGCGAACCGCGATATACCGCTTCTGAATGAGTTCGGTTACCGCAGGATCGCGATAGGTCACCTCTTCCATCACGTGGCACCAGTGACACCAGCCAGTTCCCAGATCGAGCAGCACGAATCGTCCTTCTTGCTTAGCTTTAGCGAACACCGAATCGGACCACGGCTGCCATTCGATTTCGTTGGCCGAGGCGTCGCTATAAAAAATGAGGATTCCCGCCAGCAGGATAGTGCTGAGCAATTTCATACAATAGATCCTGGTTATTGTTAGAGATGCGCGCCTTGCATTAATTCCGATGCAGTAATCTCTTTCGTGAACCACGATCGATTTCTTCAAACCACGAATGGACGCGAATTGACACGAATAAGAGCGAAGTCATTCGTGTGCATTCGTGTCTATTCGCGGTTGTAAAATCAACTTTGCGTGGTTCTTGAGGCAAACGAGCCGAATAAATGGGAGCCG
>JBEEIB010000418.1:0-3025 GCA_041167675.1 Verrucomicrobiota bacterium
CTGTTCCGCGGTGCGCGCAAAAACATCGGAGCCGATCTGGACATTACCCCAGGTTGACTCCTGTAATCGCGTCAATCCTTCGATGCGACCATCATTGGTCACATCCACATCCCAATTTTCAAAACGAAAAAGATCCGGCCGAACCATCGCCAATGCTGCCAGGGGGTCGTGGGGATGATTCGTTGTGATTTGTTTCGAATCCCACCAACGCAAAATCTGATCTTCGAGCAACCTACCAATGCCATCTCCCAACTGTGCGATCCGGCGCAGGTCTTGTGCGTTCAATAAGACGCGCAAGGTCAAATCTAGTCCAATCGCAGTGATGCGGATTCCTGATTCGAAGACAATTTTGGCGGCTTCTGGATCGCATTTTATATTGTGCTCGGCCCGATCGAGCCAATAGGCGCCCCCCATCAAATAGAGGTGCTTAATCTGAGAAAAGCGGGCTGCATCCTGCTTAATAGCGCTGGCGATGTTCGTTAGTGGACCGGTAGCGAGAATCTCGAGTTCCCCGGGAAAGCGCCCAGCGCTTTCCAACAAATAATCTATAGCGGCCGGTGAGGCTGGTACTTCAGCCTTATCGAGACCGGGAACTCCGTATCCTTCATGACCGGCCCAATGGATCTGCCGCCAAGTAAGCGTATCTTTTTGTCCGGTGCGGACTGCAACATCGTTGCGCCCAAGCAAATCGCAGGTTACCCGAGCGATTTTGGAACGGAGCGATGTATCTCCGTATACTGTCGTGACGCCGATCAGGTTCAGTTCAGGCGCTTTCGCCAAAAGAGTCAGGGCAAGAATGTCGTCAACATCGGTGCCGATATCCGTATCAAAGATCACTGGTCTCATAATTTTGTGTTGGATTGGGTACACATGTTAAAAAGCTAGCCCTTGAATCCCGAAGCCGTAACGCCTTGGATGTAGAACCGCTGGAGAGGCAAAAGGATTAACAGTGGAATGAGGGTTGCCACGTTCGATGCCGCGAACAACTCGTTCCAAAGAGTTGCGTAACGCTGCTCAAAGCCGGCTAGCGCTACCTGGATGACCCTCAGCTCTTCGGAGCGAGTTGAAATTAACGGCCAAAGGAAAGCTTCCCATTGGAACAGAAACAGCAGCAATCCACCACTAATGACAACCGGCTTGGAAAGCGGCAGATAAATTTTCCACAGAATCGTCAGCCAACCTGCACCATCAAGTCGGGCTGCTTCAGCAAGCTCGCGTGGAATCTGCCCAAAGAACTGTCGGAAGAGGAAGATCACAACGCCGTTGGCCAAACCCGGCATGACCAGGGCATAGTATGTATCGATCCAGCCGAATGACTTGATCACTCCGTACAAGGGAACTGAGATTGTCTCGAACGGAACTAGAAAAGTCAGGACGGTAATGAAGAACAAGATTTGTCGGCCAGGAAACTGGATCACTGCAAACGCGAAGCCTGCTAGGCCATTGACGATCAGTCCACCGAGTACCGTAGTGACCGCGACGAGAAGACTGTTGAAGATTGCCCGGCCGAATCCTTTATCGGCGAAGATGTTGACATAGGCGGACAAATCAAGGTGTTGCGGAATCAATGCGTTGATGCTGAAAGGTGATGTGAACTTGAAGATCTCGTCCAGCGGTCGCAGAGATGAGGCCAGAGACCACCACAGCGGCAAGACAAACAGGACGCCCACCAGGCAGAAGAGCAGATGAGTGCCCAGGCGCTGGAATATTGCACCCATCCTAATGTTCGGCCTCCTGGCTAAAAAGGCGAAATTGGACCATCACGGTAGCGACCACCAGGAGCAGCAGGATCACGACCAACGCCAGGGCGCGGCCCATATCTCCATAGATGAACCCCGATTTATAAGCCTCGTACATTAATACATTTGTCGAGTAAGATGGACCGCCCCGAGTCAGCAAAAACATTGGAACAAAAAGCAGAAAATTGACCGCGGTGTCCGTCACTAAAACAAAGAGCAATGGACGCCTGAGCAACGGGAGCGTGATTCGGAGGAAGCGGCGAAATCGGTCTGCACCATCGATAGTGGCTGCCTCTAATAGTTCCCGCGGAATGTTCTGTAATCCTGCCCAGATGAAAATCATCCAGAAACTCACGCCTTTCCACGTCGCCACCGCTATGATGCTCCAGAGCGCTTGGTTTTCGTTGATCAGGAAAGGTTGGGATGGAATGCCGAAAACATTCAGGATCGAATTGATTAGACCCGAGTTCGGATCCAGCATTATCCGCCAAAGAATCGATGCGATGGGCAAGGATACTCCTAGCGGAATAAAGAAGAGCAGCCGATAAAAACTGATGCCACGGAACCGCTGGTTGGCCATTACGGCCAGCAGAGTGGCTAAAATGACTTGGAGCGGATTAATTACGAGGTTCAGTTTAATCGTGACCCAGAGCGACTGCCAAAAGATGGGATCGGCAAATAATTGAAGATAGTTACGCAAACCAACAAAAACCTGAGATCCCGGTTCGGTCAGCGACTCGCTCACCAGACTCCCGAACACAGCCGCAGCGATCGGATAAAGACGAAATACGGCCAGGCATATCAGCGCCGGTAATAACAGAAGGTAGGCTATCCACACCCGTTGGCGCATGTCGGCGGCGCACTTTACTTCTTGAATTGCGCCAAAAATCGGTCAAGGCGTTGCGCGGCGCCATCGAGCGAAGCTTTTGGATCAACGCCATTGCGAATGTCTTCGTAGGTGGAAGCGAAAATGTCTTCTAACTGCAGGTAGCCAGGCGTTAGCGGTCTGGGAACAGCCGTATGTTGAGCCTCGTATACGCCCAGGAGATAGGCGTTCGCTGGAAAAGCGTTATATTTTGGATCTTTGGAAATCTGATCGAGTAAAGCTAAGAGAGCCGGGAGTTGTCCCTGAGAATCAAACCAGATCGATGCCCCTTGAATGTTTCCACAGATGAACCGGATGAATTTAGCGGCTTCTGCCTTGTGCTGCGATTGTTTCGTAATTCCCAGATGCCAGCTGCCCGTGCCAGTAGCTACCTTTCCTTCCTTAAAATAAGGGAACGGAG
>JBEEIB010000419.1:0-2740 GCA_041167675.1 Verrucomicrobiota bacterium
GTAAACTGTTGTCGTTCGCTAACTACTAACTATGTGTGGAATCTGCGGCCAGTTTAACTTGGACCAACAGAAACCGGTGTATCCGGAGACGGTCCGACGAATGGCTAGATCGATCGTCCATCGCGGACCCGATGACGAGGGTTACTATCCGGCTGGTCCGCTCGGATTGGGATTCAGACGGCTTTCCATCATTGATCTGGCCGGCGGCCATCAACCCATGTCGGACATGGAGGAGGGGGTCTGGGTTATCTTCAACGGCGAGATTTATAACTTTAAGGAATTGCGAACTGAGTTGGAGAGCCGCGGCCACCGATTTCGGACGCGCTCCGACACAGAGGTAATCGTGCACGGCTACAAGGAGTGGGGCACAAAGGTCTTTAGCCGCCTGAACGGTATGTTTGGCTTGGCCATTTGGGATGTCCGGAACCGGCGTTTGATTGTGGCCCGGGACGCCATGGGTATAAAAATGGTCTATTACCGGTTGGCTGACGGTCAACTGACTTTCGGGTCGGAAATCCGCGCGGTCCTTGCGGCCGAAGCATCCAAGCCGGAAATCGATTCGAGGGCGCTCAACCTGTTCCTGCGGTTCCGGTACACACCTTCTCCATTCACGATTTTTCAAGGCGTCCGTAAACTTGCGCCGGGTTCGATGCTAATCGTAGAAAATGGCAGATGCAAGGAAGAGCGTTGGTACGATTACAAGCCGATCCCGTTTACGAGCCCGAAAGAAGAGCAAGAGGCCGAAAAAGAATTGTGTGAATTGTATGAGGCTGCGGTCGGACGCCACCTCTTAAGTGATGTTCCCGTTGGAATACTTTTGAGCGGCGGGCTTGACTCCGGGCTGCTGTTGGCGCTGATGAATCAGCATGGCAGAGAATGGCCCGCATATACCGTCGGATACGGAGAGACTTTTGAAGATGATGAATTGGCCGACGCGGCTGCGACGGCCTCTCTTTTGGGCGCCCGTCATATCCCGGTAAAACTCGATCGGGCTGAATTTGAAAGGTCCCTACCGAAGATTGTGGCCTGTCTGGAAGAGCCGATCGCCTCTTCGTCGGTCGTTCCGATGTATTTTGTCTGTGAGCGCGCCCGCCAGGATGTAAAGGTCGCCTTGGTCGGTCAGGGGCCGGACGAAGTTTTTGGGGGCTACAAGAGACATCTGGGTGTTCACTATGGAAAGTTGTGGCGTGGGCTGCCGGCAGGCCTCAGCGCGTTGGTTGGATCCGCCGTCAATCGATTACCGCGGAACGAAGCGCTGAAACGCGGCATCTACTCGCTCGGAGTCGAGGATCGGTTGCAGCGCTATCAGCATGTTTTTTCTCTCGCTCCTGCACGACAAATCGACGGCCTGTTTCGGGGTGGTCTACTCCCAGGCAGACGAGACGATGAACCCGTTGACGCCTGGCGCGAATTGCTGCCGCAAATGGAGCACACCGACGAATTGGGCGGCTTTCAACTTCTTGAAATCCGGTCCTCACTTCCCGACGAATTGCTGATGTTCACGGACAAGGTCTCCATGGCTCACAGCTTGGAAGTCCGCGTTCCTTACCTGGACCGAACGATCGTGGAGTACGCTCAGCGCCTGGAGGGCAGGTTCAAAATTCGAAATGGCAAAGGCAAGTGGTTGCATCGGAAGGTCTGCAGGCGGTTTCTTGATCCGCAAATCCTGAAACGCAAAAAGCGCGGTTTTGCTGTCAATGTCGTCGACGACTGGTTCCAGTCCTCGTTGCGAGGTGTGCTTCCTGAAATGCTCCTGGACGAAAACTCCCTGATGTTTGATTTGCTCAAGCCTGAGTCCGCGCGAAAGCTCCTGCAGGACCACCGATCAGGCCAGCAAGACAATCACAAACTCCTGTTCAGTCTCGTTATGTTCGAGCAGTGGCTCCGCGGAATCCGTTCGGATCAAGAGCAAATCGCACACTTTCCACTCAATTAGCCAGAGAAACGGTCGATGGGAAAGGTCAACCTTCTAGGATGGTATAGTCGGTGAATTTTATGAATGTTTATCTCGAAGAGTACAGTGCGAACGAGGCTGTGCAGAAATATGTGAGCGATAGCGCGGGCTCGGGCATCGCTTATCTGCTGCAACATGTTTACGGCCGTATTTATGAGCAGCAGATCGATAAGCTCGTTACGCAGACCGGGGGTAAAGCCGGGTTTCGCGTCCTGGAGTACGGCTGCGGTGGCGGCATGAATCTAATGTGGATTGTCAGGCACCTGCTAGATCGCCAGCTCAAACTCGATTTTGCCTGTGGAACAGACTTCTCCGCGAAGATGGTAGAAGCGGCGAAGAAGGAGGCTTCCTCCTCCCTGCCGCGCACCGCGAGCGACAAAGTGTTCTTCCGCGCCGTCGCAAATGAAAACCTGAATCGAGACCTTCCCAACGAGCTCGGCCGCTCACTCGCGGACTTGCAGAGCTCGTTCCACCTGATAGTGGGCGTGAATACCTTCCGCTACTGTTTCAGGCTGGCCAGCCAAGCCAAGTCGGCCGGCGACATCTTTTCCCTGCTCCGGCCCGGCGGCTGCTCCATTATGATCGACATGAACCGCTCGTTTCCATTTTTTCGGAGCAAGCTGCGCAGCGGATCGAACACGCCAAAAGACCAGAGCTATCTGCCGAGCCTGAATGAGTATGCCACCGTCTTCCGCAAGGTTGGATTCGACATCGAAACGAAAAAGAACTTCTGCTGGGTTCCGCACTCCGCGGGTCCGGGCATGGTGACTGCCCTGAGAACGCTCT
>JBEEIB010000420.1:0-3276 GCA_041167675.1 Verrucomicrobiota bacterium
TGAAGCCCGCTGCAACAATACGTAATTGCCTTGAGCTTCGATAGTCACCACGTCGGCCGGATCGACAAACAGGATCCTTCCTTTCGTCTTGATGGCGATTTTCGCTGACTTCGACAACAGTTCTTCCAGCTGAGGCAGTATTTTCACAAACTGCGCGGCCCGCTCGCTTTCCGTTCTGCGGATCGCCGTATCTAGCGCTTCATGAATACGATTGTTTGAAAAAGGCTTCAGGACATAATCAACGGCATGCTTCTCAAATGCAGCAACGGCGTGTTGATGGTGCGCAGTGACAAACACAATCGATGGTATCGGTTGGCCCCGCTTGTTTAACCGGTCGGCCAGCTCGATTCCCGATAATTCCGGCATTTGAATGTCGAGCAAAAGAACGTCATAGGGCTTCTTTTGTAGTAATTCCAGGGCGTCAACAGCATCGTTCGCGCAATCGAGGACTTGAATGTCGTTTCTCGCTCTCAACGCATTCTCGAGGGAGCTTCGCGAAAGTGGTTCGTCGTCGACAATCAATACCCGCACAATCTTTTCCTCCACTAAGCGTGTACATTCGAGGCCAACACTTCTTTCGTCGCCTCCTTCTGTTGACCGATTGCTGGCAACACAAGACTCGCGATCGCAACGCCATCGCTGCCTTGGTCGAAGCAGAGAGTCGCCTCCTCCTCATAAAGATGCTTCAATCGTGCTCTCACATTCTGGAGCCCTAGCCCCATCCCTGCTTGCCGCTTTCCTCCAACGCTATTACGTATTGCGATCTCCAGCATGCCTCCGGCCCGTCGGGACGAAATTTCGATCCATCCTCCTCCGCGGCAGCAAGCCACGCCGTGGAAAATCGCATTTTCCACGAGAGGTTGCATGATCAGTTGCGGCACGAGCAATTGCCTAGTGGCAGGGTCGATTTGCCAACGCACTTCAAGTCGGTCTTCCAAGCGCATTTTCTCGATGCTGAGGTAATCGCCGACAAACGTCAATTCTTCATCGAGGCTAATGACATTGGAGCTCGCACACTGCAAAGCAGTTCGGAGCAAGTGAGAGACCTTGAGAACCATCGCTTTGGCGTGCTCTTTCTCGGTATCAATCAGAGCTGAGATTCCCTGGAGCGTATTGAATAAGAAATGCGGATGAAGCTGACTCTTCAGCGCTTGGAGTTCGCTGGTGGCCAGCGCTTGCTGCAACTGAAGTTCCTGGTCCCTAGCCCGCTTAAAATACTCGTATGCATGCGCGGCTGCCAGAACAATGATGAAGTTCCAGATTATCTCGGCAAAAGCGTAAAAACCCGTAAACAATGTGTGCAACGAGCGTTGTTCGAACTTCTGAGCAGGAATATTCCAAGGCGCCACTATAACCCAACGGAGGCCCACGCAGGCGATGATGTAAAGGGCGATGCCAAGAACATACCCAGCTACCCGACCAATCCGAATCGGTTTGGTGATCGGATAGCGGTGAACTATCGCGAAAATGGGAGGCGTCAACAGCGCCGCGCACAGTAGAAATCCGCCTTCGATAAGGAGTGCGGTCCAGTAAGATGTGCGGAGCCCCCTCTCCAAGAAGCGGACCTTATCCTCCGCTGCAGCCAGAGCGGCAAGACTCGTCCAAAACAAGATGGACCACAGATAGGCAAAAGCTACCCGCGAGACCTTTCGCGAATTGGGTTCCATGCAATCGATTGTATCCGGAATTACAAGAAGCGGAGATAGAAGGTACGAAACGACAGAGATATGCTCTGACCATACGCATAACCGGGTTTAAGTTTAACTATCTGCTTTCCTCACAGGCAATTCTGAAGTAATGCCTCTCGATTTGTCCCGATAAACGCGCGAGCAGTGACCAACCAATCGCTGGAGGGAAGCCGACTCCCTATTACTAATCAGTGGATTATCGTTTCGATTACTGTAGCGGTAGGAACGACCATCGCTGATCGCCCTCGCACAGATCCGTACAAGCGCGGCTACGCATACGGCTCTTGTCGTGGAGGAGTGGCGGCAAAGCGGGCATCAGGATAAGGATGCAGAATACCGGGTTGCGGAATCCACCGGCTCAAGAGAGGGGTGAGACGAGCCCATCGCATCTGGGCGCGTTGACTGCGACGGACTAAAACGCTCCGCCACAGTCTGCCAACGCGACGATTAAAGATGCGCAACCGACGTTACACGACGTTGGCGAACGCAGAATCTTCCTGAAACGCATGCTTCTGTCGTCCCGCATACCTGAGTCACTGCCTGACACGCCTCAGTAGACGAGCTTTAGCGAAAACTGAACTTGCCGCGAAGTTCCCGCCGTCTTGCTGATCATGCCAAATCCTGTACCCTCGATGATATTGGCAGGTAGCCCCATGTTGACGATATTAAACAGATTAAAGAACTCCCCGCGGAATTGCAGGTCCGCTCGCTCCAAGCCATTTTCCCGGTGGCCAATCGGAGTCGTCTTCATGAGCGCAAAATCGAAATCGTAATATGCCGGGCCGCGAAAGGTATTACGGCCGAGCGTTCCAAAGCGCCCGGAGTTTGGTCCAGTTCCACCTGCGATCCCGATCGGAATGGCAAAGAAGCTTGCGTTGTTCGCGCCCCGCCCAAAATAATCGTCGCGCGATCGGGTTGAGCCGCCAGCGCTCGAGAGGTCCGGTATTCCGATCTGGTCCGGCCGGTCCGCGCCAATCGTTCCCGCGTTCGTCTGCTGGATACCCGAATAAACTGTAAACGGTGAACCACTCGTGATCGACGAGATGCTCAGCAATTCCCAGCCCTTCGTCAACAGCTGGGTTCGATCCGACTGAAGTCCCAAATGCTCAAAATGCAAATCCTGGGCCGCGCTCAACGTGAAAGCGTGCGTCACGTCAAAGCTTGATGGCCCTCTTTCCGCTCGTGTATCGAACGGGTTTTGCGGACTAAACAACTTCACGGCGCAGGTGGATCCTGTTCCTCCGATAATGCCGCTGACATCATCCAGCGATTTGCCCCAGGTGTAGCCAGCTTGCAATGACGGTCCGCCGTGCCCAACATTTCCCGACAATGAGGTCTGCAAGGCGTTGTACGACGAGTGCGACGTTGCTGTTATCACAGACTCGAATCCGAAACCCCCCGTCACCGCTCCGCTACCGTCGAAGTTTGTAAACCGCGCAAATTCCGAATCCGCTCCGGGATACGCGTTTGGATATGACATTCTGGGAAGTCGAAACGCCGATGTTCCCACATACGCGACATCAGCCGTGAGGCCGCCGAAAACCCGTTCCAGCCCCAGCGTCCAAGTCTGCAGGGAGCCATTGCCAAA
>JBEEIB010000421.1:0-9011 GCA_041167675.1 Verrucomicrobiota bacterium
AATAATGCTTTGCAGGTTCATAGGTAGTTCAACTCCTTTCTAAGTAGGTTGTTGTTTGTCTCTACATTTTAAAATGACAACGGACTTTGCAAAACGTTCGAGCGATTGAACGAAAAATCTTGCTGCAAAGCTCATAGCCTAGAACTCACGTTGGTGTCCGCTTCATGTCGGCCTTACTTTGGTTGCCAGTCGTGGACCCGGTCGCAGTGTGCGAGCTATATCGTGAGGAGTACCCGTCCGAACGGGCGGCCCTCGACGAGGTACCGCAGTGCCTCTGCAGCACCTTTTAGTGGAAATGTCTTAGCGACGATCGGCTTGACCTGGCCCGACTTGAGAGCGCCCGGCCAGGCTTTCAGCCAGAAAAGCCACCGCCATAAGGTTAGGGCTCATTCGGTCGTGCAGAAATCGATATAATCGATTTTGTTCCTTTCGGACAGCCGCTTCCAAACTAATTTGGGACACTTGCCCGCTCGCGGTACCCACATCTAACATTACGAAAGTGAGCGCTCCTTGCGTCGTGATTACGTGCCCCCCCACTCGAGCCTCGCCTCGCGCCGACACGCTGCTACATGGAATCATCCGGAACCCGCCGTTCATTTCTGTTCCTTCTTCCTGGATAGACAATATTTCGCTCGCATTGATAGCTCGTAGCTCTTCTTCGGAAATACTCAGCGCCTTCAAAAACCGCGAATTCCAAGCAACAAACTTGTCGAGCTCGCGCTCGAGAAAAGCACGTGGAAGTGCCAATTCGTCCAACGTGGAACAAATGCTATACATATGTTGGTTAGTCTCCATGGCGGACTAGTCCCGCAGAAACTCTCCCAGACCTGCAAGCTCAGCGATGTGATGGCAGCAGAATCTTCATGGCAATTAGGGGTCGGCACAGAACGCTCCAGACAAACCTCAGCAGGATGCCTCACACAAATTCTCACGCCACACTACTGATAAGGAGATCAGCAGACCCTCTCTGGTTGGAGTTTTGATCGTAGATTAGAGCTTCTCAATCATCTGGCGCACTTGATCTTTGGTCTTGCCGAGCTTCTTTTGAAGTCGCCCCAATAATTCATCTTCTTTGCCTTCCGCTAAGGCAAGGTCGTCATCGGTCAGGTTAGCGTATTGCTGTTTGAGTTTGCCTTTCAGCTCATTCCAAGAGCCTTTCAATTGAAGCTTGCTCATATAACTTATAGTCTCCACCCGGGCTCCAGAAGTCGCTTCGCCGATTTTGGCCAAGTTTGTTCCCAACTTGCCTAAAATTTGCTCTCGAGAGCCCACGTTTAGAGGCTAAGTCTTTCAACAGCCGCGATGACCAGCACACAAAGAGCAGTCTGCGTACGATGAGTGGTGGGTTAGGAGCATTCCGTAACTGGGTCGGGCAACGCATCGCCTAACTGAATAGCTGCTTCAGACCCATGGAGCGGTGGGTTATACTCGTCGTCGTGTCTTGCGCCAGGATTCATAACGTGATTGCTTTTGGCCTAGATGGGTTTACCAATTGAAGGGGCGCCGAGTTGGCGCGGGGATAGGTTTGGTAGTGTCAGCTTTTTTTGCGTGCGAGTCGATTTTTGGCTTGCTGTCTAACATTAAAGAGAGTTGTTCTAACGACGTCAGCGGGAGCTGGCGAGACCGTCTCCCAAAAACGGTCGGCTCTAGCCGGGCTCGGTGTGAACAACGCGTAGCGTTGTTCAAGTCGCTGGAAACAACTCTCGACTTTTCTCATGGCTTTTAGGCGGCATCCGGCGCGAAGAATCGCTCGCCGAATCGGATGGCAAACTGGGTTGCCGCCAACTGCCAGGTGATCGCCGGATTTTTCCACTTTTTGGTAATATTACGCGACGCCAAGAAGATTAGCTTGGGGGCCGCTTCGTCGCCGGGGAAGTAGCCTCGATTTTTAAGCACTTTGCGCAACTGCATATGCAGGCTCTCGATGGCGTTGGGGGTGTAAATGATTTTTCGGATTTCCTTCGGATAGGCGAAAAAAGGAATGACTTGCTGCCACACCCCTGCGCCCGCACCGGACGATGGCGGGAATCTTTTTACCCAAAGCTCCTCGCTCAAAATCCTCTAGCCGTTTGGCCGCTCGTTCGGCTGTCTCCGCGCTGTAGATGCCTTTGAGCTCGGTGGTTACTGGCTTGCGCTCTTTCCAGCTGCAGAAGGACAGAGAGGTGCGAATCAGATGCACAATGCAGGTCTGAATCTCGCAATCCGGGTAAACGGCACTGATCGCTTCGGGGAAGCCTTTGAGCCCGTCAAAGACGGCAATGAGCAGATCGTTTGAACCCCGATTCTTGAGTTCGTTCATCAGTCCCAGCCAAAACTTGGCTCCCTCGCTCTGCGCAATCCACAGACCCAGTACCTCCTTGGTGCCATCACCTGCCCCGATGGTTCTACAGAATCCGGTATCTGCCTTACGCCTACCAGGATCAGACCCGCCGTTTCACGGGGTATCAAAATTCACTGGCGATCACCTCGGCTAAATGCGGACCAGACAGCGATTGCGAATCGAGCCCCTAATCGCTGATTCCCCAAAATGCGCGAGCAATTCTTTCCGACCTCAAACCAGGAACCAAAACGTCCGAATCCAACACGCTCAGGGCGTTCCCTAAGTTAACGATCAAATGGGAAATTGCAGGGATTATTCGCTCCAGGCTGTTGAACAGATCGATGAAGGAACCGGCTGCAGCATTACGATAATATTCCGTTTCGATATTTTCGACGTGGTAGCGGGTAATCCAGAGATTGTTAGCGGGGTCGAATTGTTCGACCTCCCGTGAAAGATTCAGCCAAGCGTCGGAAATCGCTTCTATCAGACGATCAAAATCCGGCTCTTGGCCAAGACGCGTTTTCATCTTCTCACGATCCGTTCTGAGCTGTGAAAGGACTGCTTCAAACTTGCTGCGATTAGCAGGCAAAAACGGACGAAAAATAGTCCCTAGCGAGCGGGTATCGTCCTTGGCGTCCTCAAATAGGCGGCGAATCGTAAGGACACAATCATTGGAGAGCGCCTCGAGAACAGCTCGGAATCCGGGACCCCGCGGGCCTTTCAAATATCGGTTGCGAAGCGATTCACTAACGACCATCGGTCGCAGCAGAGAAAATTTGAGAACTAACCCCGCGTGGTCGACTTCAATGTGGCTGTATAAGTCTCGGAGCCCGTCGACTGTCAAATAGCTGCTCATTTTGACTATAACTGGGGCGGCCTCCCTCCCTTTCACCAGTCTGCTCCTTCAAGTCTCAGCGGGACCTTCCCATTTTTGGACCGAAACTTGGTTCCCTCCGATTGCCAGTACGGCACTATGTACGGAGGTGTCGTCGATTCGACCCTTCCGAGGTCACCGGGTTTCATGTACACCGCCAAATCATAAAACAACGGGGCAAGGGTCGCTCCGCCAATTTTGGTCAAGCCTTTGCTGAATTTGCTCCAAGTCAGCGCTAGGAGGATGTCAGTTTGTTTCGAACCGATCCGATCGTCGGCACTGGCGGTAGCGTCGGCCAGACTTTAGTCGAGCCGTCGTAACCTCCCGCTTTGAGAGCAGGCCTGGCGCCAGTCCGGAAGATGCGACGCCGAACAAGGTAACAGGATGAGCGCAACTATGCCGACCACTTTGGACTCGGCATTCTTCCAAAAAAGGACATTATTGCCTGCCAAGTCGCAGCTTTCGAATGATCTTAAAGCGAAGCGACAACTGTGTCGTTTTACAAAAGGCTCGTTTCAAAGTCCTGGTATTCTTCTGAACGAGGAAGTTGATCGATAATCTCGGGTTCTCTGATCATTAGGGGCTCTCCATTCCTCAGCCCACAACACGCCTCAAGGTCGGTAGCCTCAACAGACTATCACCATTTTACGCCCAAGAAGGCGTCTCGATCTACTCTCCCGCCCTGGCCTGAAGCAAAGAGCACCTTGAAAAATTACCGAATTGTTGAGCCCAATTGAACGAAACAGGCACTATCTCAGGCATTCAAACCTCCAGTGGAACATCCTCACGCTTGATCCGAAGAAAGCCCAGGTCAAGCGTTCTTGCCCGCGTTGAAAGATCGCAAACTTTTCTTGCCAGAACGAATCTAGAAAATCCTGACTGTCCGCTGGAGTTGGAAACTTTTCGACCAGCCGATAAGGAAACGCCCATTTCGGAGCCGAATTAGCGATTGCTTAAATGCTGATCAGTTTCATAAAATACTCTCCCAACGTGGAAAACACTCGCGTTAGAAGCGTGGGCCGCTTTTTTGCTCTGTTCCAGAGTTGAGGTGTCTACATGTTCACCAAATCGTGAGCGGCAAACAGAGATCCTTAACTCGAATATGAATCGTTGGATTCGTTCGCTGCCAATCGTACTGGCGATGTTTGCGGTAGGCCGTCCAGGCGACCCCGACGATTTTCCTCAATCTGCCAAGGACC
Source organism: Verrucomicrobiota bacterium (assembly GCA_041167675.1). Taxonomy (GTDB): domain Bacteria; phylum Verrucomicrobiota; class Verrucomicrobiia; order Chthoniobacterales; family JAFAMB01; genus DASTDH01. The sequence continues at coordinate 4,394 of JBEEIB010000421.1, forward strand.
GAGAAGAACCGTTCGGTCGGAAACCGGCTCGGGAGCTCATTTGTTGAGGCGTCTTTTCCGTGTCGTAATGACTAACGTTAGTAGTCAATAATCATCAGATAGTAGCGGGCGTTCGCGTTCGCCGGTGCGGCTCGCCACACTCAGGAGATTCTCGACCTGAGCGGCACGGGGTTCGACCGAGTCGAACGCCCGAATCGAAGTTGTGAGTTCCGGCTACGGTTCCTATATGCTATGTGCCACTTCCACGTCTGCGGGGCGAAAACCGCGGAGACGAAATGCCAGGGCTATCAGCATGATTCCAAATACGAAGGCGTACGCTCCGATCCAAAGCACCACCGCCAGAGCTCCTGCGCTCGGAACAATGATAATGAAAAACCCCAAAAGCAGCGAAAGCACGCCCATCAGTATGAGCAATAACTCATTGGCTAACGCTCGACGCAGGCGGATACCGGCAGCGATTTCGAGTACACCGGTAAAGATGGCCCAGAAGGCAATCAGGTACAGCAGTACCATGGCGGTAATTGCAGGCCAACCCAAGGTCAGGATTCCGGCGACGATTCCGACGACGCCTTCGAGAATGAGAGCCCAATGGTGACGTGGCGGCCTGGATAGCTGCCACAATATCAAAGATTCCGTCCAAAAGAACGTAGGCACCGAAAAGCAGTACTAAGGTGAGCAGTGTGATCCTCGGCATGAAGAAGGCCAAAAGACCAAATAGCACAGCAAACAAGCCCCGGAGGGCCAATGCCCACCAATAGCGAGCCAATAGATGCAGCATATCAGATCCTCCGATTGTCGGTTGAGGAATGAATTTCTTGGCGCAGCATTTCCAATTCTTTCGTCAGGTCCATGATCAGCTTGATGCCGGTGAGATTGATGCCGCAGTCGGCACGGAGGTACTCAATTCGGCGGAGTGCCCGAATTGCCTCATCATCAAACCACCAGCCGCCGTAGGCGGGATCGATGGCCGGCGACACCAGCCCATATTTGAAATAAACAACAATATGACGACGCGGCACTTGCACGAGAGTCGCCACCGTCTCGATCGGGTAAACGCTGCTAGCATCGGGTTCGAAAGGCTGCAGCGCGGTGTTACGAGAGTTAGCTGTGTCGCCGATCATGTTCATCCTTTCCTTCGAATGACCATCTATCGTTGTCTGTGCTGGGAATTGGAGGACGAGACATCGAATGAAATTCAACCCTTGGTCGGGCCAACTCTGTCTTTCGGCTGAGAGGCGACGGCGGCTAAGTTTCCGGACTCACCAAAAGCCGGCACCTCCCTTCCGACCAGTCGATAAAATGTTGGTCCGTCAATGGACTCGAACTTGAGCAATTCGGCAGCCACATGCTCGAGTTGGTCGCGATGGGCAGACAAGGTTTCCCTGGCTTGTTCGTACGCCAGGTCGAGCAACTTCTTAACTTCTTCATCGATTTCCCGGGCGGTCGCTTCGCTGCAGTCCCGTTGTAATTGAAACTCCTGACCGTTGAGAAAGCTTGGCTGGCGCTGGACACAATTGGCCAGGCCAATCCGGTCACTCATCCCGAATAGCGCAACCATCTGACGACCGAGCGCGGTAGCACGTTCCAGATCATTTTGAGCCCCAGTGCTGACCTCGGCAAAAATGACTTCCTCTGCGGCGCGTCCGCCGAGCAGGCCGCGAATACGATCCAATAACTCGCTGCGCGTCATCAGGAATTGATCTTCGGATGGCAGCTGCATCGTGTAACCCAGCGCTCCTCTCCCCCGTGGCACGATGCTAATTTTGTGCACTGGATCGGCATGAAGGCTGTAGGCAGCCATTAGTGCATGACCGACTTCATGATAGGCAACCCGGCGTTTCTCTTCCTCCCCTAGGCGACGGCTCTTGCGCTCAGGCCCAGCTACTACTTTCTCGATCGAATCTTCCAGATCACGCTGGGTAATTTCTGTAGCGTGCCGCCGCGCCGCGAGCAAAGCAGCCTCGTTCAGCAGGTTGGCTAAATCAGCGCCGGAGAGTCCGGCAGTGGCGGCAGCGATTCGCCGTAAGTCAACATCCGGTGCGAGGTGCTTGTTTCTGGAGTGTACTTTCAGAATTGCTTCGCGGCCATCAAGATCGGGTGCGTCTACGACGACTTGACGATCAAAGCGGCCGGGGCGAAGCAACGCCCGGTCGAGAACCTCCGGACGGTTAGTAGCGGCCAGAATGATAACGCCGGTGTTGGGCTCAAAACCATCCATCTCCACCAACAAAGCATTAAGAGTCTGCTCGCGTTCGTCGTTCACTGTACCGACATGGACCCCTCGTTGTCGCCCAATCGCGTCAAGTTCATCAATGAATATGATACAGGGGGCATGCTGCTTGGCTTGCTTGAAGAGATCGCGCACTCGGGCGGCGCCAACTCCCACAAACATTTCTACGAAATCGCTGCCGCTAATTGAAAAGAACGGTACCTTCGCTTCGCCGGCTACAGCGCGTGCCAATAGCGTTTTGCCGGTTCCCGGCGGGCCAACCAACAGCACTCCCTTTGGGATGTGGGCACCCAGGTCTTCGTATTGCTTAGGGTGCTTGAGGAAATCGACAACCTCCTTCAACTCAAACTTCGCTTCATCGGCGCCGGCAACATCGTCAAATGTAACCCCGGTGTCTGGGTCTGCGACGAGCCTCGCCCGGCTCTTGCCAATAGAAAAAATCGATTCGCCCGTGGGATTAAGTCGGCGCGTAAGGAAGGTCCAAATACCGACCATAAAGAGAATCGGTAAGACCCATCCAAGCAATAGCTGCGAGATAATTCCCGGTCGCGCAGCACCATATTCAACATTGGCAGCCTGAAGCTCCTTGACCAAGTCGGGATCCTCGACGCGCTCGGTTCGAAAGAGGAACGGCTGAGTTTCCGCCGGCGAGGGCCGGGCTTGGTTGTTGGGAGCGACGGTCGGATTGGATTTTTGATTTTCGTTGCTGGGAGATGCCGTTGGATTGGCCCCCGGCGTTTGGTTTTTCGACTCGCTCGCTGCCGAAGGCACAATACGACCATCGATTTCGTCTTGTTTGACGATAGCGGCGACAACCTCATGCCGGGCAAGATACGCTTTGAATTGGCTATAAGGAATCGTGCGAACCGACAACTGATAAAATACATCCTGCCACCCCCAGAGAATTAATAGCGTAAATAGCAGATAGGCGATGCTCCATTGCCACCGCGGCGGAGGTTGATCTATCTTAGCTGGTTTCTTGATCGGAAGATTGATTTGTGGTTCTCGCTTCATGGCCGTCCTTTAAATCAACGCGCCGTAGTTTCCGGACTCGGCATGCCCGACATGATCCTCGGTTTCATAAGACTTCGTCGAAATCCAGTCGGCGATTTCCCGACGATCCGCCGGAAGAGTCGATTGAACTGAGTCAACGATTGGAAGCCCACCTTGTACGCGATTTCGCTAACGCCGGCGCCCGGAGCGGTCAGCAATCTTTTTGCCGCTTCGATTCGAAGCCGATTTCGAAAATCTATAAGCGTAAGCCCAGTCGCTTTTTTGAAGATTTTGCAGAAGTAAAATGGGCTGACATGAATCACTTTTGCCACTTCGGATAAACTAAGATCGTCGGCCTGATGCAGCTCGATGTAGGCTCGGGCCAGCCGGACTCGGTGTGGTTCCCCTTCTGCTTGTTGAATCAGGATTTGATTTGCGGAGAACGACAATTGCTTGGCAAATATTTCCAGTAGCCGCGCCATCGCCCGGTAACGCCTTCGGTTGGAAACAATTAAACGGAAGCAAGCATTATCCGTTGCCTCGAGATCGGTGTTCGCGTCCGCCTTGCGCATCTGCTCCTGCCAGCCTTCGAAATATTCGGACCTTGTCCTCTCCTGATTGGGTAGGGCCAACTCAAGCACCCCGATGGTCTTATCTCCAAGACACACTGGAACCGCTGTGATATTCACGGATTGGTCTCGCTGCCACTCACCGTCACCGGTTGGGTCGCAGCTCTCCAACGGTCTTAATCGAAGTGACAACCAGGTCGTTTCACAAAAGGCTCGTTCAAAGTCTTGATATTCCTCTGAGCGAGAAAGCTGATCGATGATCTCCGGTTCTCTGATCATTTAGGACTCTCCCAATGAACGAAACAGGTTCTCTCTTTGGTTTCGCAGCGCGCAATCGCACACTTTTCTGACGCTTGATCTGGAGTAGGCGTGGGTCAAGCGTTTTCGCTCACGACAATGCAGCGCAGGCTTCTCTGGCCAAGCGAATCTGCGGTACCGCGGTTGCAAGGTTATCGAGACGCCGATAAACCAGCCATCGGGCGGGCTTGCAGCCTCTCCATTCGAATTAGCGATTGCGTAAACGCTGATCACTTTCATAAGATGGGCCGCCAATTCGGAAGAATAAGGTCAGGCTAAAACCGTGGACGCCGTATTGCTCTTCCAAAGTCGAGTGTCTACGGGTCCACCCTATCGTGGGCAGAAAATATAGACTTGTTTGATAACCTATGAATCGTCGAATTCGCCTTCTCCCCATCGCGCTCGCGATTGGCGCGATCGCTTGGTTCTATTTCTCATCACCCACGTTCATCAACCCGGAAACCGGCCGTAAGTCCAAGGTTGGACTTTCCGAGTCTCAAGAGCAAACACTCGGGCTGCAAAGCTTTCA
>JBEEIB010000422.1:0-6263 GCA_041167675.1 Verrucomicrobiota bacterium
AAACGGTTACAGATGCATCCCAAGGAGTACAGCTCGCGACGGTCCAGGCGCTCGCGCGCTATTGGGCGACAGAGTATGACTGGCGCAAGATCGAGGCAAAAATGAACGCCCTGCCGCAGTTCATCACCGAGATCGATGGACTGGACATTCATTTCCTTCACGTCCGTTCAAAACACGAAAATGCGTTGCCGCTGATCGTTACGCACGGATGGCCCGGCTCAATCATCGAACAGATGAAGATCATCGATCCGCTGACCAATCCTACCGCACACGGCGGAAATGCATCCGATGCGTTCCACCTGGTGATCCCGTCAATGCCGGGCTACGGATATTCAGGAAAACCGAACACCACCGGGTGGGATGTTCCCCACATCGCGCGTGCCTGGGTCGTGCTGATGAAGCGCCTCGGGTACACGAAATTCGTGGCGCAAGGCGGCGATTGGGGCGCGGTCATCACCGAACTAATGGGCCTGCAGGCGCCTCCGGAGTTGCTCGGCATTCACACCAACATGCCTGGCATCTTTCCCGTCGACATTGACAAGGCGGCTTTTTCCGGGGCGCCGGCGCCATCGGGTCTGTCAGCCGATGAGAAGGTCGCTTACGAGCGTTTGCAGTTCGTATATCAAAAGGGAATCGCCTACGGGTACCAGATGGGGCTGCGACCGCAGACATTATACGGAATCGCGGACTCACCCGTCGGCTTGGCGGCTTATTTCCTTGATCACGACGCGCGCAGCTACGAGCTGATCTCACGCGTCTTTGAGGGAGAATCCGAAGGCCTCACGCGCGACGACATCCTCGACAACATCACGATCGCCTGGTTGACGAACACGGCGCTTTCTGGCGCCCGTCTCTATTGGGAGAATTGGGGCAAACTCGGGTATTTCAATGCCAAAGGCGTCTCCATCCCGGTTGCCGTGAGCGTCTTCCCTGACGAACTCTATCCAGCCCCGCGGAGCTGGGCAGAGCGGGCGTATCCCAAACTGATCCATTACAACAAGCTCGACAAAGGCGGTCACTTCGCGGCGTGGGAACAGCCCCAACTTCTTTCAGAAGAGGTTCGCGCGGGTTTCCGATCACTGCGGTCAGGCATGGCGAAGTCGGATGTGCCCTTCGCTAAAGCTGGCTAACTGTTCGCAAATCAGCAGGAGAGCCTCGATGGTAGAGGCTCTCCTGTTTCGACCCATGGCAGATTCAGTCGGCCTCACACTTGGTCCACACAAGGTGCGGTTCGAGCTGGCCGACCCGACCCACCAAGTAATCACCGGAAAGACTATTGACAAGGTGACCAATTACGGTGGCAGCACCCTGATTCCGCCCCGGACCCTACCGCAAGGTGAGCACATGGCGATTCCGCGAGACCCTATGGGATTGACGTTCGGGGTGATGCGGAGGAAGATCTAGCGGCGGACGGCACCAGAAGCCGTTGCAACGTGCGCCCCAGGTCCAGGCACTTTGAAAGAATTTGCTCACTTCATAGCGCCTAAAATCTCCAGGCCAAACCGCGGCAAGGAAGACTACATTCCGCCGCACCGTTCCTAAGTCCTGATAAACGCGCTTCTCGTCACTTGACTTCCGGTTTGTCGGCTAACCGGAAGTAGCGCGGCTGAACGTCAGGAACCAGTTAGCGTACAATTTTTGACGTTTGGTGTAGTGACCCCGATAAGTTCGCGGGCCGGAAACCCTCAATGTTATGACACCCTCGACTAGCGCGTCAAGATGACGCCGCCTTCTTTGAAACTGAAGTAGCTGCTTCTGCCCGGAGCGGGTGAGCCGGAGATCAGCTTCCGAAGGGGAGGGATCGCCACTAGGGTGGTTATGGACCATGATGAAAGCGAAAGCGCTAAAAACGATTACGGGTTTAAAAACTTCACGCGGGTGAGCCAAAGCTTCGTTCAGGGTTCCTTCGCTGATGGAAACGACCTTGATCAGCTGTTGCCTAGTGTCGAGAAGGATAACTCGGAGGGATTCGTGACAGAGAAAACGCATTTCAGCGCAGAGGTTTGCCACAGCTAAAGGGGTGTCGATCACGAGCTTTGACCACTCCTCGCGCAAGGCAACGGCAGCTAAACGCAAGGAACTGACGAGCTGGGCCGCCTTGGCACGTGAAAGAAAAGGCAGGAGTTCCTGAACAGAGACACGGGCCAGTTGGTCAAGGGAGCCGAAATGTTCCAGTAAAACGGCAGCCTTGTTTTGGTCTTTGAGGATCAAGCCCAGGTGCTCAATGGTATCGAGCGCTTCCGAGCCATAGTTAACGAGTCGTTCCTGGACCGAGGAACAGTGAGACGAGGGGCTAGAGAGGTAGTATTTTGGAGTTCGTCAAGTTCGCTTACGAACTGGAAAATATGCTGTTGCATATTTTTCGTTTGGAAGCGAAGGCACCGCCGAAGCGGCCGGCGGATAAAGGATCGGGACGGGAAGAGCCGCGAGCGCAGCGAAGACGAGCGGTGGCTGACAGGAAAAGCAGGAAAGGAGATTTTGCTACCGTTCCCAGCCGAAGCCATGAAAATACGAGCCGTCAGAACGGCAATTTTTCGCAGACATCCTAATTATCTTCTCGTCGAAGAATTCGCGCTATGCTGCTCCGGCTATTCCTTGCCAGTGCGCCACGATGACAAGTAAAATGCCAGGATTTTCTGTCATCGCGTTTAGCAATGAGGCGATCTGCGACAGTCCAAGTCTTAGCGAGCAAAGCCGCGGTTGCGGTGCCGCTCAATCGTGATGACAGTTGCTCAATTCGCAAAGGGGTCGCGCCTCCTCAAGCCTTATCTCGGACAGACAGGCCTGAACGAGTTCGCCGCCCAATCGATCGGAACATTTCTTGGGAATGGCGCTACGACTCGCGAACGGAAAGGCAATTTAGAGACCGGCTTCCACGAAGTAAGCCTTGTGAGTCTCTTCAATTGTAGAAGAGGCCTTTTTAGGATCTTTCCAACCCAAGATTTTGGAATTCTTTGCTGTAAAAAAAGTGGTGTTTAAAAAGAAGTGTTCAATCTCCTCACGCAAGGCACTCGGCAATTCGCTGGCTCGCTCCAATTCACCGAGACGATCATGCCACGAGGGTATGACAATGACGCGATCGTTCCGCTCCCGCTTGCGGTCTTTTTCGTCCTGGTCCATTTCGACCACGCCGAGCGGCCGGCACGGTAGCAGGGCGCCGGGATAGGTGCTGGCTTCGTGCACGACCAAGACATCCAATGGATCACCGTCAGGAGCTCGTGTGCTCGGAACAAAACCGCAATCGAATGGGTACGACATGGCTAGGGGTAAGCCGCGAGAGACTGTGAAGACTCCAAGCTCAATGTCGTACTTGAGCTACACGAGCGACCCATTAGGCGCTTCGACAACAGTATTAACGCAGCCTTCATCATTATAAGTTGGTAGATTTGATAGCTTATTAGAATCGACCTTTTTTCATCTCCTACCCGCTCACAGCTTCGCCGTCCGTTTGCCGCGTGGATGTGTCGTTGCACATAGAATGAGCTTTGGAATAGAGACACCGCACGATCAAAGTTGCTGGAACTAAGGTTGCGGTAGACGTGGCACACCGATATCTGCTCGCAGACCTTCCCAGCGACTGAAAACGCCTATTTTCATTTACTGCGCTTGGTACCATTTTTCTCCGAACGCTTCGCTAGCTCCTGCCGAAGTAGCGTAATGACCGCTGCCTCCTCCGGCTTCAATTCGTGCAAGTGCTCGGCGATTTGAGCGTCGGCTTTCACGCGCAGGGTCCGAGCCAGTGTTCCTTCGAGATAACTGGTAGGAACTGCGGGATGGATGTAGCATTTTCGGCAAATCGCGACGGTATTACCTAACAGTCCCGCCACCGCTTCGATGGCTGTGACGATATTTTTCTTCGCTAAGGTTTGGCTATCGACCTCTTCCATTTTGCCCAGCGCTATTGCTGCTAAAATAGTCCCCGCCCAAGTTCGGAAATCCTTAGCCGTAAATGGTTGGCCAGTGATTCGCTGCAGGTAATCGTTGACGTCTTCGGATCCAATCGCAGCAACTTCACCGGCTTGATCCTCATATTGGAACAATTGTTGTCCAGGCAAGTCTTGGCACTTTTGAATAATGCGAGCTACTCGCCGGTCTGAAACCTCAACATTGTGCTTTTTGCCACTTTTGCCACGAAATTGAAACTTGATGGTCGCCCCCTCTACCTCCACATGGCGGTTGCGCATCGTAGTAAGACCGAATGATTTGTTTTCTTTAGCGTATTCTTCGTTGCCGATTCGGATGAGGGAGACTTCCAGCAGGCGAACAATCGTCGCAAGCACCTTTTTCCGACTCAGATCCGGCCGGCGCATGTCCTCATCGACCTTCGCTCTGATTTTTGGCAAGACCTCAGCGAATGAAAGTAGTCTTTCAAATTTGGCTTCGTCGCGAACGGTTCGCCAAGTCGGATGATATCTATACTGCTTCCGGCCCTTTGCATCGATGCCTGTTGCTTGCAGATGTCCATTGGCTTGAGCGCAAATCCAAACGTTCTCCCATGCCGGCGGAATCGACAGAGAACGGATTCGTTTCAATTCTAAAGGATTCCTAATCCGTTTCCCTTCTTTATTGTAATAAACAAAACTCGCCCCTTTTCGCCGGCGCATGATGCCGGGAGATTCATCAGACACATAACGTAGACCTGCTGAGGCAGCAGCCTCTTTCGGATCTTCAGCTACAATGTTGATGTTTGGCTTCGACTTACGGCTATTTGAGCTCCGCTTGGTTTTCAAAAGTAGCGACCGTTTCTGGCAGTGCAGCAAATGAAGTAATAACCATTGTCGATGGTTCCTTGATCATTACTGCATGACATTCCAGATTCGCAGCTCAACACAAATTGGTTGTTTTTATCCTCGGAAGCTGTGCGATAATAAGTCTTCGAAAAAAGTGTCTCGCAGCTTTGGCCTACTTTTTTTCGACAGCAGCATTTTGATTATGTTAGCTGTGGACACTCTGCCTCCGGTCAGCGGGGCGCGCTTGCTCGGTCTCTTTACCCGGCTGTAAATTTGCCTACCAACATAAGCGCTGATAATCGGTTTAACGAGGAACCAAATCTTGTGCGCAGCGCGCGACCCGTTCTTCTCCACGGGAGGAGGGTGGACCTCGCCCAAAGGCCTTAGCTGGAAAGGATCAGACCTTAGATAAACTTCTTTACGACGGGCGGGCAGGCGAGAGAACAGAAAAACAGTGAGCACGGCACCCATAATCCAGGGCCAAGGATACCTCTGAACAGAGGCTCTCATGCGATTGGTAACGTTGTAATCCTTCTTTAACTCGCTCACCTGAATCGCCATTCTTTGGCGATCCTCTTCCAACCGTTCTGTTAGGAAGCCTTTGTCTTCGACTGAATCAGCCATTCTTTGTCCTTTTCAAGATCTTTTAAAGTCGTTTGAAATACCGGTTTACGGAGCCGGATTCGGAGCAGAAAAAAGGTAAGGATACTAAGAAGGGTAAGGATCACTCCGCAGATCAAAGCACTCTAACCCCAGGCCAGATGAAAGAGGAGCCCAACCAAATACAAAAGAAACGCCCCATACGTAAGCACACTGCACAGAGCAAGAACGAGCATTATCCCAAGCAGTACTAGAAGCCCAATGAAATGGCCGGTTGCCTCTCTGGACTCAACAGCCAATAGGCGTGCTTTCGAATCAAAGTAATCGAGGAAAATTGAAGCCCAGCTGGCGACGGGTCGGCGCGCCATTGCTTGCGGAACATCGGACTTCTCTGCGTTCATTTTGGTCTCACCGTGGATTCGAATATTGAACCATTAACGGTTGTTTCGTTTTCCTCTTTTAAAATAAACGCTCAAGAAAGCGGTCTCCTAAGGTATCAAGGCGAGTCACCTCCGTTCCTTTCCGGCTGATCTTCTCTCTCATTGCGAAAGGCTCCTGATTCGCCGCTCAGTGGTCCCTCAGCCCAGACAAGAAGGCTCGCCTTCTCTTCGTCGCAATCCGCCAGACTGCTTTCATAATTTTCAGAAGTAGCCGCAACAACGGCTAACTTCTGACTAAATCATTCGGGAGATCCGGTGACGAATTCAGTGCCTTGAGCCGTCTAACAGCTTACCTACAGGAAAATGTCGCAGCTTTTGACGAGCGCCGACCATTGACCGCAAAATTCATCCAGGCGCATCGAAATGGAGAGAGCAGAAATCGCTGAACTGTTTTACGCCGCTCTTATTGGTTCCGACGATGTCGAACAGCTATTTCGATTCCTTTCTCGTCGGGTTGAATGGATTCTTTCGGCAGCTGATCCGCAGACGCTGG
>JBEEIB010000423.1:0-37609 GCA_041167675.1 Verrucomicrobiota bacterium
CGTCGGAGTTGGCGCCGGGGTCGGGGTTGGCGCCGGGGTCGGGGTTGGCGCCGGGGTCGGGGTTGGCGCCGGGGTCGGGGTTGGCGCCGGGGTCGGGGTTGGCGTTGGCGTTGGTGTCGAGGTTGGCGTCGGCGTTGGTGTCGGTGTCGGTTGGGCGCCCGATGCTCGGAAAGCCGCGATTTGCATTACCCAATCGCCAGGATTATCAAGGGGCGCTGTAGCCGTGTAGGAACCCGCTGCGGTCACCACTTCGTCCTCCGCAATATCCCCGTCCGGACTCGTGAGTATTCGTTGGGTAAATCCGGATCCAGCACCATTCGTCAGGTTTGTCACGGTGTTAGCTGCAACTAATACTTCCGAAGGGCTTGTGGTGGTAATTGCTCCCGAGGAACTCGTGCTACCACTCCCGCTCTCTCCTTTGGCGACGTCCAAAGGATTGGATGCGTCGAGTCCGCTGTATTCGAGAATTCGAATGTCTGGGTGCATGGCCGATCCACTGAACCGGACTGTTACAGTATTCGATCCGCCAACAACGTTATTGGCATAATAAATTGATTGGCTTAGGGCGGTAGATTGCTTGGTTGGCCCTACCGCCAGTTGGTAGGTGTTACCTTGCGAATCCGAGACCGAGTTCACGACGTTGGTCGTATCATTCCATCCAACGATCACTACGTTCAGATTCCCAGCACTCTGCGCGTCGGTGTACGTCACAGATACGGTTGTCTGCGGCGTCTGTGGCGCTGCATAGTTGCCCTGCACATAGTTGGGCGCTGCACGCAAGGCCACCATTTGCATCACCCACCAGCCCTGAGTCCCGAGTGGCGCCGTCGCGCTATAGGTACCAGTCGCCGTAACCACTTGGTCTTCGATAAGGTCGCTGCGCGATCCGCTGAGTAATCGCTGGGTGAATCCAGTGCCGGGACCGGTAGTCCCGGTTTGCACATAGTTGGCTCCCAGCAAAAGATCGGTTCCATTTCTCGTCGTCACCGCGCCGCTGTCACTCGTTCCGCTCGCTCCGGTCGCCCCCACGACCACGTCTACCGGATTCAGCGGGTCAATTCCGCTGTACTCCAAGATCCTGACGTCCGCGAAAGGTGCGGCTGTGCTGAACGTGACTGTCACCGCGTTCACACCGGCTGGCGCCCCGACGATCTGTTTGGCGTAATAGATCGACTGCGAGGCGGTGCCGCTGAGTTGCGTTGGTCCGATTGCCAACTGGTAAATGTTGCCGGCGGCGTCAGTAACCGAATTGATCCGTGCGGTCGTATCATTCCATCCAATGACGATCACGTTTACATCACCAGCAATCTGCGCATCGGTATATGAGACCGCCACCGCGCTCTGTGAAACCTGTGGCGCCGCGTAATTTGCCTGGACAAAGGCCGGTTCCGCCGAAGCGGTATTGATGCACAATGCAATGACAGCTCCTACGAGCAGCGGCCATCTCTTTGGCGGGCAGAAAGCGGAGCCTAACTTTTCGATTAGCGGATACTCGAAAAAGCTAAAGCTGCGAGTATTCGCGCCGATTTGAATTTTTGAGGTGCGTACTCGGGGAGAGAACATGGGCTGCTAGGATTGCCCGAGGTGGTTGCAAAAACAAGACGCAAAATTGCGATTTAGCGCCCAAATCATCACAAAAACCCTCGTAAAATGCAGAAATGCCTCAGAATCGCGTAGCGTCCATCAAATGAAAGACCGCCGTTACCTTCGATTGATGACATCCTGCGGCTTGCTCGTCCTGATTTTGGCAGGATTTGCGGCCTGCTCTAAGCCTGCCAACCATTCCGTTGCCGCGGAAGTCGACTATTGGACCTGCGCAATGCACCCTGCGGTACACTCGAAGACCCCTGGAAAATGCCCGATTTGCGGAATGGACCTCGCTCCAGTGGTGAGCCAGAAAAGCCACGGAACCGAGTCCAAGAACACTGCTCAGCAAGTAGACAGTCAAGCTATGACCCGTCAATCGCCGGGCAGAAAGGAGCTGTCCGAGGAGGGCGACAACGCCCTTCAATCCGACATGCGCGAATTCATCGTTCCGGTCCAGCGGCAGCAGCAGATCGGCGTGACTTACGCCGAGGCTCGGCGCAGGCACATGCGGCTTGACATCCGCTCGGTCGGCAGTTTGGAAGTAGATCAGGCGCAGGTCTTTGAGTGTGTGACTGGAGTGGATGGCTTCGTTGAAGAGTTGCGGGTCACTTCCCCCGGCCAACGTGTGACAGTGGGGCAGCCTCTGATGGCCATCTACACGCCCGATCTTCGCTCTCCGGAACAGGAACTGGTTAACCTGCTGAAAGTGCATGAAAACGGCAGCGTTCCCGCTGCATCGATGGATCAAGTGATTGATTCTGCGCGCCGTCGGTTACAGCTCTTGAATGTCAGCCCGAACGAGATCTCGGAACTGGAGCGTACCCTTCAGCCCACGGACCATTTTCTGCTTCGGTCGCTTTTCGACGGCATCGTTAGCGAGGCGCCGATGAAGGTTGGCACGAGTGTGAAACGCGGAGACAAGGTGATGACCATCCTCAATTTATCGCGCTTGTGGCTCTGGGCGAACTTTTACGAGAACGAGATTGGGCTTCTGCAGGAGGGTCAAACGGTGAGGATATCTTTGCCTGCCTTCCCTAGTCACTCATCTGAAGGGAAAATCGGGGCTATTGGTCCAGCGGTTGATTCTGCGAAACGCACCGCAAAGGTTCGCATCGATATTCCAAACCCGGATGGCCAACTGCGGCCTGGCATGTATGCCAATGTCGTGGCCGAGATTGACGCTGGTGAAGTGCTCACAATTCCGTTTGATTCGGTTCTCCCCACCGGATCGCGAATGTTAGTATTTGTGGGTAGCGGGTCGGGAAGATTGGAACCTCGTTTCATTCAAGTTGGCCGGCAGTTTGTTGAATTTGGCGACTCGAATCAGGAACGCTATTATCAAATCATCGGCGGTCTGCGGGAGGGAGAGCGTGTCGTTTCAAGCGCGAACTTTTTGATCGATGCCGAGGCGCAGGTTCAAGGGGCCTTAAAGGATTTCCGAGATGACACGACACTTACCGGCGCCGGGAGGTAATGGATGTGTCGACGTATCGGCTCCAGATCGCTAAAAATGGTTGACCAGGCCTACCGCTGGATAATCAAACCTCGGGAATGCATTTTGCGTGCGTAACGATCCTGTCCCAGGACAAAAGGCCCGCCCTGACGACGACATGCTGCCTCCCCAAGACACCGATACATCTTCTCGCAGGACCGCCGATTCGTTGACTGCGCGGGTCATCGCCATTAGCGCGCGAAACCCGTTTTTGGTCATCGTCTTGACGATCCTCGGGATCGCAGCGGGCATTTATGCACTCTATCAGACACCGCTCGACGCAATTCCCGATCTCAGCGATGTCCAGGTCATCGTTTATACGGATTGGGAGGGGCGTTCTCCAGACTTGATTGAGGACCAGATTACCTATCCGATCAGCACCAAGTTCATTGCCGCGCCCAAGGTTAAATTTGTGCGTGGTGAATCGATGTTTGGGAAATCATTTGTCTACGTGATTTTCCAGGATGGCACCGACATTTACTGGGCCCGTTCACGAGTAATCGAGTATCTTAACTCCATACGAGGCACTTTGCCGGAAGGTGTAAACCCGGTCATCGGACCGGACGCCACCGGAGTTGGGTGGATCTTCGAATATGCGCTGGTCGACGACGGCGGAAAACAGGACCTTGCCCAGCTTCGATCTCTCCAGGATTGGACTCTCCGTTACGCGATCGAATCCGTCGAAGGTGTCGCCGAGGTGGCTCCGGTGGGTGGGTTCGTCAAACAATACCAGATCGATCTCGATCCGAATAAGCTTGTTGCCTACAACGTTCCAGTCAGCGATGTCGTTGATGCCGTCCGCAAGAGCAATATGGATGTCGGGGGGAAGACAGTCGAAATCGCGACGACCCAGTTTTTCGTCCGCGGACGCGGTTACGTCAAAAGCATCAGCGACCTCGAGCAGGTCGTTCTAAAGGTCCAGAACGGTATCCCGGTCTATCTAAAAAATGTTGCTGAAGTGCATTTGGGGCCGGATCTTCGGTACGGCGCTGCCGAACTCAATGGGCAAGGCGAAGTAGTTGGCGGCATTGTCGTGATGCGCTACGGCGAAAATGCACTCAAGGTGATCGCCGGAATTAAGAAGAAGATCGAAGAAATCAAGACCTCTTTGCCACCCGGTGTGCGCATAGTGCCAACCTACGATCGGAGCACACTGATTTACCGGGCAATCGATACCCTGCGCGAAAAGCTGCTGGAGGAGAGCATCATCGTAGCGGTCATCTCAGTGTTGTTTCTCTGGCATGTGCGCTCGGCGTTAGTGGCAATCATCACGTTACCGGTTGCGATCATTCTGTCGTTTATCCCGATGCTATGGCTCGGCGTGACTTCGAACATTATGTCGCTAGGCGGAATTGCCATCGCGATCGGCGCTATGGTCGACGCGGCGATTATCATGGTGGAAAACGCCCATAAGAGCCTGCAGCATTTTCGTGAGAAGCATGGTCGCGATGCTCGGAATCGAGAGCGGTTCGATGTGATAGTCGGCGCCGCGCAGACCGTCGGAAGACCGTTGTTCTTCTCGCTGCTTGTCATCACCGTGAGTTTTATCCCAGTCTTTTCCTTGCAGGCGCAAGAAGGACGGCTCTTTCGACCGCTGGCGTTCACCAAAACCTTCTCCATGTTCTTCGCGTCGATCCTTGGATTGGTGCTGGTACCCATACTGATGACCTGGCTGATCCGCGGTAGGATCCTGCCGGAGAGAAAAAATCCGATTAATGCTCTTTTGATCGCTCTTTACAATCCGCTGGTTAGTCTGGTTCTCCGATTCCGTTGGCTGACGCTGGGCGTAGCCGTAGGGGCGCTGCTCCTTACCTGGATTCCGGTCAGTCGCCTCGGAAAAGAGTTCATGCCGCCCCTGAACGAGGGCACGATTTTGTATATGCCGGCCGCAGTGCCCGGGATCTCGACCAGGGAAGCGACCAAGGTTCTGCAAATTCAAGACCGTATTCTCAAAACGTTTCCGGAAGTCGAGAGCGTATTCGGCAAGGCTGGCCAAGCCGACACGCCCACTGACCCGGCGCCATTGTCGATGTTCGAGACCGTTGTGCAGCTAAAACCTCCCGAGCAATGGCCGGCTGGTATGACCTGGCAGAAAATCACTGCGGACATGACTGAGGCCACGAAGACGCCAGGAATGGCCCAAGTGTTCTGGATGCCGATTCAAACGCGGACTGAGATGCTGACCACCGGATTGCGCTCAGTTCTCGGGATCAAAGTTTTTGGTCCAACATTGGAAGGCATCCAGCGTGTTGGTATTTCGATCGAACGAGCCTTGGCCGATCTGCCCGATACCCGGAGTGTTTTTGCGGAACGAACCACGGGAGGCTATTTTCTTGATTTCACCGTTGATCGCGAGGCTGCCGCCCGTTACGGCCTACGGATCGATGACGTGAACCAAATTGTGGAAACCGCCATCGGCGGCAACACGATTGGCTCGACCGTCGAAGGTCGCGAGAGGTACCCCATCAGTGTCCGCTATTCGCGCGATTTCCGCGACAACATCGATGCGTTAAAACGGGTGCTTGTCGCCACTCCTACTGGAGACCAGGTTCCGATTTCCCTCCTGGCCGATATTCGCTACCGGATGGGGCCGCCGGATATTCGCAATGAAAACGGACAGCTCGTCAGTTACGTTTCGGTCGACATCACCAACCGCGATATTAATAGCTATGTGGAAGCGGCTTCACGGCGCATCGGCGAAAGGGTGCAATTTCCTCCAGGCTACTACATTCAATGGGCGGGTCAGTTTCAATATTTGCAAGCGGCCGAAAAACGGCTCGCGATCGTGGTTCCTTTCACACTTCTCATCATTTTCGTTTTGATTTATCTTGGCACCCGCTCGGTCGCCAAAACATTCATTGTCTTGTTAACGGTTCCTCTTTCCCTCGTCGGAGCGTTCTGGGTGCTCTACCTGCTCGGATACAATATGAGCGTGGCAGTCTGGATTGGCCTGATCGCCTTGGCCGGACTTGACGCTGAAACGGGAGTCGTAATGCTCCTCTATCTCGACTTAAGTTGGGAAAGGTTTCGGGCAGAGGGTCGAATGAATTCTCTTTCGGACCTCTATGCCTGCGTCCGCGAAGGTGCCGTGCAACGGATTCGGCCGAAAATGATGGCCGTCTGCGCGATACTTTTCGGTCTGCTCCCTATTATGTGGTCTCCCGACTACCAAGCCGGTGCCGACGTTATGAAACGGATCGCCGCGCCCATGATTGGAGGAGTCATCACTTCCGCCGTTTTGAATCTGTTAGTCTATCCGGTCATCTACGTCATGTGGCGCCAACGGCATCTGCCAAAACCCGCGAGCGTCTACCCTAGCAGGGCTGCAACCCCAGCATGAGCTTGCCGACGGAGCCCGCCCGACTGCGAGGCTGGATGGTATCGTCGGGATGGATTTTCGCTGGATCCGGCAGGTTCATGCTGAGCGCAGACGCCGTTTTTGCCAACCCATATCCTGTGAAAGCGCGTTTGCGAAACTTTTGCTCGAATGCATTAGCCTGTTCCTGCGCCAATTTCTCCGAGCCAGTAGAAAACCGCCCTTGGGCAGGTCCTGTAGACCATAGATTGCGATACGGCAGAGACAGCCGGCGACTACTCCCCCTAGGGTGGCCTTTAGCCTGGAAATTCCTGTGACGCGCCGGTAGAGAGACCCGGCCAGTGCTCCGCTGAGCGGGCGAAAGAGGGCTTTGCGGAATCGGCGAGCGATTTGTGGGCCAGCAAAATCAAAAAGAGAACCGATAACAGCCAGATATCGGGGCGCAACAACGACTGTTCCTAGCCAGCGTATAATTTGCACTTACCAGACTATCGATGGTGAGGAGTGCAGGTTCAGCCCGCGTTTCTGCGCTGGCCAGAATCTCGACGATTCTCACCGGTTCCGAGCGAGGATCAGCATTAAATTTCCGATAACAAGGCGGTTAAAGTGCCGATTGTTGCGACCGATATATACGCCAAGAGAGAAGAGGCGAGAAACGCCCTGGACGGTCTGTGCTCCCAGGACGTAATTAGTGGTCGGGCTTGAACATGTGTAAAGTGCGTGGACTAAACATGTATTTTACTCGATTACTGGTGTTCGCTTTTTTCTTCTTCTCGGCGATTCCGCGTTCTGCGGAGGCGCAAAGCGCGCATCGGCATGTTGGGCCGATCACTTCAATAGAGCAGCTCGACAACGAGACTCATATCCAAGTTGGCGATCAGCTTGTTTTCCGTATCTTGGAAGATGAAGATCCGGCGACAACACTCACAGTCAGTGATTCGGGCCAAGTCCGAGTTCCTTACGTGGGCAATATCGTAGCGTTGGACCGAACGCCGCGCGAATTGGCGTACCAGATCAAGCGCGTCCTTGAGGGTAAGTTGTACAAGAAAGCGACTGTGATGCTATCAATAGAGAAGCGAACGACGCGTTCGCCGGGGAAAGTTTATTTGACCGGAGAGGTGGCCAAGCCGGGTGTTATCGAACTGCGAGCAAACGAATCCCTCACGCTCACCCAAGCGATTCTGGAGGTGGGCGGATTCACGGATTTTGCCAATAAGCGAAAAGTGAAATTAGTGCGCAAATCCGCATCTAGCAGCCAGGTAAAGATCGTCGATGTGTCGGTCGTAATTGATCAAGGCCGAACCGATCTGGATGAGGCGTTAAAACCTGGTGATGTCGTCGTAGTTCCGGCACGATTCTTGAATTGGTAGCAGCAGGTAATGAACAATTTTGATCCTCGGACAATTTACGCGGAACTCAGGCGGTTTTGGTGGCTTCCTGTGATCGCGGTGCTGGCGGGCCTATTTACCGCGGCTTGGCTAAACTCAAAGCAACAGACTCAGTACATCAGTACCGCCAAAATGGTCGTGGCGGGGAAAATCAATTTAGGAATGGGGGCTGCCTATCAGGAGAACAGCGAGGATTTTCTCGGAACCCAGGCAGCGATTATTCAAGGCGAAGTCGTAGCCAAGCGTGCGCAAAAAATTTTAGCGGATCGAGGTCTAACTTCTCCGAAATCTGCGGTCGACATTCGCGTGAAATCTATCCCGGGAGCTGCGATGGTCGTAGCAAGCGCGATCGGAACTGATTCCGCCTATACTCAGCCGCTGCTTGAGGCCACCATCCAAGCGTTTTTCGCGGTTCGTCAGGAGATGCGACTGCAGCGTTCGGAGAGCGCGTACACGACGGTTTCCAATGAAGTGGCGAGAGTCCAGCAGGAGCTGGACCGAGCGACACGGGATCTGAACGATTTCCAGCGACAGTTTAGTACGATGTCACCCGTCGACGATGTCGCCGCGACTACTGGTTACCTGAATGCCCTTCGACAGAAAATTGCCGATCTACGGTTGGGTCGGCCGGTTTCTATTGCCGGTAGCGGGACCGATCCCTCGACGGCGGCTGCGGCGATTCCGCTTGATTCAGGTTCCGTTAGCGACGGCGGCCAGAACGATGGAGGACAAGATCGGCTTGCTGCCACGCAACAAGACCTTGCGGTGCAAGAGGCCGAGCGAGGGCGCCTCCTTAAGAACTTGAAGCCCGCTCATCCGAAGATCAGGCAATTGGATTCGAAGATTGCGGAGGATAAAAACGTCATCACCGTTCTCCGCTCCCAGCAGAAAGAGCACCGAAGCGATCAAATCGCCTCCCTCGACCGGGAGAGAGCAGCCCTTGAGAAAGAGGTTGAACAGAAACAGGCTCACCTCGACGAACTGAACAATAACCTGGGCAAGTACCAGAACCTCAAGTCAAAGGTCGATGGTACTCGCGAGGTTTACAACAAGCTCGCGAATCAGCTCCAAAATATCGATTTGGGTAAGCGGTTGGAACAAGAACCGATCGCTATTCTAGAGAACGCTTCACCGGCGGCGCGAGTAGCGAAGTCGCGCTCGACGACTTTCTTAGTCTATGGACTTCTTGGCCTTGGCGTTGGCTTGGTCGGAATTGCCTTGTCCTCGCGTTTAGCTCCGCGTTTCTTGACCGTCGAAGCGGTTCTGCGCACGCTGAATCTCCCAATCAAAGGCAAGATCTTGCGTGACCCCTGGATTACCAAACAGCGAACCGTGCTTGATTGTACACCAGAGCATGTCGGCATAGCTGAGTCGTTCCGGCATCTCCGCTCCAGTATTCAGCGGAGACCGCAGGAGCTTTTAGTAATGCAGTGTCTGGCCGTAACCAGCGCAGTTCCACGAGAAGGTAAGTCGTTGATAGCGACCAATCTCGCAATTGCGTTGGCAGCCGCTAACGCGCGTACTCTGCTCATCGATGGTGACATGCGACGCGGCAAGCTTCATCAGCTACTAGGCGGCCGACCTGGTCCAGGTTTTTCTGATCTTCTCACTCATCAGAAGAGTTTAGCGGAGACGTTGCAGGAGACGCGCATGCCGCACTTGTTTCTAATGTCCTGCGGTCGACGGATTCAGAATATCACCGAGCACTTGCTCAGTTTTGGCCTGAGCGACCTCCGCCAGAAGCTCAATGCGCAATTTGACTATATTTTGATCGATACGCCGCCGGTGCTTGCGGTTGACGATGGTGTATCCCTCGCCGCTTCCGCCGATGCAACGCTTTTTGTAGTCCGGCTTGGGCTCAGTCGACCGAGCGATTCGGTCGCCGCGATCGACGAACTCAAATCTCGCGAAATTCGGGTTTCGGGTCTGGTGGTCAATTCGGTATCCAAGCATGTCGGCGGCCGGCGCTTCTACAAGCATTACAGCAAGTTAGAAGATGGCCGTCCATTTCTCGACTACCAAGGCGGGAAACCGGCCTTGCCGGCTTAAAGCGGGGTGAGCGTCTCAATGTGCGACCGCGCTTCTCTTTCGTCATCCGCGAGGTGATTCAAGGCAACGGAGACCTCGGCGATGCCAAAGTCTCGTTACTCTCCGTAACGCTCCATTTCGGAAGATTACAGTGAAAGCATTTACCTCCAAAAAGACTGCGAATGAAAGAACCGCGGAAAAAGGGCTGGCGGCAGCGCGGACATTTCCAATTGGCCAGGTAGGTTGCCGAGAAGTAATAGGCTACAAAGGTCATTGCGAATACGAGACCAGGGAGAAAAAGGAGATATCGTAACTCCAACATAAACGCTACGAAAAGCCCGATCACGAAGAAGCGCAGTCGACGATAACTAATCCATGCGTGCCGGAAACTCGATTGCACGCCGGTAATCTGAACCCAAGCAGCTGTATTGCCAGCGCGTTCTATTCAGTAGACGCACCTTCCAGGTCCGGACCTCCTTCGCTCCGCCATAGCGATGCAACGGCCAACGCTTTTCGCAGCTAGACTTTACCGCTAATTATCCGAAACGGGGCGCGTAGCGGCGCCAAGCCCTAGCTAGGCACTTACCTCAGACAATCGATCTATTTCGATTTTGCTTAGCTTCAGATCGGCTACCCGCAAGAGATCGGGCAACTGTTCCGGAGTGCGCGCACTGGCAGCCGGCGCAGCGACGGTGGGTTGAGCAGCCAGCCAAGCTAGAGCCACCGAAGCGACTGAGACGCCATGCGCGGCCGCAACCTCGTCCAAGACCGCGAGAATCTTGATTCCTTTTTCATTCAAGTATGCTCCTGCTCTCTCGGCTCGCTGACTATTGACTTTTGCTCCCGGCCGATACTTTCCGGTCAGGAAACCTGAGGCTAAAGCAAAATAGGGAATGCACGACAAGCCTTCGCGAGCGACGACGTTGGCTAATTCGCCTTCATATTTGTCGCGCTCGACCAGATTGTAATGTTGCTGGACCGCAACATAACGAACCAAACCTCCGCGATCTGCAGTACTCAAAGCCTCCTGCAATCGAGCGGCTGAGTAGTTCGATGCGGCGACGTAGCGGACTTTGCCGTCCTGAACTAGTTGATCAAAGGCACTGAGTGTCTCTTCCAGCGGGGTGTTTTCGTCATCCTGGTGCGCATAGTAAAGATCGATGTAATCGGTTTGCAGTCGGCGCAATGACTCTTCCGCCGCGGTCCGAATGGTAGCAGGCGACAACCCGGAGAATTTCGGATGCATTCCAACTTTGGTCGCGACGATCATCTTTTCGCGGTTACCACGGGTCCTGAGCCAACGCCCAATGATGGTTTCAGATTCTCCGCCGGAATTACCAGGTGCCCATGCTGAGTAAACGTCAGCCGTATCGATAAAATTACC
The DNA here is from genome assembly GCA_041167675.1 of Verrucomicrobiota bacterium. Taxonomy (GTDB): domain Bacteria; phylum Verrucomicrobiota; class Verrucomicrobiia; order Chthoniobacterales; family JAFAMB01; genus DASTDH01. Next base: position 11,196 of record JBEEIB010000423.1, read on the forward strand.
GCCTGCTGCCGCGTAGGCATCCAGGACGGCGAAGGAGGTCTTCTCATCGGCAGTCCAACCGAATACGTTACCACCCAGTGCCAAGGGAAATACTTCGAGTTTCGTTGATCCAATCCTTGCCATGATTTGAAGCTAAGCGGTCTTTTCCGGAAGTCGAGTAGAGGCTAGCAAAACGGTCATTTGATTTTTTGTTGGTACAGTCGAATGACCGAACTTTCCGATCGCTTATGTCGTTGCGGCGTGGAAATATCCGATCATTAATGACAAGGAAAGAGCGGGTTCAATCAGTGGCAGAAGAGATCGCGAATTGCATCAGCCACGGAATCGGTTTGATTGCGGTGATCGCCGGCATTCCTATATTGATTTTCTCGGCGCGCGAACGAGGTGACGGTTTTGCGCTGGCCGGCGCTCTCGTTTTCGGAATCGCGCTGTTCGCTCTATACTTCTTTTCCACGCTTTACCACATGACGCGTCAGCAGCGATTGAAGCAGGTCTTCCGTGCATGCGATCATGCGGCGATTTTTCTTTTGATTGCGGCAACGTACACACCGTTCCTTCTCGGAGCTTTGCGCGGGTTTTGGGGATGGACGCTCTTTGCCGCAGTCTGGGCTTTGGCGGTATCAGGTGTCGTTTTCATAGCCTGTGGCGGATTGAGATACCGAATCGCAAATATCTGCTTCTGCCTGGCATTAGGTTGGATCGCCGTTTTGGCAGGTCGGCTTTTTTGGCTCCACGTAGCCCCGGCCGGATTAATTTTGATCGCGGCAGGTGGTATCGCTTATACCGCCGGCACGATTTTTTATGCCTCCAGGCGTCTTCGTTTCGGTCATTTTGTATGGCATCTTTTTGTCCTGGCCGGAACTATTTGCCATTTTTGTGCCGTCCTCTGGTATGCTGGCTAAGCTTTTTAGAAGTGATGCATCCAATGGTCACTTCTTGGTCGAGTAACATTTAGTTCCTCATGCATGGTACAGAGCGTCGGGCCAAAGTCCTGAACGTCGTTCGGGTCTCCAGTGGCAATTTTCTGGAGATGTTCGACTTCATGGTCTTCGGCTACTAGGCCTCCTCGATCGGACACACTTTTTTTCCGAACGAGAATGCTTTCGCATCGCTGATGCTGGCGCTGATGACGTTCGGGGTCGGGTTTTTGATGCGACCAATCGAAGCCGCCGGGTGTTTGGATGTCCGCGGCCGCTTTGGTGGGATTAGTCGTCGCACTCTTGGCGGGCGGACGGCGTATGGTGCCAAATGCGGTTGGGCTCGCGCGGTCGGTGTAAGCATTGAAATAAAAGCGTTGGGCCAACCCCCGAGGTGCGCGCCCCACCCATAATGGCAGGGCGAAAACCTCGGCGCTTTGGGTAACTGCGCTCTTTCGTTTTGCATCCCCATGCGCCGGGTTTGAGCCGCGTATTGGCCCGCGCTTCAGAACCACCAATGCTCAGTCTTTACTAAATTCTCCACCATTGGGCCAATCTTGGATCCGCTTGCAAGCCCAGCTCGCATCGGTTTCATCCGCGCAGATTTCCTTTTCGACAGCGTCTTCCAAGGACCGGACGTTATGATGAAACAACCCGGCTCGCCACAGCTAATCGATGCTCGGAATTGTAACGCTTTCACGGCCAGTCCGTATGCTGGGATATGGCTCAAACCCGGCGCAGGGGGATGCAGAACGATTCGCGTAAGCACGCAATGCGCCGAGGTTTTCGTACCTACCATTATCGGTAGCGCGTTGCACGTCGGGGTCGCCCAACGCTTCTATCTTGAGTCTTATGGGCTGAATCCTGAGTAACTTACTCAGGCTTCGGCGCTGCGCCATCGGCGTTTGCAATGCATCTCACAGAAAAATCGAAGACCAACCATCTCTCGAATGGTTGGCCTTCGAAGGGTTGATTGTGCGCGACTAGAACGCGAACCGAACGCCGGTACGAATGAGGCCGAAATTGTTTCTGGACTTGTCTACAACTTCGTAACGGCCGTCGGTAAATATTCCGATGTGACGGGTGAAACGGTACTCAAGACCACCGCCCCAGTGACCTTCCAAAAGAATATCGTCCCGATTGCTGTTCCGAATCTTTCGGCTCACACCGTTGGCGACGGTATCGAAGAAATCTGATCCTTCTCCAGGAACAAATCCACCGATTCCGGCGAATACATAGGGAGCAAATCCGGTGTTGCCGATCGGATAGCGAGCCAACCCGTTCAACGCGAATTGACCACTGACATCGCCAGAGTGCGCTTCGCCCGTACCACTAAGAATGTCGCCCTCCAAGCCCAGGCCAAAGTACTTCGTAAAGAAGTAATTGACGCCTGCGCCTCCACCCCAGGCATGATCTCCGAGGAAGCGGTTACCATCTCTTCCCGCTGGTGCGTAAGCACCAAATAAATCGACCTGCCATTCATTGGCTCGATACAGATCTTGAATGGGTGCGGGTGGAGTTACTACTTCTTTTGAGGGTACAACGGGTTCTCCAGCAAATCCCGTTATGGCTTGTGACGTAAAGCTGACGACGGCTAAGGCAAGTATTTTCTTCATATTACATCATTAAGGATCGATCCATGATCGAATAACAACATACTGCTGGTTCTATATGTCCTGGTTGTAAAGGGAAAGAACATGAAACCTTTGTAATGTCTTTGCGAACGGCTTCACCCGCTGACGAACGGCTCCAACAGAGGATCGGAAGGCAGTGACCGCAACGATTGCAAATGAGGTCAAAGTAAGAGAGAGATCGAAAATCTTTCCGTGCCCAATCCGATGTGAGCACTCACTCACTCGAAACTCTAACTGCCTGAGTCAGTGCAACTAATGTCCGAGATGCTGGGCGCGATCACGAGAAGACCCTCTCGACGAATCAGCGAGTTGTTTACTAATTCGTCGGTACGCTGCAATGTCAAACTCCGCTATGCATGATTTGTCGCAATTGGCAAGGCCGTTGCCGCTTCGCGTCTTAGTGCCATTGATTGTGGCCTGCGCCTTGTTCATGGAAAACCTTGATGCGACCGTGCTTTCGACTGCATTGCCCGCGATCGCCCACGATCTGCACGACGACCCAATTCAACTGAAATTGGCGCTCACATCGTATTTGTTGACCTTGGCAGTCTTTATTCCGGCATCTGGCTGGTTCGCGGATCGATTTGGTGCTCGCCTGATTTTTCGGCTCGCCATTGTTATTTTCGCAATTGGATCTGCCTGCTGCGGATTGGCAAATTCCATCGGATTTCTAGTGACGGCACGTGCACTCCAGGGAGTCGGAGGAGCGATGATGGTCCCGGTCGGACGACTGGTTATTCTCCGAACCGTACCCCGGTCAGAAATCGTCGGAGCGCTCGCCTGGCTCACGATTCCTGCGTTGATCGGGCCGGTCATTGGTCCGCCGGTGGGCGGGTTTATCGCAACCTTTTTTACGTGGCGGTGGATCTTTTGGATCAATCTGCCGATCGCCGCTCTCGGCTTGGTGCTGGCCACTCTGTTTATCCCGGACGTTTTTGGCGAGGAGGTCACCAGATTCGATTTTTCTGGATTTCTGTTTTCCGGATTTGGACTTTCTGCCTTAGTTTCTGCTTCCGCCGCGCTGGACGCGAATGTGGTTTCGCCGCTTCTGGTCGTTAGCCTCTTGCTCGTGGGATTGGCGGGAATCGGTTTATATGTTTGGCATGCACGGCGGACCACAGCACCACTATTGGATCTCGAACTTCTTCGTTATCCGACTTTTCGCGCTGGTGCAGTAGGTGGTTCACTTTTCCGTATCGGGGTGGGAGCAGTGCCGTTATTGTTACCTTTATTGTTGCAATTAGGATTCGGTTTTAGTCCTCTCCGTTCCGGCTTATTAACCTTCGTGACTGCGCTGGGTGCGATCGGGATGAAGATCGCAGCCAGCAGAATTCTTCGGCAATGGGGTTTTCGGCGGGTCCTGATTTTTAACTCCATCGTTTCGGCCGCGTTCATTGCTGCACCGGCCGCGTTTACTGAGGAAATGTCGATGCCGCTAATGATCGTAGTACTATTGATCGGCGGATTTTTTCGTTCGCTCGAGTTTACCTGTATCAATGCGATCAGCTATGCCGAAATCGATCAATCGAAAATGAGCGCTGCCACGTCCCTGCAGAGCGTACTCCAGCAATTCTCGCTGAGCATGGGGGTAACCGTTGGTGCTTCGATACTGCAACTGACGTTGGCGCTGCGGGGAAGTTCATCCCTGCGCGCGAGTGACTTTTGGCCCGCATTCCTGGTGATTGGCGCGATTTCTTTTCTTGCGACATTTAGTTTTGCGCGTTTGCCGGAATACGCAGGTGAAGAGCTGGCCGGACGCAAGCGAGCCGGATCGGTGCAAGTCAATATTTCGAATGTCCGAAGCTAGTGTGCCTTCTCGTATACCCGGCGGCATCACCGTTATTTTCGAGACGGCACACTAATTCGGTGTTGGCGGGGAAACCCAGACGTTCGGACGAGGACCGGCCGCCGGTGTCACTTCTTCGGCCCGCAGATCTTTAGTTCCATGGCCGCCCACTGGGGCTTCATTCCTCGCCGCCCGGTGCCCCGTATCCCGGCGGTGAACCGGCTTTGGGGTTCCCTGATATGCGGCGCCGGTTGCTTTCTGCGTTAGCACACGTACTTCCACTGGTTGCAAAGGAGTGCCCGAACCAAGGATTACTGCAAAGAAACTTTGGCGAATCGTTCCGATCTGACCATTGAATGAGGCCACATAGTGCGGAACCGGCAATGCCTTAAAATCGACCGATTGCAAAAAGACGTCGTGTGCGCCGTAAAAGCTTTGTGCCCAGGTCAAGGCAGTTACGCCAGCCTGGTGCTGAGCTTCCGCGGTATCAGCAAAAGAGCTGAATACGACGTTGTCCGGAACCCGAAAATCATACACAACCTGTGTTCCGTCTGCTTTCGTCATATTAAAATTGAGGATTGGCGTGCCCTGGGCGACGGCGTGCACCGAGGCGAAAAACAATACGGAAAAAATAGGTGTGAGAAATCGCATAAGCCTGCGTTTGCTTTGACGGTTGATTTGGTCAGAGAATTCAAAACCCGCTGCGCACTAGCTCAATTTCAGTTTGCTAGCTGCAGTGACTAGAGACTCGTGCAAGGGTGGTACGGCATATGAATTACCGCAGATTAGGCAAAGCAGGAGTAAAAATAAGCGAACTCTCTCTGGGTTCTTGGGTCACGTTCGGTGATCAAATTCCCGATGATGTGGCCGAAGATTTGATGATTAAAGCGTACGAAGGAGGGGTTAATTTTTTCGACAACGCCGAGGGGTACGCTGCCGGTCAATCGGAAATCGTGATGGGAAAGATTCTTCGAAAGCTTGGATGGCCCCGCGATACTTGGCTGGTATCGAGCAAGGCATTTTTTGGCTCGGCCAAGCAACCGCAAAAGCCAAACCAGTATGGATTGAGTCGCAAACACGTTTTCGAAGCGTGCCACGCCGCTTTGCGCCGACTGCAGGTTGATTATTTGGACCTATTTTTTTGTCACCGCCCTGACCCGGAGACCCCGATCGAAGAGACGGTTCGCGTCATGTCGGACCTCATTGCCCAAGGTAAAGTGCTGTATTGGGGAACGAGCGTCTGGAGTGCTCAAGAAATCATGGAGGCTCATGAGGCCGCTCGGCAATATCAACTGGTGCCGCCGACCATGGAACAGCCGTATTACAATCTCTTGCAACGCCACAAGGTCGAGCTCGAGTATGCGCGCCTCTATGACACGATTGGGCTCGGAACTACGATTTGGTCGCCATTGGCGAGCGGACTTTTGACTGGAAAATACAACAGCGGCAATCCAGCTGACGCTCGGTTGAGCCTTGAGCGGTACGGATGGCTGCGCGACTGGGTTCTTAAGCCAGAACGGCTCGAAAAGGTGCGCAGATTAGGTGAATTTGCGAACAAGCTTGGCATTCCGCAATCGGTTTTATCAATCGCCTGGTGCCTCAAGAATCCACATGTGAGCACGGTTATCCTCGGTGCTTCAAAAGTGAACCAGCTCGAAGAGAATCTCACGGCTTCAAGTGCCGCGGAAAAGTTGACGCCAGAGATCCTCGAAAGGATTGACGAGATCATGGGGACGAAACCGAAGGATCCCGACAATTCAGACAATCACTGAGGCAAAACGCAGCCTGAGGCTACTTCTCGCTGGCCAAGCTTCCGCCTTAGCTCATTCCATGTTGCTGGCTACGTCGAAAAGCAGCCACCAGCGCGACTGACGCCAGAGCCATACCCGGAGGTATGCCGCGGAGGATTTTGCGTCGGATTCGGTGCCGTACGTAAAACCGAGATTACCGGAGATATCGCCGCCGCCCTGGGAGACCGTCGTACGCTTGGCTTTCAATGTAGACAAAAAGGATTTATAATCACGTTCGCCGACCATCAAGGGCAGATCGGGCCTTTCCAATACGGCCTCCGGAAGTATAAACGATTGATAAATTGTGGCGGTGTCGGCATCTCGCTCGAATCGCTCCCGCTCGAAGGTCAGGTGCATTGAACGATCGATTGCTTCGGAAATGGGCAGATTCTCGTACGATTGAAAGTCTTTTGGAAGGTCGGCGGATGCAGGAGCGGGAACACCGATATCGGCGGCCACTCTCCATTCCCCGCCGCTTTGTTTCTTCCAGATTGAAAGGAAAATAGCCGAAGGACTGCTGACCAGTCTTGTTTTGCAGAAGGTACGGCCCCGTACTAACGGCCAATTGACCGGAGCTGGCGATGCGAATGATTTTGGGTTCCCAGGTCAATCGAAATGCCACTGAGCGAGATTCCCCCTCCAGATCTGGATGCGCCAACCGGGGTCCCGGCTCGAAATGAATGGCATCAACGGCAAAATATTCGAGGAAGGAATCACGAATTCCGATCTCAGCGCAGCGAGCGGAGAATTCCCGTTCGGTTTGGGCGACGATTTCGCGCTCGGGCCAAGGTATCTTCGGCCGCGGCGGCAGGGATATTGAATAAAATCAACAGCAGGAGCTGGAGCAACCCGGAAATGACAGGGCCGGCGTGGAACGAAATTTGGATTTGCATACCAATATCGCGGTACCAGCACTAGTCTCGATCAGCTTGCTGCTAAAATTTGCCGAAGAAGTCAGTGATATCGAAATATACAACGGTCGAAGCGTTGGTCGCAGTTCTTATTTCCAGACGATCAAAGACCTTTCCCGCCTGATGGAGAAGCGCTTGTTGGACGACGGCGGATCCCGGAAAATGGCGGGAAAGATACCTATGCTCTGCATCGACTCCAGCACTCTCGCTGGTCGCACCGAGAATGATGATCGCATTTTCTAAGGATGATCCGTCGCCGCCTTGAAACATAACAATCTTTTGTGGGGCCCGGGCGTGAATCAACGGGGAGAAGCACGCCAAAAACCTCGCAAGCGAAGAGAACAAGATAATTTCGCTCTCCATTTTGCCGGTTTTCTGCGCCATTACCAGCCCGTTAAAGCGCAAAACTTAGATCCACCCTGAAGTACGGAGCGCCCTTGCTGTGATAAATTGGGCCGGAACGAATATAATCGTAGGTGCGTTCAAGCGTCCAGCCCGCATTGGCTTCGAAATCGATTCCTTTCCGCAGAGTATAGCTTAGACCGAGTCCCAGCCGCTCTTCTTCGTACTCGACAATCGCATTATTCGTTCGACGATCGTCAGTTGGACCGTTGCGGTAGCTGTCGCCGATAAGTTCTCCGCCCAGGTAAATTTCGAGCCTATCATTTGGCGTGTAGCTGAAACGCGGCCGAGGGAACACGGCGCGGAGATTAAATTTGTCGTTAATCTTCCAATTAAAGCCACCGATCGGAAATACGATTGGATTTGAATCCGGATCAATGCTGCAGCCAAAAATGAGGTATAAATTCTCCGTCACTTTTATTCCCGGTGTGATGCGGATCGGAAAGTCAAAGGAGTTACGCGTGATGTGATCACGTGTGTAGTAGATGCCAGGCTCCAGCTCTATGACTGGATAAAAAGTGTCTCCCGACCAGTAAGAGAACAAAATCTCGCCCGACAGTGAGGTAAATGAATAGGGAAAGGTGGAATTAGAGCGCGAGAAATCGAATCGCTCATAGTCGAAGCCGAATTGCAGGTAATAGTCTCCAGTGATTCGGAAATTCCGTAACGCCTCAATTTCGTATCGGTACTCCGCCTGTGACCCCAGATTACCAGCCTTTTGGATTCGGCTACCAAACGTATAGGCACTATTTAGGTCAAATGACCAGGCCGCTCCCAAGTTTTCCGGGTTCGGAGTGGGTGAGGATTGCACCGGTGCGTTATTTCCTCCAAGCGCAGTTTCTCCCAAGCAGAGAAATCCGACCATACACCAGATGCGTCTCATGCTTGCTTTTTCGACACGATGATTCGGCGGAGTGCGACCAGGTTGTCATCCAGACCTACACCGAGACTGCTGGTTTCGCTCCAAGCCGCCTCAATCAAGCGCTTTCAGCTGAAGATACAACGTCGATTTTCAGAACGGACCGGACGCTCTGGCATTTTTCAGCCCGCGCCGCTCAGCTGCCTGAGGCTGGAGCATCAGGCTACTACGATCAGAACAGATCAATTTTGAGATCCACCCTGATGTAGGGTGAACCTCTGCTGTTATTCACTGGACCGGAACGGATATAGTCGTAGGTCCGCTCGACCGTCCATCCGGCAATGGCTTCCAGATCGATACCCTTACACAAAGTGTAGTCTATGCCGAAGCCGACACGTTGCTCGGAATACTCCAAAATGGCGTTGTTGGTACGACGATCGTTGGTGGGACCGTTGCGATAACTGTTGCCGATGAGTTCCGCACCCACGTAGATTTCAAGTTTGTCATTTGGCGTGTAGCTGAAACGCGGTCGCGGGAACACAGCCCGAAGATTGAACTTGTCATTAATCTTCCAATTGAAACCGCCAATAGGAAAAACAATCGGATTTGAATACACATCGATGCTGCAGCCGAAGATGACGTACAGATTCGGGGTCAACTTAAATCCTGGAGTAATCCGAATCGGAAAATCAAATGAGTTTTCGGTGACGTGATCACGGGTGTAGTAGATACCGGGTTCTAGTCGGATTACCGGGTAAAAACTGTCTCCGGACCAATAGGAAAACAAGATTTCGCCGGATAGGGAAGTGAAGGAATAGGGGAATTGAGAGTTGGAGCGCGAGAAATCGAACCTCTCGTAGTCGACCCCAAGTTGCAGATAATAGTCTCCCGTAATCCGGAAATTGCGTAGCGCCTGGATTTCGTATCGGTATTCCGCTTGCGAGCCGAGATTATGCGATCGTTCGACGTGGCTGCCGAAGGTGTAAGTACTATCAAGAAGAATCGACCACTGTGATCCCAAATTCTCTGGGTTCGACGGAGGCGAGGGTTGCACCAGCGTATTGCCTCCTGCGAACGCCATTTCTCCAAGGCAGAGAAAGCCGAAAACGAACCAAACAAGCTTCATGCTCCCTTTTCTTTGAGTCGATGATTTGCCGCCGAGGGTAACTAGATTCCACACGTGTATCAGGTTTTACCCTAACATGTATATCAGGAACTCCTTGGATCGCGGAATGCGGAGTGCGAAATCCGAATCTCAATCGGAGGCAGCAACGCCAGCCTATCGATCTCACGGAATAATCAGATTCGTGCCATTCCCGTCCGATGCGCGAACTTCCCGGGAGCCAACCGAAGATGCGCAGCGCCGGCAGAGGTAGTCGTACACCTCGCGATCGGGCAGGATCAAAAGCAGCTTCTCGTATACTGGCTGGGCGGATCGGCATTTGGGACAATACAGCGAAGAAGCGCGCAACGTCTTAAACTGGCTATTTGCCGTTCGGTCCATGTTGTCTCATCTTGCCCCAACAGACGAAATCGTCAACGACCAGTGCTCGCTTTCGCCAAAAGATGCTTATATTTCGCGCGTCGGTTTTGATTGTTCGCACGAACTGAAAGAAATCAGCCGGCTGAATCGAATCGGATTTCCTGTTTACAAAACCCAATGCCAACTCAGTTTAAAGACTACTACGCGATATTGGGCGTTCCTCGAAATGCGTCTGAAGAGGATGTCAAGAAGGCGTTTCGCAAATTAGCTCGCCAATATCATCCCGATGTCGCGAAAGATAAGAAGGCCGCGGAAGAGAAGTTCAAAGAAATCAATGAGGCCTACGAAGTCTTAGGTGATCCAGCTAATCGCCAAAAGTACGATCGCCTGGGAATGGATTGGGACAAGACCGCCGCCGCTGCCGGACCCGGACCCGGCTATGGGTTCGGTGGGGATTCGAACGGAGAGCCGGACGTGGAGTTTCATTTTGATGGAACCGGGTTTAGTGACTTCTTCGAGGAGCTTTTCGGTCGCCGTTCTCGGTACGGGAGTTCGTTTCGGTCTGGTGGCGCCCGGACCGGTACCCAGGAAAGAACCGCGCGCGGCTACGACATCGAAGGAGATATCTTGGTGACATTGGAAGAAGTAATGCGAGGCGCGATTCGTCCGATTTCGCTTCAGCGGGTTGATCCTCGAACCGGCGAAACGACGACCCAGACGTTCAAGGTGCGGATTCCACCGGGCGTTCAAGATGGTCGGATGATACGAGTACCGGCCCATGGAGGCGAAGGTGTTGGAGGGGGATCTCCCGGTGATCTTTATTTGCGGGTGCATTATGCTGCTCATCCGTATTTTCGTGTAAGCGGCGCAGACCTTTACTATGATCTGGATCTGGCGCCTTGGGAGGCAGTGCTTGGGACCACCGTTTCGGTTCCTTCTCTCGATGGGAGACTGAACGGCAAAATCCCCGCCGGCATTGACAACGGCGAAAAAGTTCGCATACGAGGACGTGGCCTTCCGCAAGGTCCCAAAGCAGAACGAGGCGACCTCTATTTGGTAGTTAACGTCCGAATACCGAAAAAGGTTACTGACCAAGAGCGGCGGCTTTGGGAAGAGCTTCGCAGCGTATCCTCGTTTGATCCGAGAAAGGAAGATTAACGTATGGGAGAATCACCAGAAAACCAAGCGTTGCGGATCTTTGAGCCCGATCCTGATGCCGTTTACAGCATCGAATTCACCGAGCGGCTGACACAGATTCCTCGCCGCACGATTGCGGTTTACGTCAAGCATCGTTTGGTTTCGCCTCTGGTGGAGCAGGGTGGAGGGATGTTCTTTGACGAAGAAGCCATTCGGATGCTCCGTCGCATAGAGCAATTGCGCACCAGTTACGGCGTCAATCTTCCGGGAATTAAGATGATCGTCCAGCTGCTCGACGAACTTGAGCAGCGCCAGATCGAATTGCGCTTCCGGCGCGGGTAATCTTTCGAAGGGTTGACCCAGCTGCGGAGCAACGATCTCAGCGGTCCGGTCGATTTGGGGACCTCTCTCTATCCCGAAATTCCGTCCATTCGCCGCAAGCGCGTAGTCAACGTGCGCATGACGATCAGAGCGAAAAAAGGTGTCTCTTCGACCATAAAAAGGAAATGCTTTTCGCTGATCGGAATCACGATACAATCAGTCTTGGCAACCGCGGTAGCGCTCCTCGGTGCTTGGTCGACCAGGGCCATTTCGCCAAAGAACCCGTCTTTCCCGACGATCTCCACCGGCTTACCGCGGACTTTTAGCTCCACCTCCCCCGATTTAACGACATACATCGAGTCTCGTTTTTGGCCTTCCGCAAAAATCACGCTTCCGGCCGAGAACGATGACGGAGTTACTTCCCTTTCGAAAATATTCGGTAGCTTCATGGTTTGCTAATCTGCCCTTAGGCTCTGTCCTTGCTCGATGCGAATGTTCAGTTCGAGACAGAAATAGTTACATCTTGCAGACGGATGCGCCGCTACCGAGCCCGCGCCTTGAGAATTTCTGATAGCAAATCGGGCTTGGCTGGATCGCGTTCCAGGTGTGGGAACCGCAATCCTCCAGCATAAGCTAAACGCGAAATCTCAAAGTAGTCGGAGCTGTTCACCAGGAGATCGACTCCTCCGGCGTGCACGCTATCCTTTATCGCTTCCTCCAGCCTCTCTGAATTGTAGGTTCGGGAATTCACTGCAACGATCTTCATTCCGGGAGCCAGTTTGGCAATATCGGCCGGAGTTCCTGCGAGCACGTCAATGACGGTTCCATCTTCTTTGACAATGAGGCCAATGGAGTAACGCTCGTCGGTCTGTTTTTCCCGCTTATCACGAGTCTTGACCACTTCGTTTGGTTGATCAGTGTAGGCCAGCTTCCACCCACCCGCTTCGATGCCAGCCAGAGGAGCGTGCGGCGAAAGCGAATTGAGGCGTTGCCGCCAGAAAGATCGCCAATCGAAAGGACAAACCTGATTCAGGTCGGTCACCACCTCGTCGAAGGTGTATGTCTTGACCGTTGGTGCGCCGGTTTGTCCGCCATGAAAAAGGTGACAGAAGTCGTCGAGCGACTTTGAGTCGTGGGTTTGTTGTCGAATGATAGTGTCCGCTTCCAACCAGAGAAGGACCCCTTCCGGATAGAAATCAACATCCCTTCTGCGATCCCCCCATTCACGAGGAGCACCGTACAAGCGCGAAGCATAGTCCGCTGTATCTTGAAGAGAGCGCCACGTTCGCCCGCTGCGATGTTCAAGCTGAGATGACTGCTCGGCCAGCCACTCTCGGGTCAGATCTCCGCTCCGCAGACCGGACCGCGCGGTGAGCACGCAACTGCCCAGATACTCAGTAAGTCCCTCATAAACCCAGAGCATATCGTCGAGCATCGGTTTTTGAAAATCAGATGTCGTGAGACTGGCTGGACGTCGATACTTACCATTCCAGGAGTGGACAAACTCATGCGGTAATAAGTCGGACTCGACCGCCAGGAGGTCTTTGTCAGTGAATGCATTTTCCGTCACCGTATTGAGGCTCGATTCATGATGCTCGATTCCGTCGTGAAAGATGTTTTCGGCCAGAGCAACCAGGAAATGATAATGCAAATAATGGCTAGCGCCGAACAATGCGGCGGCCTCGGCCACCAGTGCCCGATATTGAGTGATTTTCTCCTCCGGTAGTGCCAATGCGCGGGAACTGTCCGCCACAATGTCCATTTCGCTGGTGGGCGCTGACTCTGCCAGCTTAATATTGCGATAGTACTTGCCGGTGATCACCGGGGAATCAACCAGGGTGGTAAGCGACACTGGCTCAAAGTGAATCATCTGGCCGCGCTCTGCGACTGACAGGGCGGTTCCAAACTGCCATCCCTCGGGAAGGCGGAGCTTGGCCTCGACAATGAGGTTATCCGTGCTGAACCCTGTCGGATACAATAACACCTGGTTCCAATTGATTAGACCGAGCAGCGCGGTCGAGGAGCGTCCGCCCGAATAACCCTCGGTTTCCATTGGGACTACGTAGTCGAGCGAGATATCGAGTTGCGCGACACCGGTGGGAACATCGCAGTGAATCAGGTAAAGTTCCACCGGGTCGCGGTGCCAGGCCAGCGACTGCCCGCCGGCCGACAGCTTTAGACCGACCAGGCTATCGATCGGTCCGGTTGGAGCGTGTTCACCTGGAATCCACTTTGGATAAGCGAGTGTCAATGGGCCGGGATTGACGGGCAACGAAAGTTGCGCGTGCAAGAGCTGGCGGTTGATCTCGGTGGCATCGACAGTCAAAGCAATTGGGCCAGGGGGATTTTGGCCTCGCAGTATCAGCGGGCAAGACAGAGCAAAGAAAAGAAAGAAGTTTCGACGATGTCCCAACGCAAGCATCGCCGTTCTTAGCTCGAACCTCTGGGATCGGCAATGGCCGTGTGGTCGAAACAGGGAGGACACTGGGCCGTCGATGGTCCCTGACGAGATGAGCGTCCCTTGGTTCGGGTGGGCGCGTAGGCCTTGCGGAGTCGGGCGGCGATCCCTCACCGAAGAAGTGATTCGGTTTTTCTGGATACCGGAACGAACAGTTGATTCGATGGAAGTAATAATGAAGGAGAATCGTCCAGCTGCTGTCCCATTTATTCTGGTAACCGTCTTTCTTGACATGATGGGTATCGCGATTGTCATCCCGGTACTCCCAGGGTTGATAGCGACCTTTACTGCCGATCGCGATGCACAAACTTATTGGTACGGCGCAATGCTCGCTTCCTACGGGCTTATGCAGTTTGTGTCTGCACCGATTTTGGGAGCGCTAAGCGATCGCGTAGGCCGTCGCCCAGTTCTGCTGGTATCGATTTTCGGACTGGCATTTACGTTTCTGCTTACCGCGATATCGCCCTCCCTTTGGCTGATGCTTTTGGCGCGACTGATTGGCGGAGGCGCAGGCGGCAGCTTTTCGGTCGCCAGCGCGTATGTCGCGGACGTGACCAAGCCGGAAGAGCGGAGCCGCAGCTTTGGTGTGCTCGGTGTAGCCTTTGGGTTGGGATTCATTTTTGGTCCGATGATCGGTGGAACGCTGGCGTTAGCGGATATTCGGCTCCCCTATTTCGCTGCCGGCACCCTTGGCCTGGTGAATTGGTTGTATGGATTTTTGGTCTTGCCAGAATCACTGCCGCTCGATCGGCGTAAACCGTTCGCGATTGCCAGGGCCAATCCCTTTTCTGCCTTGATAGCGTTGACAAAAGTTCACGGAGTGGGCGGTCTGATCTTTGTATACGCGCTTACGGTTTTCCCGCAGTATCTGTTGCAGTGCACGTGGGTGTTATACAACACATTTCGATTTGCCTGGGCTCCGTGGGAGAATGGCGTCTCGCTTTTTCTGGCTGGTATCGTCTTTGCGGTTGGGCAAGGCGCAATATTCGGAATTATGCTGCGCCGATTGGGAGACTTTCGAACGGCGCTGATTGGACTCACTTCTTCATTTCTGGCCTACTTGCTCTACGGACTCGCCTTTCAGGGATGGATGATGTACGCCATCATTCTTAGCAATGTACTTGGAAGCTTGGGCGGTCCGGCATTGCAGGGAATAGTTTCCAAGGCTGTCGATCCCCGAGAGCAAGGAGTGACCATGGGCTCTCTGTCGTCGATCAACAGTATGATGGGCGTGATTGCTCCTTTGGTCGGTACGCCGCTCCTTTCGTTTGTTGCGCACTATCCAACGACCGATTTGCGGGCCGGAGTGACGTTCTATGCCGCCGCTGCCGCGCAGGCCTGCGCCTTGTTGCTAGCGTTTCGACACTTCCGTGCTAGCGGAGGACCAAGTCCTGTTCGTCGGGAAGGCGAAGCAGTGGGGCGAGTCTGAATCGGCGTGATGGCGAAGGGGCGAATGGGCGAGACGGCGAGGAGGGGGAAGGGCAAAGGACACGCTGCTCAAGGAAGGAATCCTATTTGCGTGCAGGGCCCCTCCGAGTCTTAAAAACCCAGCGTTCCGATTGGTCAATCATTTTGACAATCTGCGCTAGAATTTTGTCGTAAGCATCATCGAGTTCTTCGAAGGTCTCCTGGCTGAGGTAGCCATGCCGAAGAGCGATCTCAATGTGGACTTGGGTCTCGGCCGCCTCTGCTTCTGCGTCATTGAGCTTAGAGACAAATGCCGCCTGGTATCGCCTCTTTCTCCATGCTTCTGCAAGGTTTGCGCAGACCGAGCGAGACGACCTCCTGATCTGATCCGTCAGTGCATAACGCTCTTCGTTTGGAAAATGCTTAGCCAGTTCGAAGACGCGCATCACTAAAGCCATTGCTCCCTGATAGACGTCCAAATCACGAAAATGTCTAATGCTCTTCATAATATTGCCTTCGGAAGTGTCATTTGCCGTGCCAAGCTTATTCGCCCATTCGCCGTCACGCCATCACGCTTCCCGCCTTGACTCCCCTCGGCTTTCAGGTATGAGCCCGATGTGGAAACGGGAGCGAACAATCAAATGGCGGCTGTGCCGGGCCAACCACCGCCTCTGGCCGAAGTAACGAAAGGGTGTAGGTCGTGCGGGGCAGAACCGGAGTTCGCGATTCCACTTTGCGCCGATTGTCGAACGAAACTGGCTGAGCCGCCCATTCCAATCGGAATTAAATTAGCCGGCATCGCTATCGCTCTCTTACTGCTATTGGCGTTGACCAGAATTCCTTCATCGCTTTCGGCCGCGATTGCGTTCGAGCGCGGTGAAAGAAGCGAACAGAAACTTCAGTTTGCAGTGGCCGAAAACGAATACCAGAAAAGTGTGCTGACGTTTCCGAGATCCGATCTTGCTCACACGCGACTTTTCGTAGCTGCTTACCGAGCGAGGGATACGGGGACCGCTCGGCATGAGTTCGAATACCTGCGTGGCCGCCGGTTGGATGCAAAACTGATCGGTGAGATCAGCGCCATCTTAGGCTCGCGACACTGAATCGTGGTGCTTTAGGTATGTTTCTTATTCCGGGTCCGCTCATCGCACTGGCGACATTCCCTGGTGTCATCGTGCATGAACTAGCCCATCAGCTATTCTGTCGGTGGTTTCGTGTACCGGTTCTGGAAGTTTGCTATTTCCGACTTGATAACCCGGCGGGCTTTGTCATGCACGAACCGCCAAGGAATAGCTATCATTCCCTCTTTATTTCGATCGGTCCTTTTTTGATTAACACCATGCTGGGAGCGCTCATTGCGTTTCCAGCGGCGTTGCCGGTCATCAAGTTCGGGGAGGGAGATCTGCTCGATTATTTATTAATTTGGCTTGGCGTTTCGATTGCAATGCACGCCATTCCCAGTACGGGGGATGCGAAATCGCTTTGGCAGTCGGTGAAAGGACCAGGCGTTTCCTCCGGAGTACGTTTCACGGTAGCTCCTGTTGTCGGGATCATCTATTTAGCCGCTCTCGGAAGATTTTTCTGGCTCGATCTCATTTACGGCATTGCTGTGGCGATTGGTCTGCCAACCTTGCTGGTCGCAATTTGTTCAACTCTCGGTTAGGGCCCGTTTTTAACCGGGAAGAGACGGGAAGGTATTTGGTCAAACGGTCAAATGCCATCCGAAGTTTCCGTCGGCCGCGATCTCTACTGCAGCACCCTCCACGCAATCGATTACTATGGGCATTCGTACCTTTTCTTCTTTGGTCATTGCCATATCGGTTGCTACCTGCCTCAAGGGACAAGGATCCTCGCCGGAGTCTCCAGAGTCCAGTCCGGCTCTTTCGCCCGTTCCAACGCCCGCCTTATCAAGCACACCAGCTGATCATGCCGCCGCTCTGCCGAAGGCGAACGGCGCGTCGATTCCAATCAACGCACTGACTCCGGATACGCTCGCTCGTCTGGAAATCTTTCTTGATGCCCATTTGTTTGGTCCGGGGAAGATCGACGCCAAGGCGGGCGAATTCGTTGGTCTCGCCCTCAGCCGCTACCAAATGGCACAGGGCAAGGATCCTCAGCAGGTGGATCCTGATTTGCAACAAGAACTGAAAAAGATAGAGCCTGTCTACATCGGATACACATTCACTCAAGCCGATCGAGCCTGGATCGGACGAGTTCCCCGGCAACCGGCTGCGTTGGCCAAGGTCAAAAAAGCGATCTATCGATCACCGCTTGATTTTGTGGCCGAGCGGTTTCACTCGGATCAAAACCTGATTAGAAAGCTGAATCCGAAAATTAAATTCGATCAGTTGAAACCAGGGACAGTAATCCAGGTGCCAAATGTCCCGCCATTTCAGATCGAGACGATCAACCCGGTTCCGGACGTTCCACCACATCCCGAATTTTCGCAGCGAACCATCAAAGTAGATACCAAAGCGAGAATGCTCGATCTCAACGATGGAGATCGACTGCTCGCAGCGTTTCCGATTACTCCCGGCTCGCAGCGATTACCGGCGCCAATCGGTAGCTGGAAAATCGTCAAAGTCACAATCCTGCCGAATTTTCGTTGGGATGAGGCGATGCTCCAGCACGGTCGTCGCAGCGGTAACTATTATCTAATCCCTCCCGGTCCGCGTAACCTGGTTGGTATCGTGTGGATCGGATTGAACAAAAATGGAATCGGAATCCACGGCACGGATAATCCGGAGACCATCGGGCGCTCTGCCAGTCACGGATGCATCAGACTGGCGAATTGGGATGCGATCCGCCTGGCTGGTGAAGTTACAACCGGTATGACGGTGGAAATCTTTTGAACACGAATCCACACGAACGGTGCTCGTCTTCACTCGCTCAATCCGTGTTCGTTCGTCGGTCTTTTTTGTCAAGCGGCGAGAGCCTTTCGCTGCACCTGTTCTCGAATCGGTTTGAGGTATTGTTCGCGGTCTCGCTTGCCGAATTCTACTTCACTGAGGCCATCCGCTACGACAAATTCGACTTCGGTGACTCCAATAAGTCCCAAGATCGCCCGTATCCATGGCTCCTGGTAATTGTACGGTGCAAATGGCGAGCCGCTGCGGTAGGCACCGCCGCTGCTGGTAATGACAGTGGCGCTCTTGCTGTGCAACAATCCCTTATATCCGGATTCGTCAACGGCGAATGTGCGGCCGACTCGGACGACCTGATCGATGTAGGCCTTGAACGCGGCCGGCACGGAGAAGTTATGCATAGGCACACCGAACACGTACTCGGAAGCCGTCTCCAATTCCGCGATGAATTCGTTGGAGATTGCTAAAGCTGCGCGCAGTTCGGGCGAGAGCGCATCGGGTGGAGTGTAGGCGGCAGCGATCCAGGTTTCGTTTACGAACGGGACGGGATTGTGCCCCAGGTCCCGGTAGATAATTCTTTCATCGGGATGCGCTTGTTTCCAAGCGCTGGCGAAATCGTGGGTGAGTTGGCGAGAAACGGAGCGCTCGCCCCGTGGACTAGCATCGATGTGAAGTAATATAGACATAAGGTGGTGAATGGGGATTAAGGCAAAAATGGGTTGGAGCCGGCACGCGAAGAGGTCTGGAGATTCGGCATATTTTTCCTCGTAGACTCGCTCTTTGAAGCAGCACTCATAGAGAAAGGCGCGAATTCGGGCGTATTTCAAACAGTAGCTGCTTAAACGACATATGTCGACTATCCTACATTAGACGTTTTGGCTGTCAACTGCTATATTGTTTCTGAGGTTGACTACGATGTCCCAATCCTGCGAACACCTAGACCCGCGCGTCAGACGGACCCGCCAACTCCTTCTTCAGGCGTTTTTTGAGCTCCTGTCGACGAAGGATTTCGCAGCAATCTCGGTCCAGGACATTGCCGAGAAGGCAACGGTCAATCGAGCTACGTTCTATGACCATTTTCCTGACAAGTTAGCCCTCCTCGATTACACGATTGAGGACCAGTTTCAGCAATTGCTTCACGCCAGGATGGGAGATGTGACACCTGCGGCACCGGAAGGGCTTCGTCGGATTATTCTCGCGCTGTGTGATTATCTGGAGGAGCTGGGAAAGCGTTGTCCGAAGCACCAACGCCAGTTCGAGCCGATGGTGGAACAGAAAGTAAAGGCCCTGGTTCGAGACGTTTTGCTGAGCTCATTGAAGTGCCCAAACCATCCGGGCGAATATCCGGCGCCCGAATTAGTCGCGACTATGGCTAGCTGGGCCATGTATGGTGCTGCGCTCGAATGGAGCCGGAACAAGCTTCTACCGGCCGAGGATTTTGCCCGCACCGTTTTGCCGTTGATTACTGCAACTTTGCAGTTGCCAGTTGAACGGCGACCGGAGAATTAGGCCCGATCACGTTCCTTCGAGGAGGCCATGCGGAACCGGCGAAAACGATCTATTCGTTTACCAGCCAGTAGCTATAAAATGAGACATCTTGGTTCTTCGGTTTGTCCGCCTATTTCAAACCGGTTGTCTTGATCGACTCGACGAGTTGGCGCTGAAAGAAGAAGAATAAAAGGAGCGTTGGCAGCGCAACAACCGCCGATGCTGCCATGATATAGTTCCAGGATCCAGAGTATTGGTTTTGGAAGCTGGCAATGGCGACCTGTACAACCCACAAATCCTGGTTGGTTGTGATGGTCAATGGCCAAAGGAATGCGTTCCAATTCACCAGAAAAAAGAATACCGCCAGAGCCGATAGAATCGGCCGGCTTAGCGGAAGCATGATATTCCAATAGATGCCCCAATAGCTGGCGCCATCAATGATTGCGGCCTCTTGTAGTTCGCTTGGTATCCCCAGATAAAACTGTCGCAGCAAGAAGATTCCAAAAGCGTTAAAGATCGCCGGTACGATCAATCCCGCATAGTTATTAACCATTCCCAGACGCTGCACGAGAATAAAAAGAGGCACGATGATGACCGGCAACGAGACGAGAAATGTCGAGAAGATGCTCAGAAAAATAACATCTCGTCCCGGGAACTTAAGCCGGGCAAACGCGAAACCGGCCATCGAATGAAAAAAAAGCGCGACGACAGTAATCGTACCGGCGATGAAGAAGGTATTTAAGACGTAGCGAACAAAAGGCAGCTGGGTAAAAACGTAGCGGAAGTTTTCCAGCGTCGGATGCTGAGGGATCAGGCTGGAGTTGAAAATTTCGGCTGGCTGCTTAAACGCGGCCGATATCATCCAGACCAGGGGCGAGGCGGTCAGGATGGCGAGCAGAGCGGTCGACAAAAAGAGCGTCCAACGACTAAAATGAAAGCCCGAAGAGATTGGTGCGCTCATACCATTAGGTGAAAAGTTTCTTATCCAAGATGAAAGCGACCTCCCCGAGTCAGTGCGAATAAAGCGATTGTGATAAGAAGTAGAATAATAACCAAAAATGAGGCCATCGCCGCGGCATAGCCGTAATTGTTGAATTGGAAGGCTTGCTCGTAGATGTAAAACACTGCCAGCGAGGTTGAATTGGCCGGTCCTCCTTTCGTCATTACGTAAATAAGATCGAATGCTTGGGAGCCGGCGACCGCCGACACCGTCGAGACCAGCAGAACAAAGAAACTAGTTGGCCGCAACAAAGGCAGAGTGATCTTTGTGAACATCGCCCACGGTCCTGCTCCATCGATTCTTGCTGCCTCATAATATTCTCTAGGTATTTCCTGCAGGCCGGATAGAAAAATAATCATATAGTAACCCATCAGAAACCAGATGGTCACCAGCAGGATTGCGCCGAGGGCAAGGTTCGGATCGCCTAACCAAGACCGTGAGGGGAGATGGAGGAGCTGGAGCACACTGTTAACAAACCCGACCTTGTCGATGAGCATGACCTTCCAGGTCAACCCGACGACTACCAAGCTGACGACATACGGCATAAAGAACAAGCTCCGCCAAACCGCGATGAAAGGTATTTTCTGACTAACTAGCAGTGCCAGCCCCAAGCCGGTTAAGTAGAGGCCGGGAACGAGAACTAAAACATAGACGACCGTTACCCATAGGCTCTTCAGGAATAGTGGGTCATGCAGCATCCGGTTATAATTTGAGAACCAAACGAATTTGTAGCCGCCAAAACCATCAACGCTGAAAAACCCAAGGCTCAGTGCTAGGCCCATCGGAATGCCAACAAAGATGAGCAGTCCGAGCGAATCGGGAAGAATGAATAGAAATGCGGCCAAGGCTTCCTTCCGCGAACGCGTCCAAAAAATCCTGGACCGGACCGGTTGGTGGAGACCTCTGCCCGGCGTCCCATCGGATTTCACAGAGACTGATGACTTGGTCCGAGTAGACGCCTGAGGCAGGATTTTCATGGAGGGATTCGAAGGCGTGCGCGATTTTTCCCTTGGCGATAACGACTAACGCAATGGCGCGCCGGTATAGCCGGCGAGAAAACTTTCGATGTGCTGGGATGCTTCTTCCGCTGTCTGTTTAGGATCAGCACCACCTAGCTGGCAGGCTTGGATGGCGTCCGACACCGCCTTCCAGACCTCTGGCGGAACCCGAGGTTCACCCCTGCCGGTTGGGAATATTTCATCCTTAAACGACTTCATCGCGGCAATGCTGTAACTACCCTCGGCTGTCGCTTTGTCCAGGGCCGATTTCCGTGGTGAAATATCGCTCTTGGCCTTAGTGCACCAATCAACAATTCTTTGGATAGAATCGTCCTGCATGGAACCGAGCGCCCAAACACAAAACTTTGCCGCGTCCTCGGGACTCTTGCCTTTCGCATTAGCAACGAACGCCCATCCGCCTAAGTCCGTTTTCGGTTGTCCATTCGGAGGTAGCGGTAGCGGGAAGACGCCATATTCAAAATCTTTTGCATTCTCTCGCAAGGCGCTCACGCCCCAGATGCCCACGTTTTGCATGGCACAATAGCCTGAAGCCAAATTCGCTACGACGTCCCAGGCGCCGCCTCCCAAAAAACTGCGCGGTGCGACATTCTGCTGAATCGCATCTTGCCAGAATTTCAGAGCTTGGACGGTCCCAGGCGAAGCGAATGCGCTTCCCTTTCCGTCTTTGGTGGCAATGTCGCCGCCACCTTGCCACATAAACGGGTACCAAGTAAATGTCTGGTAATAGCCGGGCGTGGTTTCGAACAAACAGCCAAAACGATTCCCTTTGGTCAGTTTGCGCGCGAGCTCCAGGAATTGATCCCATGTCTTTGGGATATCGGTTTCTGAGAGCCCGGCCTCTTTAAACGCCTTGACGCTGTAATACATCGCCATCGGTTCAACTTCCATCGGGAGGCCATAGATCTTGTCGTCGACGATCCGAGTTTCCATCACATTAGGAAAAAAGTCTTTTCGTGCTGCCTCTTCCATATAAGGAGTGAGATCGACCAGAACACCCCCGTTGTAATAGCGAAGGAAGTCACCGGGGCTGATGATGAAAATATCTGGACCCTGACCGGAAGCGAATGCGGTCTGCAATTTTGAGCCGTTCATATACTCCGTATTCGGAATATACTGCAGTTCGACTTTTACATCGTGCGTTGCGTTCCAGCCTTTTACGCAATCCTCAAACCATTTGCTCTGAGTGCTGACCTGTCCCCCTGGGCCATAGAACTGCCAGAAGGACAGCGTCTTCACCGGCGCTGCTTTGACATTAATCGTAAACGGCGAGAAGGCTGACGATACGGCCGCAGCTACGACAAGTTTTCCGCCAGTTGTAATTAGTTCTCGGCGAGTCATACTGTTGAGCGCCGGGAGATTTGCAGGAGCTTCGTCCTGTCGGGTATCGGTTGGAGGACTATAGACCATAGGGGGTTTGTTTTGGGTTTTGGACACTGCCTCGATCTTCTTGGATCGAGCAACTGCTTTTCGCGTCGTGATGCCATCGGTGCGATGGACCCTGCTGCGCGTTCGCTCGATGTGAAAAAGAACCTGTGACAAGTCCTAGCAAGGATTCACGCGCGCAGTACGAAAATCATGACTACCCTGGTGGCCAGGGCAGAGGCATACTTAGAGTCACTCTTCCGCAACGCCCGCGTGGAGACACTTGCCATGGATTCCGGGGGCAATGTAAATCTTTACATGCATTAGTCGTTTCACCTCGGGTTGGCAAGGAAAGATTCGGCGGATTAGTTTCGAATCTGCCGCGAACATTACCACCCGTTAAATCGCTCCCAGACCGCCTCTAAGACGGTTCCTTCGCGAATCACATGATATTGAGAATGTTCTGTTGCCGTAGCGCAAGCATGGTTCGGCAGAATTCGAAGAGTTGTTCCGACCGGAAACTTGCTCAGGTCGAGCGAATGACCAAATCGATCTCCGATGATCCCATGTTCCTGGTTGGTATCCGGAACGTTTAGGTTATCGATGGGGTTTTCCCTCGATATCGCAGACCTTTCCATATCCTTGATCAATTTCCTGCCGTGCTGTACCGCGATCTCGTGAAAGAGCCATAAACCCGGCATCTGTGATGATCCAGCCTCTTCCGGGCTGATGGCCCAGCACGGTGGCCAGCACGGAAATTGCAATATCATCGATCGAACAAACCTCGAGTCCGGCCATCATCAGATCGAAGAATACGAAGACGCCAGCGTGAACCTCGGTAACACCAACCGCGTAAAGAATGTCACGGATTCCCGCGGAGAAGAAAAACTCGGCTTCCTTTAGCGCTGAGACCGTGATTTTGCCCCGATTGGTATCGCCGCCTAGGGCAAGGCACGTCACCTCGATATTTTTGGCTATCTTGACATGCGAGCGCAGAGCCACTCCATGCGCTCGTATCTTATCGCGCATCCGAGCGATGTTTTGTTCTAGACGGCCAGCGTCAAGCACGCGAAGACGGATTTTTGAAGGAAGCAAAGAAGGTTCTGAACAAAAGGAAGCAAAGTTAGCAAAGGCAGAGATCTTTTTGGGGAAGCAGCGCTTTAAACCAAGAAAGGGGCATGCGAGCGATAGGACAGGCTGTCGCCGCTTTTTTGCAAGCTTAACTAAAATGCATCTCTTCGGAAGGGATCCAAACCAATGTCCCGTAATGGGCTGAAATCTTGGGATCGGCGTTCGACCGAGGCTTCGGCGTGGCCCTAGTGGAAAGCGCACACCAAGTCTCAAAGCCTTTGCTAACTTTGCTTCCTTTTGTTCAGAATCCTCTTTGCTTCCTTAGCTACCTTCTGTTTAAAACCGCTTTGCTTCCTTTCGTCATGTTCCTAAATCCTCGCGGCTATGTGCGAAATTTCAGATCTTTGCGACCTCCTTGTTTAAGGATCTTTCTTCGCCGCCTCCTGTGGAAAGAAATCACGCGAGCGAAACTTCTTTTCCCAGCTGGCTCGATCGGTAAATTGCATCAAGTATTTCCATGAGCTGAATCGCTTGGCTTGAGCTGTTCACCGCAGACTCTTTGCCTCGGATCGAGAGAAGAAAGTTTCGATCTTGCTCCGCGAATTCGTAGGCGCGAAGCGGATCTCCGCGTAAATCCTCGATCTTAACTTTACGTTCCATCAAATTTCCGTCTTGATCCTCGAAGAAGGCGAGTGCCGAAGGACAGGTATCTGAATCGACATTGAAGACATCAGTGACCTTCAATGATCCCTTCGGTCCATAAGTGGTAGTTGTGAAGAGGGATCGGCCACGTTGCGGGCTGAGCGGGATATCGCTGGTGAGGTTAGCGGCCCAACTGGTCTTGAACAGGAGCGTCGACCCGTTCTCGAATCGAATCATTCCGTAAGCATTATCTTCTACGTCAAAAGTTTTGTTTTTAACCAGCTGGGGAAACTTCTGGTAGGTCTGGGCCGATACTGCTCGCGGCTGCGGGGTTCCCATCAGGTACCATGCGGCATCAATCGCGTGGATTCCGAGATCGATCACCACACCTCCTCCCGCCTTGGATCGTTCGGTGAACCAGCCGTCCGAACCAGTCGGAGTGCCTCGGGACCTGATCCACATGGTCTCCGCAAAGTAGATTTCGCCTAGCCGGCGCTCAGCGATGAGTCTCTTGGCCGTTTGCATTGCTGGTGAAAAACGCATCTGGCGCCCGAAGTAATATAGCAGCCCGCGTCCTTGCGCCTGGTCGTGGAGCGTTCGCATTTGCGCGGCGCTCATCGTTGGTGGCTTTTCGCACAGCACATGCTTTCCAGCCTCTAATGCCTTCAACGAGCACGGATAGTGCAGCGAGTTTGGCAGGCAAATCACGATAGCTTCTACGTCTTGATCCATCAGCATTTCATCAAACGAGGTGAAAGTATGCTTTGGTTCAAACGTTGCCGCGAAAGCCTTGAGTCGTTCGGCGTTCAGATCACAAACGGAATAAACAGTTCCCAAGGTTGAGCCATTAACTGCTTCTGCATGACGTTCTCCGGGCCAACCGAGACCGGCGATTCCAACGCGAATAGAAGATGACGAAGCCATATCTCAATTAAGTACGACTTTGGCAGTCGTCGAGGGAACGGGAGATCAGAATTTTAGAATCCAGAATTCAGTGGCCAGGGCGGCCGGTTTGGCGAAGTCGAGCGATCTCATCATTGCGCCTCGAGGCCCAACCGCTAGCCCGCAGGAATCATGCAAAAGCCGAAGAGACGGCGGAATTCTGTAGGCTGGCGCCATTTAAGCCGAACCGGATTTGACCGATATAGTAAACTGTAGAGAATTAGTGAACGCATCCGAGCAAGGGCCAACCGAGTTCAACTGGGATCACGAACCCCAGGGATTCTTTATCCGCGGGGAAAATACCGAAGTCTCTCTCTTATTCGACTCAAGCGCGCGGTCATGGAGGCTGAGGATCTGCAAAAAGAAAACCTCGCTTGGCGAGCCCATGACATATGAGATCGTCTTTAAGGAAAGATATTGTCCAACCGCTGATCAGGCCATAGCGCTCGCGAACGAGATCCTGAATGTGGAGCTTCGGGAGTGAGCGGCGACCTGTCCGACAAAGCCCATCATGATTTGGGTTATCGCTGCTCGAGTTGGCGAAGTCGGAAGCCGCGATTCAGGATAGCCTAGCCTGCAGGGCTAGGTAATCGTCATCAGCACTGAAAGTGCGTTTCAAGACACGCTGAGCGCGGGATTGGCCATGAGCGGGAATTCTCGTCAGCAGATGAAATTGGGCCATCGGAATCGGCGACCTAAAGATTCAATGCCAAGGCGTTTCCTGATTCCGAGATGTCTTGTCATTGGATTAAGGTCCTATATACTCGGCAGTCGCTAATCGGTATAAATCCTAGAGACATAAAACCAGCGCTTCGGAAGAAAACCCCGTTACCGTTCCGACCGTCAAAGATTAAGAAAAGGCTCCGATCACATTCTTGGATAGAGGTTCTGTTGTCAGGTACAGGCAAGAGCTTATGAACG
>JBEEIB010000424.1:0-3070 GCA_041167675.1 Verrucomicrobiota bacterium
CCGCGAAGGTTTGGCCTCTTTCTACTACGACCTCACAGCAGCAACATCTCCCGCGCAGCTCTTCGCTCTGCACCAGATGGTGCCGACCACCCAGTTGTTGATGGGCTTCGACAATCCGTTCATGCCGGCATGGACACTTCCACCTGCCATTCAGGATATACAGCGCTGGAACGGCTTCAGCGACAAAGACGTTTCTTCCCTAGCTCGTCGGAATGCGGAGTGGCTCTATCCCGCTCTCGCTGTCCGCATGCAGCGGTCTAAAGCAGCCTAAAACGGGCTACGGCCCTGCGGCTCGCGAGATGCTTTTGAATGGAAAGAACCGAACGGAGAAATGCGAACTCAGTTGCATCACTTTGATTGGTCGTAACATCACAAACGAGAAAGGAGAAGTTCAGTGTCATACGTGACTGTCGGTAAGGAAAACTCGAGCAACATCGATCTCTACTATGAAGACCACGGCTCTGGCCGGCCGGTTCTCTTGATTCACGGATATCCACTGAGCGGTGCTTCGTGGGAAAAACAGGTGCCGGTTCTGCTGAACGCAGGACACCGGGTTATAACCTATGACCGCAGAGGGTTCGGCAAGTCCTCGCAGCCAACAAGTGGCTACAACTACAACACTTTCGCCGAGGACCTGCACAAACTGATCACACATCTCGAATTACGAGAATTCGCTCTGGTCGGTTTCTCGATGGGTGGCGGCGAAATAGCGCGCTACCTGGGTAAATACGGATCAAAGGACGTGAGCAAGGCGGTCATTATTTCTGGAGTCCCGCCGTTTCTTTTGAAGACGCCAGACAATCCGGAAGGGGTCGACGGCAGTGTTTTCGAGGGGATACAGAAAGCCGTCGCCGCGGATCGTTACACGTTCTTCACAGAGTTTTTCAAAAATTTCTACAACACCGACCTTCTGCTCAACAAGCGAGTGAGCGAACAGGTTGTGCGGGCTAGCTGGAACGTGGCCGCCGGTGCTTCAGCCACGGCCAGTCTCGCTTGCGTGCCAACCTGGCATGAAGACTTCCGTAAGGACGTGAACAAGATTGATGTGCCAACACTGGTTATGCACGGGGACGCCGACAGGATTCTGCCCATCACCACCTCGGGGGCCCGGACTGCCAAGCTGATCAAGGGAGCGCGCCTATCGGTGGTGAAGGACGGGCCGCACTGCATAACCTGGACACACGCGGACGAAGTGAACGCTGAGTTGACGAGCTTTCTTGGGGAAGCTACGGCGAAACGTGCAGTCTAGGCCGCTCAAAGTAGAAGCTAGACACTCGCAAAATTACATCGAATACAAGCCAAGGAATCAAGAAATCAGCGACACCAGAGAACAAAGAAAAGTGAAGGAGAAATAAGATGGCAGAAATTCGCAAGGAAACCGATAGCCTCGGCGAAGTAGATGTTGCAGCGGACAAACTCTGGGGCGCCCAGACGCAGCGCTCCCTTGAGCACTTCAGCATCGGCAAAGACCTAATCCCGCGAGAGATGATCACCGCCTACGCGACGCTGAAGAAAGCCGCCGCCAATGCCAACTATGCCGGCAAACGGCTCGACGACCGGCGTCACAAGTTGATCGTTCAAGTGTGTGATGAAATCCTCGCCGGCCAGCATCATGAAATGTTTCCGTTGCACGTCTGGATGACGGGCAGCGGCACGCAATTCAACATGAACGTGAATGAGGTGATCTCCAACCGCTGCTGCCAAATCGCGGGGACGCCGCTCGGGAGCAAAGCTCCGGTTCATCCCAATGATCACGTCAACATGGCACAGTCGTCGAACGACTCGTTTCCATCCGCAATGTGTATCGCCTCGGCAGTCAATGTGAAGCAACGACTCATCCCAGCACTGAAGGCGCTGCACGATGCAATCGCCGCGAAGGTCGAGCAGTGGAAGGACATCGTCAAGATCGGCCGCACACACATGCAAGACGCCACACCACTGACGCTTGGGCAAGAGTGGTCAGGCTACGAGGGCATGCTCGCAGACGATCTCGACCGGATCGAGGATGCACTCAAGGGCGTTTACCGTCTCGCGCTCGGCGGAACGGCGGTGGGCACCGGAATCAATTCGGCGCCTGGTTTCGCCGAAGCAGCTGCGGCCGAGATCGCCAAGCTTACCGGCCTGCCATTTGTCACTGCGCCGAACAAGTTCACGGTGCAGGGCGCTCACGACGCGCAGGTACAGCTCTCCGGAACGCTACGCACGCTGGCCGTTTCACTCTACAAGATCGCCAACGATATTCGACTGATGTCCTGCGGTCCGCGAGCGGGGTTCGCCGAACTGAAGATTCCGGAGAACGAACCGGGCTCCTCGATCATGCCGGGCAAGGTAAATCCCACTCAGGCCGAAGCCCTCACGATGATCGCCGTGCAGGTGATGGCCAACGACGTCGCGGTGGGTTTCGGGGGCGCTGGCGGTTACCTGGAGATGAATGTCTACAAACCCTTGATCATTTTCAATGTTACGCACTCAATCACGATCATGACCGACGGATGTACCAACTTCCGCAAATTCCTGGTCGAGGGAACCAAGCCCAATGTCAAGAAGATCAACGAATACGTGGAGCGTTCGCTGATGCTTGTGACGGCGCTCTCGCCGGTCATTGGCTACGACAAGGCTTCCAAGATTGCGCACTACGCGCTGGACAACGACCTGACATTGAAGGCCGCCGCGTTGAAACTCGGCTTCGTAACAGAAGCCGAATTCGATCGGGTGGTCGATCCGAAAAAAATGGTCAAACCCTACGTGGCGACGGCAGCCGCCTAATCGTCAAGCAGAAAAAATCACAAACCCTGAATTAAAAAAGAAAGAGAGGAAATGAACATGACTAGCATTACCAAGCGCGAAATCGAATTGCTACATGAACCATCACTCAACAAGTCCAACGCTTTCAGCGAAAAAGAAAATCAGGCTCTCGGTCTTGTTGGACTGGTACCCGACGTAACGGAGACCCAGGAACTCCAGTTGCAACGCGTGATGTTGCAGCTCAGCAAGAAGGACACAGACCTCGAACGCTACATTTATCTCAACAATCTGCTCGATCACAACGAAACGCTCTTCTATCGAACGG
>JBEEIB010000425.1:0-17945 GCA_041167675.1 Verrucomicrobiota bacterium
CATCTCTTTCTTCTCGGATTTGCTACCAGCTAGCTTCGCCAAGAACTCATCATGGGTCATTGGATGGGAAAACATCGGGAAATCGTGTTCGAAGGCATTCTCGTGAGCAGTTTGGCTTACCGTTGCCGCACAATCCTTCAACGTGACCACATTATATCCCAATTCGTAGGCGGTACGCATCGTCGATTCGACGCAACAGTTAGTCAGGAAGCCGGCCAAAGCCACGGTCTCAATTTTTCGATTACGCAAAATGAAATCCAGATTGGTCGTAGCAAACCCGTCCAGACCTCTTTTTCCTTCGACGATAATATCTTCCGGCTTTGGTTTGAGACCGTCGACGATCTCTGCTCCCCAGCTTCCTTTTTCGAATGTTTCACCATCCTTACATCCTTTAAGGATTCCATATGGGAGCTCACTGATCTCGCGAAAGCCTGGAGCGAATTGGATCGGCAGATGGACAATGGTGGCGCCCGCGGCTCGAGCTCGCTCTACGGTTTCCTTGGTATTATCCAGCATTCCGGTCGCCTGCATGACGTCCTGGACGGCTCCATGCAATTTTCCTCCCGGGGTAGTGAAATCATTTTGGAATTCGATAAGAACAACGGCAGTAGATGAGGGGTTCATAGATAGATTGGGTTTAGATCTTGAGTTGGGACAACCTAGCGCAACTTCGCCAACACCAAAAGGCTTCACAACCGGACGGCAATCTGGAGCGGTTTTCGCTAGCCCAACGGTTCTCTTGCGTACAATGGTGGTTTCTATGGGCAACCTTCGAATTTCAGCAGCGGCCATATTGCTGCTGGGTGGATGCGCTCACCAACCACTAACAGAGAGCATCGCCGTCAGTGGCGGTCAAAACCTTACGTTCAACCGAGTCGGTGCTGGCTTCGTCAAAGCTGAGAATGAGCGCTTCGTCGTAGATGAAGCGGGACTCACCACCTACCGAACGGAAGGGAAGAACTTTGTCCGTTGGCAGTTTGCCATAATGCCCAAACAGGAAACCGGACTGCGGCTGGTCAGAATCGAAGATGTCACCAACGATAGTCCGATCTTGGTCCTTGAAGATCGCGCTCCCCGCATTGACGAAAGGCGGTGGAGCCGACAAAGTGCGCTTATTCGAGCCAACCCTCGATCGATTCCCTGGCTATTCGAGTTCGGGCGAACCACGCGAGTTTTCCGAATTACCGTCCGCGAGACGAACGGCAAGACTTCCATTTTGTACCAAGCCGTATTGTTTACTCCCAAAGCCAAGAAGGATTTTCGGGTGTTAATGGGCCCGGAAACGTCTGTAACGCCGTGAACGCCGACAACGCCGGGGCCAAGCCTGTCCGACATAGTCTGTGGCTTGAGGTGGTTGCGTGCTGCACCAGGACGGCGTCGCATCCTCCTACGACTCTCGTTTCGGTGCGGCCTCAAAGTCGACGCGGAGCTGCACGCTGGATCGTTCCCGGCGTTCGCAATTCTAGCCGCTCGCAGTTTGCGCAGTCGCGAGCGTTTCCGGTTCTTCGCCCTGTATATAGGTTTTTCCGCGATACTTCCGCGCTACAAAGATAAACAGAATCGCGGTAACCAGCATGAACGAAGTAAAAAACGCGTAGTGATTTGCTCCCACCAAATTGATCCCGATACCGCTGAGGTTCGATTTATTGAAATCGATGGCCGACGTAAGGAGATTCCCGACGCTGACCGCGAAAAGCCAAAGGGCCATCACTGCGCTCTTCATCTTTCTTGGAGCTTGGGTGTAGGAGAATTCGAGACCGGTAATCGATACCATCACTTCTCCAGCCGTAAGCAGAATGTACCCAGGTAGCTGCCAAAGAACGCTCGGCTTCGCTCCAACGTCGAGCTGCAGTTGAATCCACCAAAGGACAACGAACGACAGCGCTGTAACGAAGAGACCGATGCCGATCTTGCGCAGTGGCGTAAGCGGAAAAATGCGATCGATTGCCGGATAGAACACGTAATTGAAGAGAGGCACCAGGATTAAGATCAGGATCGGGTTTAAGATTTGCACCTGTTCCGGTAACACATGAAAGCCAAACACATTGAGATCAAGCTTGGTTGCCTGCAATGTCCATTCTCCGCCTGAGCTTTGGTCCCACAGTGCCCAGAAGACCGCGACGAACAAGTAGACGAACGCCAGACGCAACAGGACAGCTAAACCTTCTTTGCTGAAGAACTCGCGCACAAACCCGAAACCACCGGGCGGAACATGAACAAACTTTTTTCGACCCAACCAAAATACAACGGCGGCGATGAACATGAGCACGCCGGGCAAACCGAATGCGTAGTGCGGGCCGAAGTTTGGATTGTTCAAGAGGATTGGGCAGAGCCAAGTCGAGAAGGTCGAACCCAGATTGATCGACAAATAGAACCAACCGAATACCTTCGACATCAGATGCTGATTCCCTCGGCCGAACTGATCACCGACGTTGGCCGACACGCACGGTTTGATTCCACCTGCTCCGATCGCAATCAGGCTTAGTCCAAGAAAGAGACCGAGCCTGGTGTCGTTCAAAGCAAGCGATAAATGGCCCAGACAGTAGACGATCGATAAGTAAAAAATCGTCCGGTATTTGCCGAGCAGACCATCGGAAATGAGGGCGCCAAAAATGGGCATCCAATAAACGGCGGCAACAAACTGATGGAACCATCCTGAAGCTTCATCCTCGCCCATTACGGCGCGTTGGCCGGCGGCATTCATGAGGTAGGTTGTCATGAATACGGCCAGGATGGCCCTCATCCCATAGAAACTGAAACGTTCGGCGGCTTCATTCCCGATGATATTGGGAACGCCTACCGGCATTTTTGTGTCGGTTTGATCGGGCGCCGTTCGATATTTTGACCGCTCAGCCGGCGATCCCGAGACCGGAGGGGGACTCGATTTACTCGAACCGTGGGAAACTCCTCCTATTTGCGCCATGATCTCACCATGTTGCGAAAAATTCGTGCAATTGCAACGCGCCGGTCTTGTTCCTGGCCATCCGAATCACCTAACATCATTCGCCAACTCCGGCCTCCAATGTTGCATCTGCTCAATCATCCCCTTTGTTCACATATCGTCACTCATTTGCGTGACCGCACCACCAAACCGGTCACTTTTCGCACCTTAACCTATCAGATCGGCGTGCTGCTCGCGATTGAAGCCACGCGCCAACTATCGACGCGGCAATGCTTCATTGAAACTCCCCTCGAGGCCCACGAAGGCCAGGTTCTGGCCCAGGCTTTGGTAATTGTGCCAATTCTTCGAGCCGGTATCGGAATGATCCAGCCCTTTACCGATCTCTTTCCTGATGTCCAGGTCGGCTATGTTGGTCTTGAGCGAGACCACGAAACCGCCATCGCGCGAAATTATTATAGTAAATTACCTCCGCTCGAGCAAAAGCACGTATTGCTTCTTGACCCGATGTTGGCAACAGGTGGCTCGGCGGTACAGGCCATCAAGCTGCTGAAGGCAAGTGGCGCCCAAAAGTGTGCTATTGCCTGTGTAGTGGCTGCTCCAGAGGGTGTAAAAGCAGTGGAAGCAGTGGATCAACAGATCGATATTTATGCGGCGGCGCTAGACCGTGAGCTCGACGAAAGGAAGTACATACTGCCTGGGTTAGGAGACTTCGGCGATCGTCTATACGGAACATAAAAACTAGAAGCCGATACTTGGAAGAAAAACCGGAGACGGGAACATAGGCCTTAAGAGCCAAGTGGCTCCCCAGGGCGGCAAACCTGCAACTTGTAACCTGTAACTTGGTAGCGGCTGTAAGCCGTCTGCCATTTAGGCTTGCCATTCGATCGAGGATCTCCCGATAATCATGTAAAAGTCATCGGTTCTCTATTCACGATGCCGGACGAGGCAGATAGGAGTTTGGTGCAGCGGTTGCGTATCCTGCACATTGAGGATTCAGAAGCAGATTCACTGCTTGTCCAGCAAAGACTCCTTCGCGAGGGTCTGGATTGCCAACTCGATCGCGTCGAAACGCGGGAACAGTTTGAACAGGCGCTTCGGCATATCCCATTTGATTTAATCCTGGCCGATTGCAAGCTCCCGCGCTTTAGCGGCCTGGAAGCTCTTACACTGACAAAATCGTTGCATCCGAATATTCCATTCGTTTTTGTGTCTGGAACAATCGGTGAAGAAGCGGCAATCGAATCGTTACGAAATGGCGCCACCGACTATGTTTTGAAGGATCGGCTCTCCCGTCTGGTGCCAGCAGTGATGCGGGCTCTCTCTGATACCAAGAATCGCGCCAATTATGAGGAAATGGAGAATCGGTTGCACGAGGGGCAACGTCTGGAGGCGGTCGGCACGCTGGCTGGGGGGGTAGCGCACGATTTCAACAACTTGCTGACAATTATTTCCGGGAACATCAGCCTGCTTAAATTCGCTAGCGATCAGCCCGAGAGAGTTCTCGCTGTCGCCGAAACAATCGATCGCGCGGTCCAGCGCGGAGCTGAGTTGGTTCGGGGTCTTCTGGTGTTCGCTCGCCAGGGACAAACGCGCCTGGTTCTTGCCGACATCGTTAAACCGCTGCGCGACACGGTGGGAATGTTGCAGGCGACTTTCCCTGAGAATATCACCGTTGCCCAACACTATCCGTCAGACTTAGCACAGATATTGGCCGATCCAGCCCAGATTGATCGTATCTTTATTAACCTGCTTACCAATGCACGGGATGCGATGCCCGAGGGCGGCACCATTACTATCACCGTAGACGAGGTTTTGGCTGGACCATTTCCCGACCAACCAAAGGAAGTGGCTAAACAATACTTAAAAGTCGAGGTTGCTGATACCGGGGTTGGAATGGAGGATTCGGTGAGACAGCATATATTCGAACCATTTTTCACTACCAAACCATCCGGCAAAGGTACTGGTTTGGGTCTGCCGGTGGTTTATGGACTGATGCAGAACCATCAGGGATTTGTCGATGTTAAATCTGAGCCTGGCATCGGTACGACGTTTACTCTTTTCTTCCCGATTCCTTTGCCCGGAGAACGAGCAGTGGTCAAAGAAAGCGAACCCTTGCCGATCCGCTCGAGTGGCTCCGAAACGATTCTAGTGGTCGAGGATGAATCGGACGTTGCTAAGTTTCTGGAAACGCTCTTCGCCTTGAGCGGCTACAAGGTCTTGCTCGCCAAAGGGAGCCAGGAAGCACTCGAACTTTTTGCTGATCGCGGAGAGGAAATCCACTTGGTATTTTCGGATGTCGATTTGGCCAAGATGGATGGTTTTGCCTTATGTACTCGCCTGAAAGAGCTGAAGCCGGACTTAAAGGTCATGTTAACAAGCGGGCATATCGATCGTTCGATTGAACGAAGACAGAAACAATACGGAATCGATTCTTTTGTGCCCAAACCATACAACCCGCAGGAATTGGTACGAAGAGTGAGAGCCGCTCTCGATCGCCCATAGTGCGCGATTTCTAACTTATCTTTCTGTACATCTCAAAACTTCTTCTTGAGTGACCCGTCAGTTGAATGACGGATAGACGCTGAGGCGACGCCAATCTATGGAATTTATTCATAAGCTATTTCCCTTCACGGAATTCCTTCCCTCCACGGGATTCCTGCCGTACGGAGTCTGTTATAAATGGGATCCTTACGTGATTTGGCTACACGTAATTTCCAACGGTTTGATCGCGATAGCCTATTGCTTGATCCCGATTACGCTCGTCTACCTGGTCCGGCGACGCCGGGACCTGGCATTTCGTCGGATGTTCCTTTGCTTTGCGGTCTTTATCCTCACCTCCGGCGCGACGAGCGTACTGGATATTTGGAATATTTGGCATGCAAATTACTGGCTCACCGGATCGGTAAAAGCTGCCACCGCTTTTGTTGCACTGACGACGGCGATCGCGCTCGTTCCTCGGATTCCAAAGGTGCTCGCAATGCCCAGCCCGAACGCATTGGAACAAGCCAATGCCGCGCTCCAACGTGAGATTCTGGAGCACAAACAGACCGCACAAAGACTTCGGAGGCTAAATTACGAATTGCAGCAGAAAACGTCCGAACTAGAACAGGCTAACCTGGAACTGGAGAGTTTTAGTTCATCCGTGTCGCACGACCTGCGAGCACCGGTTCGCTACATTGATGGGTTCGTCGACCTCCTCCGGGAAGACTCCTCGGCAGTCCTCGGTCCGTCAGGCCAACGCTATCTTGGGATCATTTCCGGGTCAGCGAAAAGATTGGGAGCACTCATTGACGATCTCGTCGTCTTCGCCAAAATGGGGCGCCGGGAAAAGCAAGAGGGTGAAGTTAACATGAATTTGCTCGTTTCCGAAGTCCTGGAAGAGAGTTCGCAATACGCACATGAGCGCGAAATCGAGTGGAACGTCGGTCAATTGCCAGCCGTAAACGGAGATCGGACCCTCCTCAAACAGGTTTGGACGAACTTGATTTCGAATGCGGTAAAATATACGCGGACTCGAAAATGCGCGCAGATCGCGATAACCAGCACGGAGAGCGCCAATGAATATTGCTTTTCCGTACAGGATAATGGAGCTGGGTTTGATATGCGCTACGCCGACAAACTCTTCGGGATCTTTCAACGGCTCCACCAACCAGAAGAATTTGAAGGGACCGGTTTAGGGCTGGCAAACGTTCGACGAATCGTCGCGCGGCACGGCGGCATAACTTGGGCGGAAGGAAAAGTGGATGAAGGTGCGACGTTCTATTTCACCATTCGCAAACCTTCACCGCTTCCGGAGCAACCGAAGAATTTCTCGACCCTCCCGTCCGGGATATGAGGTCTTCGGTCGTTCTTCTTGTAAGAGCTGAAATTCTGGAAGAAAAAGCGCGTCTAACTCTTCAATGGGAACCCCAAAGGGGGGGCCCCCTTCCGGCGGCGCTTCTCCTGGATCCCAGGGATCGAGAAAGAAGATGGCGAGAATCTGACCGGACTTGCGAAGCGCGGTCGCCATCGCGCGAACATAATCGACACGTTGTGCCGGCAAAACCACGCAGAAACAGGTATGCTCAAAGATCCAATCGAAAGCCCCAACCAGCTTTGCCGGCAGCCGGAACAGGTCTGCGCAAATGTAGCTCTCATTGCCGGCTTGGGGATACTTTTTAGCCTGGGCCAAAGCCAATGGCGCAACATCGAGACCAACAACACGGGCGTTTGGCGATGCCATTGCGATTGCCCGCACATCGTGGCCAAACCCGCAGCCAGGAACCAGAACGTCGCCGGTGAGCGCGCTGTGTCGAGCCATCCAGGAAAGCAGCGGCGGTGCCGCCGCCCCTTTCTCCCAGGGCATTTCACCAATTCTGTAGAGTTCGTTCCAGTCGGTCACATTATAGGTTACAGGTTACAGGGCGTAGTCAAAACATCGGTAACACTTTCTGAGGTTTTAGGTTTCTGTTCATTGCTAGCTTGATCCGCTCTGGCTCGTTTCGGTTTGTTTGGTGAGCGGGCTGATTTTGGTTTTGCTTTCTAAGCAGATGTTGGCTCAGAAGACCCGCGGAAGCAGCGTCAATATCACGTCGACGCCGGTCATCTCGCATTGGACACCACTGCAGATGAGATCGCCGCGCTGGTTCGAGGCTTTGTCGGTTCTTGACGTTGAGAGTGGTCATGTTCTAACAAGAAAGGCGGCTGTATATGCGATCTGACATTATTCCCGGGGCGATCTTCCCCGATTATGAGCTTTCCGATCACGCCGCGAAACGTCGGAAGCTCTCCGAACTGCAAGGACAACATCCAATGGTTCTCATCCTCAGCCGCGGTGGTTTCTGCCCGAAGGACCGCCGGCAGGCTGAAGGGCTTGTTCAACTCCATGCTGAACTTGAGGTTGGCTATTGCCGACTGGTCACGATTAGCACCGACAATATCACTGAGACGAATGAATATCGCAGCGGAGTGGGTGCCCACTGGCCTTTCCTTTCTGACCCGGGGCGTAAAGTCCAAAAGGATCTCGACATCGCCGAGTACACAGATCCTCTCCACAATCCGATGATCCCTCATGCCATTGTCCTCGAACCTGGCCTTGTCGTATACAAGATCTACAACGGCTACTGGTTCTTCGGTCGGCCCACGATGGAAGATCTCCGCCAGGATTTACGAGCCGTTACCAAGAAATGCCGGCCGGACTGGGATATCACGGCGCCCGAACTCAAAGCGGCGTGGCAACAAGGCCGAAAGGAACTCTTCTATCCCTACGGCAAAACGTACACCCAAACCTTGGGGGAACAGGACTAGGATTCGGGGTTTCGTATTTGCAGTTTCAAGCAGCGTACTCCAGGACGGTGAGGGCATTCACTGCCAGTTACAAGTCGATTACCACGTCACCCTTAGGTTGGGAGCAACAGATCAGCAGATTGCCCTGGGCGGGCGCCTCGAGCGGTTCGGGCTGGTAGTCTACATTGCCCGAGATCAAGCCGCTTTCGCAAGTGTGGCAGACCCCCGTACGGCACGACCAGCGCACCGGCACGTCACAGGCTTCCGCGAAATCGAGAAGGCTCGAAAACTTTGCGTTCCAGCCCACATTGATGCCGCTACGCACAAACGACACTCGTGGACCCGAACCCACAGGCCCCTCCGGCGGGTGCGGAGGTGCATGCGACCGATCGACGACACCGGGCGTTATCGGTTTGCCTGGGCCGAAAATCTCCGTGTGCACCCGGGCGTCTGAAACGCCCCAGGCCACCAGTCCGTCTCCCAAATCCAGCAGGAACCCAGCAGGCCCGCACAGGTAGAAATCGGCATCGCACGGCACACCGAGTTTTTCGAGGGCTTCGACCGTGATACGTCCTGAAGCATCGAAATCCACGCTCGGACGATCTCGGGAACCCGGGCGACTGTAGGCAATGAAGCTTTTACCGCGGGGTAGTGCTTTGACCAGGTTGCGTGATTCCTCCGCAAACGGGTGGTCCTTGCCGTTACGAGCTCCGAACAGCCACCAGACTTCGCGGGGCGAAATTTCGGCGGCTAGCGAATGCAGCATCGCCAGCACCGGAGTTGCTCCAACACCCCCGCTGAGTAACACCACTTGCCTCTCGCCCGGTTGCAGTGTGAAATTCCCCCTCGGCGCCGCCACATCGAGCAAATCACCCATTCTAACTTGATTGTGCAAGTAGGTACTGGCGGCGCCATTAACCTCCAGCTTGATACTCACCCGATAGTGGTCCGCACTGGGTAAATCCGAAAGCGAGTAGTTGCGCAACAGAACTGGACCGTTGGGCTTCGGTTGTATGCGCAAGATAACGAACTGGCCGGGCAGAGCAGCAACCAGTGGGCGACCATCCGCAGGAATCAGCGTCAGTGAGACCACGCTGGTGCTTTCCCGCTCGATACGTGACACTCTTAGCGGTCGGAATCCCGGCCATGCAGGCGGCGGACCGCTCGGCGGTGCGAGCCCTGGGTTTCCTGGCTTTGGGCTTTCGCTCGTCTTGTTTTGCAGGATCGCCTGAAACGAACCCCGCCATCCCTCGCTCAATGCCGCAATGCGCAGCGCGCGCTCTAGTTGCTCGGGGGTATGCTCGGGCAGATAAAGCAACGCGTCCATCTCGGCGACGCTCATCTGCTCCGGGCCGTCTGCGACCTTTACAATTTCGTCGCCAGCTCCAACTTCCCCCTCTTCCAGTACACGAAAGTAAAAACCTGGTCGGTGATGCGCCGCCATCAGGGCTGCCATTTGCGGTTCGTCCATGCGGATGCCGACGCGGTAACAGGTGACCCGCGGCTGCGATACCTCGAATAAAGCTGTGCCGATCCGGTAGCGGTCACCGATACACACTTCAACGTCAGGCAAGCCATCGACGGTGAAGTTTTCGCCAAATTGTCCGTACGAAGAATTAGTGCGGCTGAGTTCGCGCTCCCAGTATCGGTAGGATTCCAGCTGGTAAACCATGACGGCACGGTTCACGCCTCCGTGGCCGCCTAAGTCTCCTTGGCCATCACCATCGATGTTAAGTTTTCGGACGATGACGCGGCCCGGCACTGGACGCTTCCAGATGCCCGTGTGGACGGTTTTGCCGCGCCAGTTGATATCGCGTGGTAAACCGATGTTAACGGACACAAGCCGTGTTGCCATTTCTCCTCCCGACGCTTTGCCAGCGTACCACAAACCGTTTGGAGCACCCGCAAAAACTTCTCGAATGCTGCGCTACCGGGCACGTCATCGGCGTAAGCAATTTTTCATTGTTTGAGCCGCAGACCTTTCGGGACGAAGACGCGGTCCAGTCCGTCGAAGAAGAACTGCACCAGCAGTGCGAGCAAGGCAGCGGGAATCGCGCCCTGCAAAATCGTCTTGTAGTCATTCAGATTGAGCCCGCTGATAATTGGTTCTCCCAATCCGCCGACCCCGATGAGTGCGGCCAGCGTAGCGGTGCCAACGTCAATGATCGCGCTGGTTTTTACCCCGGCCAAAATCGTGCGTGAGGCGAGTGGCAAGAAAACTTTCCAAAGTTGGGCACGGGGCTCTAATCCCAGCGCTGCAGCGGATTCCCGGACCGCCGTCGGGATGTCCTGCAGACCGGTGGCGGTATTCCGAACGATCGGCAGTAGGCTATACAAAAAAAGAGCGAAGACCGCCGTTACCGGACTGATTCCGAAAAAAGGGAGTGGCACAAGCAACGCAAGTAACGCGAGAGACGGGATAGTTTGGATCACGCCGATGCTGGCGAGAATGAAGTTGCTGACCGGGCCGGGCCGACTCGCCCGAATGCCAAGCGGTATGCCGGCAATAATTCCTAGGAAAAGCGAAGCCCCAACCAATTCCAAGTGTCGCAATGTCCAGCCCCCGATTTTTCCAATGAAGTCATTGGAACGGGAGACTGGTTTTTGGCCAAAGTAAAGCGACGCGGCGAAAGCATAATCTTTTGTCCGCTCAGCTTCTGAGTTTAAGCGCGTCATGCGCGCTTCATCGAGCGTGTCCACGAGTTTTTCCAACGCGGCCACGGCACGATTGTCCATATCGAGCCGGTAAAGAAACACGGCTTTATATTGCGGAAAAAAGTGAAGATCATCATCAAGCACAACGAGATCGTTTTCTGCGATCCTTGCGTCCGTCGAATAGGCGTCTTTTAGGTCGATC
Organism: Verrucomicrobiota bacterium; assembly: GCA_041167675.1. Lineage (GTDB taxonomy): Bacteria > Verrucomicrobiota > Verrucomicrobiia > Chthoniobacterales > JAFAMB01 > DASTDH01. Next base: position 11,025 of record JBEEIB010000425.1, read on the forward strand.
GACCCATTCGCCAGAGCCGCGTAGCCAAGCGCGTGATCGATCCCGCGTACGTTCCGCATCTGCAAACCGTACCGCGCGCTCAACGGCGTCCAGCCATCCTGGCGGTCGAGAAACTCGTGGGTCAGACCAATGTTCAGATCGGGATGATCCCGCAGGTTGCTTATCTTGTGGAGGCCAAGCTTGGCGGCACGATCTCGCCGCATAACGAGAGCGTAGGTGTTGTTGAACCCAAGCTCCCCCGTCATCCCCACCCCAAGTTGCCGAAGCAGCGCACCCATTTGATCCGTGCTCAGCGGCGGCTTCGTTTTCAGGATTTCCTCGGCGATCGTGCCGGTGTACTCCGGGTAGAGCGTAATTTCGCCCCCCTGCAAGGCTTGCCACAAGATGATCGTCCCACCCATGCCTTGTCGGACCTCGGCTGCGAAGCCGGCATTCTGCAAAGTCGTCTTGGCGATCTCACCCAGAACGTAGGACTCGGTGAATCTCTTGGAACCGACCACGATTCGCTGCGCTTGTGCCCCAACGGAGAGCCCGAGAATCAGTAAGATCGGAATGATCGGCTTCATATTGCCTCAACTGCGCGTTGCGCGCGTAGAAATTCGCGAACGAACTCTGTAGCCGGCCTGGTCCGCAGGTCATCGAGCGTTCCGGATTGGACGATGCGGCCTTCATTCAGCAACACAATGCAATCGGCAAAAAAGCCGGCCTCGGCCATGTCGTGGGTAACCATTACAATCGTCTGTTGCAGGCGCTTGAAAATTTCCTTCAACTCATCCTGCAGACGGGCACGGACCATCGGATCAAGCGCGCCGAGCGGTTCATCGAGCAGCAGCACCGACGGCTGAAGCATGAGCGCGCGCATCAGGCTCACCCGTTGCCGCTGGCCGCCGGAGAGTTCGACTGGATAACGTAGGAGCCCACCTTCGGGGAAATGAGTCAACTCACAGAGTTCATGGAGACGGGTTTCCATTCGCTCTTCCGGCTGTTTTAGATGCTTTGCCATGAGCAATATATTTTTTCTGGCCGTCAGATGAGCGAACAGCCCGCCCTCCTGAATCACGTACCCGATGCGCCGCCGCAAAGGGAGGATGTTAGTTGGGGTGACACGGTCGCCGTCAATTTCGATTGTGCCGCTGGTAGGCTCGAGTAAACCAATGATTAGTCTCAAAATGGTTGACTTGCCACACCCACTCGGACCGATCAGGACGGTTGTTTTGCCGGCAGAAACATCCAGATTCGTTTCGTGAAGGGCGACTGTCGTGCCGAATTTTTTGCTTACAGAACTGAGTTTGATCATTTTCGAAAGCTCATCTGTCCACGATTCACGACGCGGCTATTCTCGATCCGCAATTTTTAGACAGGAGCTTTACTCTTTTTGGCAGCGTTTGCCAGGCTGTGGGTTCTCAGATGCCGGCTATTACCGCGCGACAAGATGCAGTACGCAGAATAACTGCTCGGGATCGGTCCAAAGCTCCCGAACACTCCATCCCGATCGCGTCGCGAGACCGGCAAACTCCCGAACGGTGTATTTGTACGAGTATTCCGTGATAATCTGTTCTCCCTCGGCAAAGGCAATGCGGGCGCCATTCAATTGTACGATCTGCTCGCCCATGCTGACCAGATGCATTTCGATTCGGCCGAGTTCTTCGTTGTAGAACGCGTAGTGGCGGAAATTTTCGCACGGAATGTCCGTTCCAAAACTGCGATTGATTCGGTCGAGCAGGTTCAGATTAAATTTGGCGGTTACGCCGCGCGCATCGTTGTAGGCCCGCTCAAGCCGGTTCGAGTCTTTTTTTAGATCTATGCCAATAAGGAGTCCACCGCCGGGACCGCAGAGCACCGCTGTCCTGCGAAGAAAATCTTCGGCCTCAGCCGGCTCGAGATTGCCAATGGTGGAACCAGGGAAAAATGCAACGATCCGTTGCAATAGCGGCGGGATCTCCGGCAGTGCAAAGTCGGTGGTAAAGTCGGCACATACCGGCAGGACGCAAAGATCGGGATAGTCATCCGAGAGTCTGGCCGAGCATCGCAACAAACTCGTTCGTGCGATGTCGACCGGCACGTAGGCTGTCGGCGCGAACAAATGGTCGAGCAGGATGCGGGTTTTGACACTGCTGCCGCTGCCGAATTCGACCAAAAGGCACTCGGGCCCCAATGCCCGGCAAATCGCGGTCGCGTTTTCGCGCAGGATGTCGATCTCAGTACGAGTGAGATAATATTCCTCGAGTTGGCAAATCTCCTCAAAAAGCTGACAGCCAACTTCGTTATAAAAAAATTTCGGTGCGACCCGTTTGGGGCGCTGCGCGAGACCACGTAAAACCTCATCGCGAAAACCGTCTTGATCCGGCTCTGCATCGCGCTGATCGGATTCGTTACCGGCATTCATCGGCGGAAAGAGTAATTTTTACGCGCACTCAGGGGTCGGTCGGCGTGATTTTTCTCCTGATCATAAATAACCATTCGCTCCAAACTGGAACCACGATCGCAATGGGACTGTTTTAAAGGGAACGCTAGGATGCGTCTTTGGCTAAACGAATTCCCATGAATTGCCAACGGGCGTTTGGCGGGAAAAAATTCCGATAGGTCTTACGGATGTGCGACTGCGAGGTAGCGCACGAGCCACCCCGTAATACGTACTGGTTGCACATGAATTTACCATTGTATTCGCCGAGTGCACCCGGAGCGGTTAAATAACCCGGATAGGGGGAATATGAACTACTCGTCCAATCCCACAGATCACCAAACATTTGAGCAATAGATTCGCCGGCGGTCGATTCCTCGGTCGGTTTCGGATGAAAAATTTCATTCTCCACGAAGTTTCCCGCAGGCGGTAAATCTCCAGCCGCAATCTCCCACTCAAATTCTGTAGGTAAGCGGGCGCCGGCCCAGCGGGCAAACGCATCGGCTTCAAAATAACTCACATGGCAAACCGGTTCATTCTTGTCTAATTTCCGTAGGCCAGTGAGGGTAAAAATCGACCAATTTCCGTCACCGCCCTCCCAATAAAGTGGCGCTTCCCAGCGCTGTTCACCAACCGTATACCACCCCAGTGACAACCAGAATTCTGGCCGGTGATAACCGCCGTCCTCGATAAATTCAACGTATTCTCCGTTCGTAACGAGGCGAGACGCGAGATGGAAATCCTCAACGAACTGTCGGTGCCGCGGCTCTTCGTTGTCGTAAAAAAATCCGCCACCAGCGTGTCCGATCTGATAAACTCCGGCCTTGAATGGTACCCATCGTGTCGGAGGCACTGTGGAGCCCAGTGTTTCTGCGCGCTCTCGAAAGATAGGGCGCAAAGGGTTTTCGGAGAACACGTGTTTTATGTCGGTCAACATCAGCTCCTGATGTTGTTGTTCGTGATTGATGCCCAGGACAATAGTGGACTCGAACTGCTTGAGGAGATCCTCATTTTCCAAAACGCCTTCCATCCGCGCATCTACTTCGTGTCGGTATTCTAAGGTCTCGCTTAAAGTGGGTCGCGAAATTAGCCCGCGCTTAGGCCGGCAGTGCATCTTACCAGCGGCATTATAGTAGGAATTGAACAAATAAGCGTACTGCGGGTTGATCGGCGTGTAGTCCGGCAGAACTTCTTTGAGGACGAAAGTCTCAAAAAACCAGCTCGTGTGCGCAAGATGCCATTTCGTCGGACTCACCTCGGGAACGGTCTGGACGACGCAATCCTCAGGCTGGAGCGTTTGACAAAGGCTTTCGCTCAGCTCTCGAACCCGACAATAGGCAGCGCCCAGGTCATCCGACCGTTTGCTTGGTTGAATGTTAGGAGCCGCATCAAATTTTGTTTTGCTCTGTTGATCCATTTTATCTCCTCTTTGCTTGAGCGTAGCCTATTACTGCTTTGTGGGTTTATGCTTTTCGATGACCAACCGTAATACACGACGCGGGGTCAATTGTCTTGGACTTTGGTCCCCACCGAGCTAGGTCATATTAGGTGGAACCCACAGTTTTCCGAATAAAAGAGGTCCCCTCGGCCAGTACGGACGTTCGTAAACGCGATCCTTTAGCCATACGGCGTAGTCCGGTAGGACCAAAGTCCAATAGAATTCCCGCACGTTGGCTATTATGCTTTCGGTAGTCTGAAACCATTGGGGCAAGTAACTGCAAACGACCGGTAAGGTCACACTGGATGGCAAAAGACGAAGCCCGCAGAAGGTGCGTAAAGCAATTGAAAGTGGTGAATTGGAAAGGATCAGAATTGAAGCAATGAATACTGATAAAAAGACGCGCGTCGCGCCGCCTACCGAGAAGAGAATTGCCTATCCAGGCGGTGATGCCGGACGTGAGATAGTGCGGAGGGATAACCATGATCGAATCTTCTGATTTTCGGATGACGAGAATACCGCTCAACCACGGAGGCGGCCATATGCCCGCTGTTGGGTTTGGCACCCTAATTCCCGATGCAGCCGAGACGATAGGTGCTACCAGAGATGCGCTGGAAGCCGGATTTCGACACTTCGATTGTGCGGAACGATACCGGAACGAACGCGAGGTAGGCGAGGCGTTGCAGGCAGGACGTGCCGCTAGAGGGATCGCGCGCGAAGACATCTTTGTTACCACAAAGTTGTGGAACTCCAATCACCGGCCCGAGCGCGTCGAACCGGCTTTCGAGGCGAGTCTGGACAGACTCGGGCTCAACTATCTGGATCTCTACCTCATTCACACTCCGTTTGCATTTCAACCCGGGGACGAGCAGGATCCGCGGGATCAAAACGGCAATGTCCTTTACGACCACGGCGTGACTTTGATCGACACCTGGAGGGCGATGGAAAGTCTCGTGGACCATGGCAGGTGCCGGGCCATCGGACTGTCGGACATCAGCTTGAACGAATTGTTGCCCATCTATGAATCTGCCAGAATCAAGCCAGCCGTGGTCCAAGTCGAAGCACATCCCTATCTGCCGGAAACGGAGCTTCTGGAATTCTGCAAGGAGAAGGGCGTCGTGTTTTTGGCTTTTGCGCCATTGGGTCACGGAATGAGGCCGGGGCCGCTCGAAGATCCAGTCATTTCGGCAATCGCCGCGCGAGTTGGAAAGACGCCAGCGCAGGTGCTGCTGGCTTGGGCGGTGCAGCGCGGCACGGCTTTGCTTACCACGCCCAGGACTGCGACCCGCGCGCGAGAGAATCTCAACGTCTCCGCCCTTCCGGAAGACGCGCTTGACGAAATCAATCGAATTCAGACTAGGCAGAGGTTCAATGAAGTGGTAAAGACCGGCACCCCGGGTTTCATCCCACAAGGTAGCTGAACATGAAAGCCAAGCAGCACCTGGAGCACTCCATGCAAGAGACACAAATACGTGAAGCCCTGAATACGCACTGGCACGCGTCGGCAGCCGGCGATGCAAACGCGGAACACGATATTTACGATGACGATGCCATTTGTGATTATCCCCAGTCAGGCGAGCGAATCCTCGGGCGAAACAATTTGCAGGCCTTGCGAAGTCATCATCCCGGCAAGCCGTCAGGCTTCAACGTCAAGCGAATTCTCGGAAACGGTGATCTCTGGATCACGGAATATACAATCACGTACCAGGGGCGACCAGCACACACAGTGAGTATTATGGAGTTCCGCAACGGTAAGGTCGTGCGCGAGACACAGTATTTCGCGGATCCCTTCGAGGCGCCCTCCTGGCGGAGCCAATGGGTTCAGCGGATCGCGTGACGCCACACTGAGACGAGATTGAACCCCGATCGGCGGATCGTTCCTGATACCAGATGCCGAGGGCAAAGCCGCAGCCGAGCAGCAGAATCGTTTTGAACGCGGCAGCAGGCTTCATTGCGGTACCGAGACGAAGGGTTCGCGGACTACAGGCATTTCCTGATAAGGGACGGTGATGCGGACGATGTGATGGCCGCCGGTTACAAGGAAGCCGTGCAGATCGGGCAGGCGGGAAATCTCCGCTCGGTGTACCCGGAGAGCACAACGACGAAATTCTCGCGGAAAACGAACGAATTGTCTGGGCAGCAGCATGAGAAAGGATCCGTTTATGTCGAATGCATATGACGCTATCATAGTCGGAACGGGACAAGCTGGGCCGCCTCTGGCGGGGCGTTTGAGCGCGGCCGGGATGAAGGTTGCTATCATTGAGCGCAAACTATTCGGCGGCACGTGTGTTAATACGGGATGCACGCCCACCAAAACCTTGGTAGCAAGTGCCTACGCAGCCCATTTGGCGCGTCGAGCTGCCGACTTTGGCGTAGTGATCAATGGTCAAGTGGGCGTCGACATGGAGAAAGTGAAGGCCAGGAAAGACGCCGTGTCGGGTCAGTCGCAAAAAAGTGTCGAGTCGTGGCTAAAGCAGTTTCAGAACTGTACGGTTTACCAGGGCCACGCCCGTTTCACATCTCCCACCGAGATGAGCGTAGGAACAACGCTGCTAACGGCGACGCGCATATTCATCAATGTTGGGGGGCGCGCTCTAGCGCCTCCAATGCCCGGGCTTGACCAGGTCAAATACCTTACCAATAGCTCGATGATGGATGTCGACTTTCTTCCTCGGCATTTGGTGGTCATCGGCGGCAGCTACATAGGCCTTGAATTCGGCCAAATATACCGGCGTTTTGGCAGTGAAGTCACCATCGTCGAAATGAAGTCCCGCTTGATTGATCGCGAAGACGAAGATGTCTCCACCGCGGTGAGCGAGATACTGGAGCGCGAAGGCATCAACCTGCGCCTTAATGCAAAGTGCTTGACCGTAAGGAAACAGGACAACGAAGTGGTAGTGACGCTCGATTGCAAACACGGCAGTCCTGAGGTGAGCGGGTCCCATCTCTTGCTCGCAGTGGGACGTCGTCCCAATACCGATGACCTCGGGCTCGACAAGGCCGGCGTTTCTGTCGATCAGCGTGGTTACATCGAGGTCGATGATCAGCTACGTACGAACGTGCCGGGCATCTGGGCCATGGG
>JBEEIB010000426.1:0-8492 GCA_041167675.1 Verrucomicrobiota bacterium
GTACCCGAGACCGCTAACCATGATCACCGCTAGCACAGCAACCACCGGCAGCACCCCGGCGGCGATCAGGGCGAAGCTGGCAGCCCTAAGCGCATCGGAACCGACCAGCAACGCACGAGAGGCGACCCGGTCAGCGACCGAGGAAAATGCGGCGACGCCGATGGCCTGCGGCACGTAGCCGCCCAGGTAAGCGACCGCGGCCAGCAGCGGCGATCCGGTGCGCCCGTAGACCAGGACCGACAGCGCCAAGCTCTGCACCGTCATCGCGCACGCAGCCAGCAGCTGGGCGGCGAACAACGCCCGGAACTCCGCGATCGAGAACAGTCGCCGGTAGGTGGTCACGCCACAACCGTGGATCTGGCATGTCCGGGGCGCTAATGTTTCGTCGGGGGGCGTAACCATGTCTTCGCTTGAGCTCAGTCCGGCTGACCTGACCCAGGTGCGTTTCGCGATTTCTTCCCTGGCGAGCGGTCGGACTCCCCGCGAAGGTGTGTTTTTTGCGGGCTACTTCTCCACGAAAGACTTGAGTCTTGCTAAAGCCTGATCCCACTGTCCGGAAACGCGTTCCAGATAAGACTGAAGCTCTTTGAGAGGCTCCAGTCTGAACTCGAATAGGCTCTCCCGTCCGACGCGAACGCTATGCACGACACCGGCATTCTCCAGCACTCGGAGATGCTTGGTGATCGCCTGTCGCGTCAAGGTCGAGTCTTGGGCAAGCCGCGAGATCGATTGAGGCCGCCCGTTGGCCAAATTTCTCAATTAGGGCTAGCCGTGCTTCAGCGCCCAACGCCGCAAAGAGCGACGCGCGCACTTTGAGCGCGCGGCTCGCTGCACAAGGGGGAAGGAGCCAAGCGCCACTCCATTAGCGAAGTCTTAGGTCCGATCCTCGGTGTAACCGTCGAGCTGATCGCTTCATCCATGTTAATTGTCGCAAAGTATAGCCGACTCCAGGACCCGCATTTTCGCATCAACGCCTCGATCCTTCAGCCGCAGAAAAGCATCTGCAGCTCGATGTCAGCTTATTCGACGAGTTATGTCACGGCAGACTGCTGTTTTCTGAGTCCGAAGTTTTGTCTCAACGTGCTAGCTTTTGAGTGAGCAATACTAATGGGTAAATCGGTAGGACAGTTACTAGCCCTGCTCATGTCTTCCCGGGTGATCGCCCGCTCGCTGCCGCGTAAAAAGAATACAAAGAATAATAGACGCTGCGATGATCAAAGAGGAGCTGATGCGGCTGAGATTGAATCCGCCCGTCGCAACGGGTTTGGTGAGAAGGTCGCCCAACGCCGCGCCGAGCGGTCGGGTGAGGATGAACGCCGACCAGAATAACAGCATACGAGAGATCTTCGTGTAAAAATAGGCGACCGCAAGAAGCACTAGCGCACCGGCGAAAACGACCGCTGCACCTTCATACCCCAGGCCCGAGTCGTCGGCGAAAAAGTCGCCCAGAGCGGTCCCGAGCGTGTTCGAAAAGAGGATCGTCACCCAATAAAATATTTCAACTTTGGGCGAGACGATATTGTTGAACGACACCGAACCAACGGAGGTTCGCCACATTCCGAGAGCGATCATCAGTAGCGTGAATAGTAAAATTGAGCCGCCCACGTAGCCGATCCGGAGCGAGCGATCCGCATAGTCCGCCATCGTCGTCCCGACGGTGGTTGTCGCGACAATAACGGCCCAATACAAAAACCGGTTAAAAGATTTGGAAGCGACCTGCGCCGCGACCGTGGCGATAAAAAAGGAGAAGAAAACGGCGGTGCTAAGAGCGTAGCCCAAATTCAGCGTCATAGAGAGGGCATCTCCGCCCGTTTCCCCGACAGTCGTCGCGGCTATCTTGATTATCCAAAAGGCCAGCGTGACTTCGGGCACCTTGCTCGTCCTGATGTCAGAATATCCATCCAAACTCATGCGACCAGTGTTCCATAGGACCATTACAGCACGGGTGATGGATTGATGAAAAAACTGTCATGTAGCCTATTGCGGAGTCACCTTCGATCTCAGGCGGGCCTCAGGGTATGCGGGTCAAGAGTCGTGGTAAGCCGTGAAGCTCCTAGCAATACTTGTGGTGGCACTGCTCTTACCGTTTCCCGTCATCCGTGCTCAGGACGCTTAACCGCAGATCGAAACTCACCTCGCTCGGTCTGGAATCCGGCAATTCGGGGTTAACACAGCCACCGGTGTATGCCATTACCCAGGCACCCGCTGGTACGGTAACACCAAACAGGGCAAGTTCATGAGCGAGCAGACGCTCGCACCCAATGTTACAGACCGGCTAAGAACGGGCAACGAGAACGTTCTAGCGCGACGCATCGATTCGTGCGGCCTCTCGTCAGAAACGAGCGAGGCGCTTATTCGGCTCGGTCCCAGAGTGAGACAATTCTTTTCGCACGAGGAACAATTCACGCACGAATTGGTGATGTAAACCGCGATTTGGCCGAGCGCTCAAAGTGCCTCACCGATGCTAAAAACACAATGCGCGTCAATTCAATTGCAGGGCAGAAGCCGGTGGTCGGGATTGAATCGCGACCGACCAAGCATGCTTTTAAGGGTCAATATTTCCCGCCGCTGGCGCTACATGTCCGTAGGATCTTTCGACCACTGCAACACCATCACCCAGCCATTTGGCAACGATGTAAATATTTTCGCCTTTGCTGACTAGGTTAGAGGCAAAGCTCCGCCGCATGTCATGCCAGGAACACCGAACTTTGCACTTCCGGAAGTGCGAACGAACGCGTCGATTAGGGTCGAACCGGTAAGTCCCCTTCCCTTTGCGTTTATCTGGTGCCAGCACGTATCCGGTTTTTCCAGAGAGAAAGGTTTTTAGGAATTCCAGGAAAGGCTTTTTCAAAGGAATGGTGCGCCCGTCCTTGTCCTTGGTCGTGAAATCCGCGTCACTGAAAACATGGAGCAAACCTTTCCGCAGATCGAACCATTCAACCTTTGCTTCGCTGATTTCTTTTCTCCGAAGTCCGGCGTTAAAACCGCAATGAAGGATAAAGGTGAGATCGTCCGCCGCTTGTTTGGCTTTCGTGATTGTTCCTGGTTTGGCGTTGGCTGGATATTCCGGTTTCACCGACTCGATAACCCGATCCGCTTCTGTTTGCTCGAGATAGTTTTTCCGGCCAATGGGCGGAGCATCCGGCATAGTCAAATCCGGCAGAGAATCTTCGCGGACCAATCCTTGATCGAGTAAATATCGGCGAAAGGCTTTCAGGTTTTTGGTGTGGCTTCGGATTGATTCAATGCTGCGTCCTTTCTTCTTTTGAGCCTTTAACCACGTCGACATTGAATTGGGTGTCAGGTCAGCAAGACCTTCTATTTTCGATTCCTCAGCAAAGAGATCCAGCACGTACCGGATGTTTTTTGCCGTGACCGGCAGCATCGCTTTTCGGTCCCTATTCTTAGCGGTTTCCAAATACTCCCAGATCACGCGAGACATTTGACTTTGCGCTCCAGCCCGACCAACAGCCTGCTTACGGTATGCTTCCGATCCGCGCCTAGCGACATCCGCCAGAATCGCCTTTTTCTTAACGATGGCCGTAGCCTCATCTTCGGTCTCCAGCGACACCGCGTATCTCCGTCCATTCTCTGACCATCGGTACCAAAGCCAACGCGATCCAGGCATGCGATAAATGCCCTTGGTGATATTCAACTTAGCCATACGTTGAATATAGCAGGGAAGCGGTCTACCAGCGAGCCAAAAACTCTACCACTTTTCGACTTTATGCGCTCTATGCACATTAATTTGGAGGTTTCTGTAATCTCCGTAAATCGAGTCAACGTCCTAAAAATCAATGTCTTAAGGCATTTCCCCTAGGAGGACGGTCCGTTCGCAGGAAAGCGGGTGACGAGACTCGAACTCGCGACATCTTCCTTGGCAAGGAAGTGCTCTACCAACTGAGCTACACCCGCGCAGACTGAAGGGAGAATCATGCTCCTTCAAAACGATGATTCAAGTTCTTTTTTGCCGCTCTCGATTGAACTGAAACGTGCTACTTATATAGGCATGAGCCGGCTCGCTGAAATTATCGATTATAAGCGGCAGGAAATTTCTCCCTGGATCGCTCACACCAACGATTGGAAAAACCGGGCCAAGGAACATCGCAACTTCCGCGGGTTTCGTACCGCACTCGATCTTGCTCCGTTCGGGTTCATCGCAGAAGTGAAGCGCGCCTCACCTTCCGCCGGGGTGATTACCGACCAATTCGACCCAGTTTCGATCGCAACGAAATATTACGAGGGTGGCGCCCACTGTATCTCGGTGATTACGGATGAGCGTTACTTCCAAGGGCATTTGGACTATTTGGCTTTGGTCCATCAGCATGTCCCGGTTCCGACGCTACGTAAGGATTTCATCATCCATGAAGTGCAGATCTATCAGGCCATTTTGGCTGGCGCCGATGCCATTCTCCTGATTGTGGCCGCACTCTCCGAAAACCAATTGAAATACCTTTACCAGGTAGCCACCAGTCTAACAGTGGATGCGCTGGTCGAGGTGCACAATGAAGCGGAATTAGAACACGCGTTGAACATCGATGCCGACTTCATCGGTATTAACAATCGCGATTTAACGACTTTTAACACTGATTTGAGTACCACGGAACGCCTGTCGCCCCTGATCCCCTCGCAATGCACGATCGTCAGCGAAAGCGGTATTCAAACTCCAGCCGACGTCCAGCGCGTTCTTCACGCTGGGGCCAATGCCGTGCTGGTGGGTGAATCGCTGATGCGAGCCAGTGATCCGAAGAAGTTACTTCATGATTTGTTGGAAGCAGCACGGCTGGCCAAAGCGTGATTTTTCGCCTGCCCAGAGCAGCGGATTTTCGGCCCATGGAAACGTTCCAGGCGGACCAAACCGACGCCGGACAACGATTTGATGTCGTAGTCTCCAAGCGGATCGGCCGATTGTCGCGCGCACGAGTGCAAAGCCTGATTGGTTCCGGGCACATTCGTCTCAACTCAGAGGAAGTTCGCGTACGCCAACGTGTCCGCGTAGGGGATTGGATCACGGTGACCGAGCCAGCGGTTCGACCGGTCGAAATCGTGCCGCAATCCATCGCTTTGCCAATCTTGTACGAAGATCTCTACCTGGTAGTGATCAACAAACCTGCCGGTTTAACCGTTCATCCGGGAGCGGGAAATCCCGACGGTACTTTAGTAAATGCTCTTTTATACCACTGCTCTTCTCTCAGCGGCATCGGCGGAGAACTGCGACCTGGGGTTGTCCATCGGCTCGATAAAGAGACCAGTGGATGCTTGGTGGTAGCTAAGGATGATCTCACCCATCAAGGTTTGAGCCGGCAGTTTGCCAGTCGGAAAGTCGAAAAATATTATCTGGCTATTTGCCAAGGAAAGTTCTCGGTGAAACAGGGTGAGATTGTCGCCCCTGTCGGGCGGCATCCGGTGCATCGAAAGAAGATGGCCATCGTTGAAAGAGGGAGAAGCGCTCGCACACTTTTCGAAGTGCTACAGAAGACTGGCGACTATTCGCTCGTTTTGTGTCGTTTGTTCTCCGGCCGGACGCATCAGATTCGAGTGCACATGCAGCATTTAGGTCATCCCATCGCGGGAGATAAATTGTACGGGCGGCATTCCCATCAGTTTCAACGGCATATGTTACATGCCTGGCGTCTAGGTTTCACCCATCCGGTGATGGAAAAATGGCTCGAATTCGAAGCAGAAATACCGCATGAATTTGTCGCACTCGGTGTCGACGCCAATGAGCTTACTCACACAAGGAATCGAATTAGTCATTGAGGAGCTTCGGCAACTTCAGCGCAGGGCCGATCTTCGGTTCGACCGGACGGTTCTCGATCGGATTGAACAACTTCGCGGGCTTCTTGCCGCTGAGTCTGCTCAGACCGAGGAGCAAGCAGTGGTGGCCGAATCTGTTGTCACCATGCCCGCTCTCGCCGTGAAGCTTTCCAATCGCGAAAAATTCCATCAATTACAGCAAGCGACCCTCGCCTGCCGCAAGTGTCCGCATCTGGTCGCGTTTCGGCATCAGGTCGTTTTTGGTGTCGGCAATCCGGACGCTGAACTCATGTTCGTTGGAGAAGCGCCGGGCGCCGACGAAGACTTGCAGGGAGAGCCATTCGTTGGACGAGCCGGAGAGCTGCTTACGCGGATTATTCAGACCATGGGATTTTCGCGGCAAGAAGTTTATATCGCCAACGTTCTTAAGTGCCGGCCTGACATGCCTCCGGGTAAATCCGGTAACCGACGACCGACTGCTGAGGAGATGGCCACTTGCCTGCCTTATCTGCGCGAGCAGATCGAACTGATCGAACCCAAACTCATGGTGGCGCTTGGCGGAGTGGCGATGCGCGGTCTGTTGGGAGTAGATCAGCCAATGAAATCGCTTCGGGGCCGCTGGCACCAATTCGCAGGTATTCCGGTGATGCCCACGTTTCATCCCTCTTACTTGCTGCGGAATCAATCACTCACCGAGAAGCGAAAAGTCTGGGAAGATATGTTGCTCGTTCTCGAACGCCTCGAGCGGCCCATCACCGAACGGCAACGCAATTTTTTTCTGGCGAAGAGTTAAAGAAGGAGTCCAAATGCCAAACAGCGGCGACCGTACTGATCCGCGGATTCTTTTGGTGGAGGACGAAAAAGATTTGGCTCAGGTGGTATGTGAAATCCTTCATACACTACCAGCGAAAGTGATCGTGGCCAGGAATGGCCGGGAGGCCATTCGTCTCATCGAATCTGAGCAAGCTTTTGATCTAGTGCTGCTGGACCTTGTGCTTCCGCAACTCAGTGGCCTAGAGGTGCTGCGGAGACTGCGGCGTATCTCAACCAGTGCCAAAGTGATCCTTTCGACCGGTTACATTGCATCTTTGGATTCAAAGGACCTGGACGGGCTCGAAATCTCCGGGCTACTTAATAAGCCATACATGCCAAACGAGCTTCTTGCTGCTGTCCGCGCGGTTCTGTGGCCGGAGGAGAATCCAGGACCGTGAATCGTCGCCGAAAATTCTTTCCTGGGCCGCAGAGTAGAGTATTTTCCCTGTTTTGGGAGCCGGTCTATGCCGATATTAGAACGTTTTTTTGGACCAACCAGGGACGCGATTTGGGAGCAACTCGCCGAAGAAATCGGGGGCAACTTTTATGATGGCGGCTTTTGGTTGGGTGACATCAAAGTGCGCGCGCATGTTGGTGACTGGATAGTCACCCTCGATACCTACAAAGACGGCGCCGGAACTATTTTCACCCGGCTGCGAGCGCCATTTGTGAACAAAGACGGATTCGTTTTCTCGATCTTTCGGGAAAACAGTTTTGAGGATCGTCACTCGACTGATACTCAGGATCTAGAAGTAGGCCATCCGGATTTCGATCACAGGTTCGTCATCAAGAGCAACCAAGTCGAAGAGGTGAAGAAACTGTTTTCGGATGATAAAATTCGAGAACTTTTGCAGAAACAGCCCCAAGTGTACTTCAGTGCGGCCAAAGAAAGTGGCTGGTACTCAAAGGAGTTTCCGGACGGGATTGGGGAACTGCTGTTTCAGACTCGTGGCGAAATCAGAGAATTAGCTCGATTGAAAGAGTTGTACGCGCTCTTTGGTGAAACGCTCGATCAACTTTGCCGTATCGGCGCCGCAACTCATGACGATCCTGGTCTCGTAATTTGAAATCTAAAGCGTTTAATTAACCGTATGTTTCTCCATCCCAGAGTCATTGCCGTCATTTCTCTGCTGTTAACCTCACTTCCCGAAGCGAACGCTTTGTTTTGGAAGTCGAGCGATTTCAATTGCATGGTCAACCTCCCGGATGGAAGGCCCCAAATCGATCCCTGGTTAGTAATGTCCCCGGCAGATCCGACTGGACTGACCGGGGCGCATCGCAAAGACTTCAGCGCATATGTTTACCTTGGGATGGTGACAGAAGATGATCCCCATTTTGCGCTCAACGAAAAGAGCATTGACGAACTGCAAAAGCGTTTTTTTGGGCCCGGACTCGGTTTCCGGCATACAATCGAGTCGATTAACCGCCATGGAATGGCCGGGTTCCGCTTGATCGGCACGCATCGATATAATGCTACCAATTACTCCATTGTGATCGATATGTTCGAGGCAGACGGCAAGGTCTACGAAGTGGCAGGACTCTCGAAGGACGAAATAAATCCGTTGAAAGATCCCGATATCAAATCCTTCATGGATAGCTTTCGAATTGGGAAATAGAGGCGGAAGAGCTCGCTGGCAAGGCGCTCCGCGACCGCAGGATCATACGCCTGCCATGACCCTGTTGGCCGTAGAGATACCAACGGCGATGTCAGGCCAGCGCAACCTCTTTCGGCCTATTAAAGCCTGGTTGAGCGGTCGCGGAGCGACACGCCCTGCTATGGGAGTTGTCAAACTACCGGATAGGATTCGGTGCTAGGTTTGCATTTTTGTTTGCGACTTTAGTCGCGTCGAATTGGGGCATTCGGATTGCTCGATGGCTCCGAGAATGGGCCCGGCGGAACAGCTCGTTAGAGGAGCCGCCGA
>JBEEIB010000427.1:0-2697 GCA_041167675.1 Verrucomicrobiota bacterium
TCGGCGGCTCCTCTAACGAGCTGTTCCGCCGGGCCCATTCTCGGAGCCATCGAGCAATCCGAATGCCCCAATTCGACGCGACTAAAGTCGCAAACAAAAATGCAAACCTAGCACCGAATCCTATCCGATAGTTTGACAACTCCCATAGCAGGGCGAAAACCTCGGCGCATTAGATAGCTGCGCCCTTTTGTTTTGCATCCCCATGCGCCGGGTTTGAGCCATTTCCCAGCATTGATCTTCTCGTGAAGACGTTTGAATTCAGAGAATCCTCATTGGCGATTATGGACAGCATTTTCATCGTCAAATCCGCTGTTCAAGAGACAACGTCCAAAACGAACATAAAGGGATAAAAAATCGGTATCAGATAGACTGGCGAAAGGATTCGATATTGGAATCCAAGTCCGGAGAAATGGTAAAGACTGAGCGTTGGTGTTTCTTGAAGTGCGAGCGAAGACGAATGGCTCAAACCCGGCGCATAGGGATGCAAAACGAAGGGGCGACAGCTATCCAATGCGCCGAGGTTTTCGCCCTGCCATTATGGGGCCTCGCGGGCACCTTCCGGTTCCCCGAAGATACGAAATGATATCCCAGCTCAGGACTCGAGAATCGTCTCCAAGTGATCCAGACAGATCTGAGACCAGCCTTCCAGGAATTCTCGTTCGGCTCGTAGTTCTGCCGGTGTCAAGAATCCAATCTCAGTGATGGCGCTTTCGCGTTTCCCGGCTTCGGCCGCCGGCAACTGAACCACATGTACAACTCCGAGGTGAACCTGACCTACCTCGGTCGAATCGTCGTTGATCAAACCGACAATCCGATGGGATCGCGGGTTTGGAATTTGAATCTCTTCATCAATCTCTCTCTGGACGCCTGCCAGATAAGCGGCGCGATCGAGAGCAAAAAGTCCTTCATCTTGGTCGTTCATGTGGCCGCCGATTCCAATCGAGCCCTTAGCCACGAGTCGCTTTTCTCCAGAAGTTTTCCCCCGTTTGTACCGGAAAATCTTTCCTTCACCACTAATGAGCACATAAGGAATGATCTGCTTCAGGCTCGGATCGTTTTCGGCCGCCGACCGCGGCGCGAAAAAATTATTTTCCCGCGCTAGGATACTTGGCAGATACCGATCAACTTCCCGCGTGTATCCCTGAAAAATTCCGAGGGACTCGAGAAGAGTTCGCCGGACGACTAATATCATTTCCTCTTTCATCGACTGAGCAGCGCGCTCCTGCCAATTATCACATATTAAGGGTATTTCAACGGACTGCTACGACGCGCCGATCGCGGGCCAGCGGTGCGGAAAAGCGAGATGATATGCCGTCAAAAAAAGAATTGGCAGCGCTGGGTGGAGATTGCGAAAGTGTCAACGGTTTATGAATAAACGCCTGCGTCATTTCGCCAGTGACAACAACGCTGGTATTTTTCCGGAAGTTCTTACGGCAATGCAGGAGGCGAATGAGGGACACGTGACCGGCTACGGGGACGATCCATTTACGCTCAAAGCACGGCAGGCAATTTGCGATCTTTTCGAAAAGGAATGCGCCGTATTCTTCGTTTCCAACGGGACCACCGCCAATTGTTTGGCCCTGAGCGTCGTCATGCGAAGTTATCACGGTGTCATTGTTCATGAGCATTCCCATATTGAAACCGATGAGTGCAACGCTCTGGGCCATTTCATACCAGGAGCGAAGACGATTGTGGTCAGCGGTGAGATGGGTAAGATCGATCCCGACCAAATCCGGCACGTAATCGATCTACAACGCGAAGTGCACGGATCAAAACCGCGGGCGATATCGCTGACCAACGCGACTGAGCTAGGTACAGTCTACCGATCGGAAGAGATCGAGACGATTAGTCAGCTAGCCAAATCGCTTGCCTTGTTTTTGCACATTGATGGCGCTCGATTTGCGAACGCGGTGGCGTCGGTGGGTTGTTCTCCAGCGGATCTAACCTGGAGGTCTGGTGTCGATGCCCTAAGCTTCGGTGGTACCAAAAACGGCCTCGGCTTTGGTGAGGCAATCGTTTTTTTCGAAATGGAGGTTGCCCAGGAATTCGCGTATCGCATGAAGCAAAGCGGGCAGCTCGCTTCGAAGATGCGTTTTCTTTCTGCCCCGTGGTTGGCACTGTTGAAGGACGGGCTCTGGCTGGAGCGAGCCAAACATGCCAACCGGATGGCGAAGAATCTGGCCGATAAAGTGAAACGGTTGCCTGAAACGAAGGTTCTTTTTCCACCCGAAGCGAACGCTGTGTTCGTGAAACTTCAGCGGTCTGCGATTGATTCGATGCATAAGATCGGTTGGCGCTTTTACACCGACGTAGGATCCGGGGGAGGGGCGCGTCTCATGTGTTCCTGGGATACGACTGAGCAAGACGTGGAGGATTTTGTGGAGGATCTGAAAGGCTGCCTCGTTAGGTAGATGCGATGGTGCTTGTCAGGCTGCCGAATAGCGACAACCTGACAGCACAATGAAAAAATACACCTTAGAAGCGGCACCCGCCGCCGGTGCAAAAGAACTAAAGGATCAAAGGCGGCGAAAGCAAAGCGAATCGTGATGGCCGCGGATGTGCATCTGAGGAGCTATCAAGTGATCTGTCTTCGAAAACGCGGACAAGTATTGGTTAATTATTGTTTAGATTTTGCTGATGCAAGAGAGTTTCAAATTCGAGTGGAGACAGGTAGCCTAGTGAGCTGTGTAGTCGCTT
>JBEEIB010000428.1:0-7602 GCA_041167675.1 Verrucomicrobiota bacterium
CATTCTGAAAATTGATCAGGGCGCCTGGCGGCGGGGGCACGTTTTTTCGCACCCAGAGATCGAGATTGGCGAATGCCGCATTTTGGAAAATTACGAGATAAAGAGGACTGCGTGGGCCGAATCCGGCGGTTAGGGGTGGCATGGATGCGCCTGCGGCGAGGATTTCTGCTTAAGCTGGCCCGATGTCGAGTTCACTCTGAGAGGCGTGGGCAGCGCCTGCAATTTCATATTCGCGAAATCGGTCCTGGGGCTGGTCGCTATCGGCGCGTCTGCCCGGTTGCACACTAGCAAGCAGAATCTCGCTGTTCGACGCCATGCGGATGATCGGTACACCGGCGTTCTTTATCTGCCCGGCTCCAGAGCCGGGAGGCGGGGGAGAGCACTGATTGATGGGAGCAGGACTGTTAAATCCTGTAGCAATCAGAAACCCGTCAAATATCGGATTTCCATTTGCCTGTTTCGCCAGCGGATGTACCGCGTCAATGTAAGTCTGCAGATCAAAACCCGGTTGCGAGTATCCATAGCCGTAGACACACAGAGTACGGTCAATTGGCTTGATGGCGTCATTACTCCTGGCCCAAGCCGCGATTTGACTGAAGATATCCCAGATCAGTCCGTTCTCGGTGGTGCGCGAGCTGTCGCCTGGGATAATGGAAACCAAGCTTGTGCAATTTTCCGGATCGCTCAACGGCCGCGGATTTGCCCAATTGAGCGGCGCATAGCGCGTCGGATTGAACTTCTGCAGAGCGGCCGCTGCCACTGGTTTACTCGTGAACCCGATCCAGACGTCTCCATTGCGAACGATGTAATCCTTTGACAAGGCCCATCCGATTTCCAAGTCGACCAGATTGGTGGCGTTCAGTATTTCCACGATGACATTGCCGCTGAGTTGTTTTTTTCGCATAGGACGCCTGACTAGCATTCGTGTGGTGTAAGGCGCGTTGGCCACGCCAACCGTGGCAGCTTCGGGAGGCGCCCAGTCATAGACGTTGGCGGTACCGCTGACGAAGTACTCCTCCTCGACGTAGCCGACTTGGCTGAGATCTTCCGGCACGTTTAAGTGATCAGCAGCACCCAAAGGATAAGAATCGGTTGTCACCGGCACTAGCATAGTTTGTGGAACCGGGACCGGGGAAGCGAGAGATCGAGCCTCGGCATGCCCTGGGGCAACCGCAATCAACGATTGCGACAAGATAATAGGCAGAAGTCCTTTTTTCATAATGAAGTAAGGCGAATCCTTTCTTAGTTTAGAGGATGGGTAGGGATTAATCGCGCGGGAGGCGACCTTACCTTTTCAAAAAAGGGGGGAACCGGGAGATGGCATTGGGGGGCAAATCTCCTTAACGCTTTAGGCGATTAAATAAGGGCGTGAAGAATAGAATGCACGTTTAATCATAGCAAGCGCACATTTGTTCACTCGCCGATTAGCTAAAGGTAAATTTTAGTCTACTCGCTGCCAGCGATAGTTATTTTTCTGTAGTGCTTGGAGTCTGGCGGACTGTTTTCGCGCTATCGGTTGAGGATGGTCAAGCCGAGATGCAGATTACCAGCTCCTGCCGGTACCAGCCTGGAAGCTAAAATCCCTGACCAATTGCGAATTGAATTGCCGGAGAACGGGCTAAATTATGGAAGCGTCACGTTAGTGAACTTCATTTTCGGGTCTGACCGCTGACGGCGCGCGACATTTGGTTGACCTCACTGTTTGCTGCACCGGGGGGCGGTGCTGTTAAAACGGCGCTATTTCGCTCATTAGAAAACTGACACTCAGCCATCTTTCTGGCGATCTAGACAAGGGATCCGGCAACTGAAACAAAAAAAACCGATCCGGGATAGCGGACTCTAATGTACCAGCCGAGACGGGTGCAGCGGAATCCCGCTAAACGCTTCACCGAGTTCTCAAAGGTGTATAAAATTATGAAAATAGGCTTTATTTGTCCGAATATACCGGGTCACCTCAACCCGATGACAGCGCTGGCGCGTCATCTCCAGGCGCGAAACCATGAGGTTGTCTTTCTATATTCGCCGAGTGCCAATGGTTTGCCATGTATTCCTGGCGAAAAGAACGACGACATGAACGCAAACCGGCCCGAAATGAGCAAGCTGGAAGGACACGGCGCTGTAGCATTTTATTGCGGCGTGGCTGCGAAAGAAACGGAGGTGATTTTCAAATCGTTGCCAAAAATGGTGGAGACGACAGGGATTGAAGCCCTCATACTCGATCCTATCCAATTCTTTGTTGAATTAGCCGCTATGAAATTGCGTATACCGTATATCACTGTGGCAACTGCGCTTTACTTAGACTACTTTGGTTATACTCCGCCGGGTATTTTCGATTGGCCTCATGAGACCACGCCTGAAGCTCTAGTCAGAAATCAGGCAGGCATCGTTAAATTAGCGAGGTTTACTTATAACGAGGGTACCAAAGCCTATGCAAAGGAATCCGGTTTAAAAACCGATTTGGATCATCCCTCTTGGGTGTTTTCCGAGCTCGCATTTATCACGCAGGTTCCAAAAGAGTTCGACTTCGAAAACCCCCTATTACCTCCGCAGTTTCATCACACGGGTCCGTTTCATGATGGCAAGGGTCGGCCCAAAGTGGATTTTCCCTGGGATCGATTGACCGGCGAACCACTGATCTATGCATCAATGGGGACGTTAATGAATGGCCGGGTCGACGTCTTCCGTACGATTGCAGCTGGTGTGGCCAAGCATAAAGGCACGCAACTGGTTCTTTCTATAGGCGACCAGCTTGACCCAAAGCGGATTGGACCTGTGCCCAGCAATGCGATCATCGTTAATCAGACACCACAATTGGAGTTGCTGAAGCGGACCTCGGTTTGCATTACCCATGCAGGGTTGAACACTGTGCTGGAGTCTCTTGCTCAGGGCGTTCCTCAAGTGGCCATTCCGATAACTTTTGATCAACCTGGGGTGGCTACGAGAATAGCCGCAAAGAAGACCGGTGTGACCGTGCCGTTTGAAAAGTTGACATCGGACCACCTTTCAACCCTTCTGGGTGAGGTACTGAACAATGCTGTCTATCGCGAAAATGCACGCAAGCTTCAGGACGTAATTGCCAAGACTAACGGGCTTTCCATGGCAGCCGATATAGTAGAACGATCCTTTGGAGTTACGAAAAAGCCCGCTGATCGGTATGCCCAAGTTGTTTAACGGCTTCCTCGAACATGCAATTGTTCTGTTCAGTAAGTACTCAGAAAGACAGATACCGCGATGCAAACGAGGAGTGATAATTCCATTGGTAACGATATGCAATTTGAGCTGAAGTGGGACCCCAAAATAGGATCTGGGAGTCGGCAGTAAATCACAGAACCGCCCTACCCAATTAGATATCGGAATGAAGCCAATTACACTGCTCGCTAGCATTTGCTGCGGGGCTGCGCTGACAAGCCTACAGGTCCATGGCGCGCAGGAACCGTTCTTTGAAGGACTGGGCTCATACACCCGCACAATCACCACCACCTCTCCCGAAACCCAGAAATACTTCAACCAAGGACTTAACTTCGTTTTCGGCTTCAACCACGGCGCCGCGATTCGAGCATTCCAAGCGGCAGAAACGATTGATCCCGACTGCGCCATGGCCCATTGGGGTGTAGCACTCGCGTGCGGGCCGCACATCAACTTTCCGGTGGTACCTCCGCCAGCGGCCGAGCTCGCATGGAAGGAACTCGCGCTTGCCCAAGAGCACGTGGCCCACACGTCAGCGGTAGAACAAGCACTGATCGAGGCGCTCAGCCATCGCTATGCCGATCCGCAGCCGGAGGATCGCGGCCCGCTCGATCAAGCCTATGCCGACGCAATGCGTTCGGTTTGGAAGGCGCACTCGGATGATCCCGATGTTGGCGCCCTTTTTGCCGAGGCCATGATGGACCTACGTCCCTGGGACCAATGGACTCACGAAGGCCAGCCGCAACCCGGCACCGACGAGATTCTGACGACACTCGAGCAGGTAATGAAGCTCAATCTGAATCACCCGTTTGCCAACCATCTCTATATTCATGCCTTGGAAGCGTCACCGCATCCTGAGCGGGCATTGGCCGCTGCTGACCGCATTCGTGATCTCCAACCGGGACTCGCGCACAATGTGCATATGCCATCGCATATCGATATTCGTATCGGCCACTGGTATGAGGCTATCACCGCAAACTTGAAAGCCGTCGAGGCCGATCGCCGCTACCGAGCGATCGTTGGCGAGCCGAAGGGTCTCATCGTTTTCTATGCGGCGCATAATCAGCACATGCTGGCCTATGCCGCGATGATGACCGGCCAACGCGATCTCGCCGTCGAACAAATTCGCGCAATGGTCAAGGGAATGCCGGAGGATGAGTTGAAAAAGTACGCGATGCTGACGGAGGCGTTGGTGGCCATGCCTTATGAAGTGCTCATCCGTTTTGGGCTATGGGATGAAATTCTGGCCGAGCCCGATCATCCGGAGTTTATGGTATTTACCCGCGCGTTTCGCCATGCGGCACGCGGCATAGCGTATGCAGCAAATGGCGACGTCAAGTCGGCGAGGGTAGAGCAAACCGCTTTCCTGGAGGCCAGCAAACTGGTGCCGGCCGACGATGCCTTGGGCAACAACAGCTGCCAAACGGTCCTGGCGATCGCGACCCCGATGCTCGAAGGGGAGATATTGATTCGTGAAGGGAAGCTCGACGAGGGCTTAAGCCAACTGCGCACTGCGGTGTCCGCGGAAGATGCGCTGCGTTACGATGAGCCGCCGGGATGGATTTTGCCGGTCCGGCATTCGCTCGGAGCGAACCTGATGCAAGCTGGTCGGTTCGCCGAAGCGGAACAGGTTTACCGCGATGATCTGGCGCGCTTGCCTGAGAACGGCTGGTCGCTTTTTGGCCTGGCCCGCAGTTTAGAGCTGCAACAGAAGGGCGATGAAGCCGCGGTCGTGGAAGCGCGCTATCACAAAATCTGGTCCAATGCCGATGTGCAGATTACCAGCTCCTGCCTCTGCCAGCCAGGTAGATAGAATCCGGCTAGGTGACCTCGAAATCTGTTCCATCAATTTTTTCTCGCCACGCATCGATTTCCCGGCGGAAGTTCTCGAACTTGGCCTCAATGCGTTCCCGGGCATTTTTGCCCAATGGGAGATGGAGCGGCGGGTCAACGGCTTCGACTGCTGCCATTATCACCTGAGCCGGCCTTCACCGGATCGCCCTCTTGATTGCCATCCAGCTGCTTCAACCACTGACGTACAGCTGCCAACGGTTCTTCATACTCCGGCAGCGAGCGCTTCCGTTGGGTCAGCGAACGCCCCCAGCGAAATCCGTCCGGAATGAGCCTGGTTCGACCACCGTAACCCGAATGCCAAACGATTTCAGCTCATCGGCCAGCGCTTCCGAGATCGCTTCAACTGCGAACTTCGAAGACGCATAAGCACCGACTCCCCCGCGGGCAACGATACCTCCCACTGAACTGAGATTAATGATATGTCCACAGCGTTGACCACGCAGATGGGGCAAGACTGCTTGCGTGATCGCGATCAGCCCAAACACGTTTGTCTCGAACTGTCGAGCCATTCGGCAAATGCTTTTGCGTCAAGCGCTGAGGACGTAGATGGATTCGCTAGAGTCTCTATCGCATTAACGAGCTCACCTCTTCCGAGCTAGAGCAAGCCCGACTCCGGCTCCGATGAGTAGGCTGCCGGACAGTCGGTTTCGTAGTCGTCCGCGTGTTGCCAAGACACCTCGTAAACGCCCAGCCAGCGTTGCCCAGGCTCCATCGATAGCGATGGCGATGAGAAGGAAGGTCGACGCCAGCAGCATGACTTGCTCATCCGACCTTTCATTCGCTGTAATAAATTGAGGGAAAAACGCTCCGTAGAAAAGCAACGTCTTTGGATTAGTCAGCGAGACCAGGAAACCACGGGCAAAAATTGCTCTGGCTGACCGTGGCTGTGGTTTGATTTGGGTAAGATCAGTTGGCTTGGCCAACCATTGCCTGACTCCGAGATAGACAAGGTAAGCAACTCCGATCCATCGAATCCATTCGAACCAAACGCCCAGCGTCCCAAGTAGTGCCGACATACCGAATACCGTGAACGCAAGTTGAACGATCATCGCGGAACTTGTCCCCGCCATGGTCACGAGGCCATAACGAGTCCCGTAGGCAACGCTGTTGGCCACGATGAGGGCCACGTTAGGACCAGGAATCAACATCAGAATACACGTCGCCAAGACAAACGCCAGGTAGAGCTGGACTTGAATCGATAGCATCGTCGGAAATGATAGCGGATCCTCGACCAACGTGAAGATCTAAGACGGAGTCGGGCTCGGTGTACTTGCAAACCCGGCCGCCGAAGTGGTCAAGGACTGCCAAGATCGGGGCGGCACGCCTGACGCGGATGTCCAGCAATCGTCCACTCTTTATCTTTTAGCTTGTTCAGCAATTAAGCCGGGACATTCCCGGGTTCCGCCTTGCAACCGATAAAGAGAGCGACCAGGAAACTTGTCATCGCGACCTTGTTCGATGACGGCCCCCGGAAAAGTCCAGCCATCCCGGACCAAGCTGTATATTACTGCCTTCAGCGATTGCAGGGATTCATGCCAATCAGCCGGAGTCGGATTCGGGGCCCCAAAATCTCTATGAGGAAGCACTTTATACGGCATGAAGCTGTTTTTATGACAGAGGTTCTTCTTTTCGAAAATACGTAAAACGACGTATGCGGCGCGACTCGAGCGCGTGCTTGAGACCGCCAAACCAATCAGCGACTCACAAAAAGGCTGAGCTACCCATAGATCCGGGCACCGCGATTCCGTAACGAGAGGGAACGGCCGAAATAGCGATGCCTTAGCTATCGCTCTTTAATTCTTCACGTGTCAGCCGCTCGTTCTTTCCAGACTTAACGGAAGCTTTTGGTCGATTATATTGCTACTGTTTCCCGCCGTGGACTCTTTTCCGTTTAGATGATCGGTTGCACCCACTTCCCGGAATTTGCATGCTTCCTCCAGCGAAATCACGCCGGAGGCAGCTTCGCGTACCGCTCTTTCGAACAGGCCAGCTTCTCCTTTGGCCTCCAATATTCGACGAAGTTGAACGGCGGGTGCTTGCTCCTGGATGGCAATCTTCACTTCGTCATCGACAATGAGGGCTTCAAAGATTGCTTTGCGGCCGCTGACACCGGTCTGCCGGCAAAAATCACATTTACGTCCACGACGGAGAGCATTTACCCCGTGCAACCAATTTGGCTGAATTCCTAATCGGATAAGGCGTTCCTCGGATGGAACCGGTTCTTCGATGTAACAACGTGGACAAACTTTTTTCACCAGGCGCTGAGAAATTGCCATTTTCAGGCTATCAGCAACCATGAACGGTTGAGCTCGGAAAAGGAAGAAACGGTTTGGCACTTCACAGACCGAATTGGTGTGCAAAGTGGAGATGGCTCGATGACCGGATGAAGAAAGGCGCATGAGCGCGTCCACGCTTTCTTCATCGCGAATTTCTCCCATCATGACGATATCGGGCGCCTGGCGCAGGATTCCGCGTGCCCACATTGCGTAGCTGTACGGACCGTCGTCATCGATTTGAGTTTGACTGATATTCTCGAGCAGTACCTCGATCGGCGACTCAGCG
>JBEEIB010000429.1:0-3157 GCA_041167675.1 Verrucomicrobiota bacterium
TGGGTGAACCTCCCCCGATTTGACGGACACGAGAACTCAAAGAAAAAAGAGGACCCCGCAATTCGGGCTTGTCGACTAGGTCCTGTTCGCCGTTTATTGTCGGCGACTTCTTTCCCATGTCCGACAACCCAATTCCCGTTGCCAAGATTGCTCGAGAGATCAAACTCCAGCCGAACCAGGTTCGTGCGGTTCGTGCGTTCCTCGCAGATGGTGCCACGGTGCCGTTCATTGCTCGCTACCGAAAAGAGGCCACCGGTTCGCTTGACGAAGTTCAGATTACTGCGATTCGCGATCGTCTAGAGCAACTCGAAGAACTCGATCAACGACGGGAAGCGATCATAAAGAGCTTGGAGGAACGTAACCTTTTGACCGAGGAACTCGGAAAAAAGCTGGCTACTGCAGAAACGATGACGGTGCTGGAAGATATCTACCTTCCGCTCCGTCCAAAGAAACGCACCCGGGCCACAATCGCCAGGGCAAAGGGTCTGGAGCCGCTTGCCGATTTTCTTTTCCAAAATCAAACGAATGCTGCAGCCGATCCGTTTACGGAAGCCCATCGGTTTCTTGTCAAATCCGAAGAGAATGAAAAGGCTGTCTCGAGCGTTGAAGATGCAATAGCGGGTGCTCGGGATATTCTCGCCGAGCGGATGAATGATGATGAGTGCGCCAGGAACAGAATGCGGGATTTGTTTCACGCAAGGGGAATAATCAAATCCAAGGTGGTTGCCGGGAAAGAGAAAGAGGGTGCCAAATTTAAGGATTACTTTGGTTGGAACGAACCAGCAGCCAAAGCGCCGTCCCATCGTATTCTCGCTGTTCGGCGAGGTGAATCGGAAGGATTTCTTTATTTTCGGATTCAGCCGCCGGAAGAAGAAGCGCTGAGTATTGTCGAGTCGCTGTTTGTTTGCGGGAACTCACCGTGTGCTGCCCAGGTGAAGGTGGCCGCACACGATTGTTATAGACGCCTTCTTGGGCCATCAATGGAAACTGAGGCGCGGATCGTTCTCAAGAAACGGGCCGATGAAGAAGCGATTCAGGTTTTTAGCGAGAACGTTCGCGAACTGCTCATGGCTGCGCCACTGGGCCGGAAGAAGGTTTTAGCCATCGATCCTGGTTTCCGAACCGGTTGCAAAATCGTATGCCTTGATCCTCAGAGCCAACTTCTCCACCACGACGTCGTTTACCCGGAACAAGGGGCCCGAAACGCGGATGAGGCTGCTACCAAGATTCGGGCCTATTGTGAGCGTTTTGGGATCGAGGCTATCGCGATCGGCAACGGTACCGGCGGACGGGAAACGGAAATGTTTGTTCGCGGTCTGGGTCTACCGAAATCGATAGTTATCGTAATGGTTAATGAAAGTGGCGCATCGGTCTACTCGGCCTCGGAGGTCGCGCGCCAAGAATTTCCGAATCAGGATGTAACAGTGCGTGGTGCTGTCTCCATCGGGCGAAGATTGATGGACCCATTGGCGGAGCTGGTGAAGATCGATCCTAAGTCGATCGGGGTTGGTCAATACCAGCACGATGTCGATCAGCGTGCATTGAAGCGATCGCTCGATGACGTCGTGATGCGTTGCGTCAATAGCGTTGGTGTCGAGCTGAATACGGCTAGTCCGCAAATCCTGGCTTATGTCTCCGGTTTAAATGCGCAACTTGCAGAAAACATCGTGGCGCACAGGAATGCGAACGGACCGTTTTTGGCCCGACAACAGCTACTGAAGGTTTCGCGCCTAGGACCAAAAGCATTTCAACAGGCGGCCGGTTTTCTCCGCATCCGCGATGGTATGCATCTGCTTGATGCGAGCGCGGTACATCCGGAGAGTTACTCTATTGTCGATCGGATGGCCGCGGATCGAGGTTGTACGGTCCGCGATCTGATGCGCGATGATTCTTTACGTAAAGGCATCAGACTCGATCAGTACATCACTGATGCGACCGGGCTTCCTACCCTGACCGACATTATGAATGAGCTCGCTAAGCCGGGGCGCGACCCTCGAGAGCAATTTGAAATTTTCGCGTTTACGGAAGGCGTCAGCAAACTCGAGGACCTCAAACCGGGACTCAGGCTGTCCGGGATTGTGACCAATGTCACCGCCTTTGGCGCATTCATTGATATCGGGGTGCACCAAGACGGTTTGGTGCACATCAGCCAGCTGAGCGATAACTTCATTAAAAACCCAGCCGACATCGTGAGGGTGCATCAAAAAGTGCAGGTGATCGTTCTGGAAGTGGACCTGCCGCGTAAACGAATAGCCCTTTCGATGAAAAGTCGACCCGAGATTGGATCTGCATCATCCGGATCTCGAACCAACGATCGCGGCGAAATGAGCAGGGGACAGTCAATCACTCGCACCACTACCGTGACGCCTGCTCAATTTGGTGGCGATTGGTTTACTCAGGCACTGAAAAAGAAGCAGTAAAGCATTCGGCAAGCAGGATGACTTCCGGCTCAGTCGGCGATCATTCCTCCGTCGACCGCCAGGGATGCGCCGATGATGTAGGATGCCTTGTCAGAGCCAATGAACACGATGGCATTTGCAATTTCTTCGGGAGTGCCGATGCGCTTGTTAGGAACTTGTGCGTCGAGGAAATTTGCTTTGTTTTCCTTCGTTTGCGCAAAGCGGTTGAACATTCCCGTTTCCACCGGACCAGGGCCAACGATGTTGACACGAACGCCTGTGCCGGCGAGTTCGATGGCCGCAGACTTCGTGATGCCTTCCACGGCGTGCTTGCTGCCGACATACACCGCCGCGGTCGGGCCGCCGACTTTGCCGTACGCAGACAAGATGTTAACGATACTGCCTTTGCCTTGCCGCAGCATAGCCCGAATCTCGTACTTCATGCTCAGCAGCACACCAAGCACATTAGTGTCAAAGATGGCTTGATAGCTCTCGATGGTTACGTCGGCAGCCGAACCGGGAGTACCCACGGTGCCAGCGTTATTGATGGCAATGTCGAGGCGACCAAAACGAGCGACCGTCTTGTCTACGAGGTTCTTGACTTCCTCTTCATGCCGCACATCGGTGCGGTGAAATTCGGCCTCAGTGCCGAGCTTGCGCAGTTCACTGGCTAGTTTCTGACCTTCATCGTCGTGTCGGCCGGAAACAACGACCCGCGCTCCTTCATGCGCAAAGGCCAGGGCCGTGGCACGACCGAT
>JBEEIB010000430.1:0-15971 GCA_041167675.1 Verrucomicrobiota bacterium
CTCTATATCCCGCGCTCCCTGCGCGGTGCCGCCGTAGGTCTCCTGGCGCTCCTACGCAATGAAGGGGGCAGCGTTGGAACTTCGCTCGGTCAGACGATTACCGAGCGGCGCGAAATATTTCACGCTATGCGGCTCAACGAGAATCTCGATCCACTGAACCCCGCCGTAAACTCCTACATCGCGCAGGCGCAGCCCGGCTTCCTCCAGCAGACCGGAGATCCGGCAGCGGCACAGCAAATGGCCTGGCAGTCCTTGGAGAATCTGCGCGAGCAGCAGGCGTCGGCCCTTTCCTATTTCGACTGCTTCCTGGTCTTTGCCGCGGTCGCGGTCGTGCTCGCCTTTCTAGTGCTCCTGATGAAGCGCTCCGTTGCCGAAAAAGGAGCTCATCTTGCTGCGGAATAGGTGCACCTTTATTTCGCGCTTCGAACCCGGGAAGAATAGTTTTTGATGCGTTGAATAGTCTCTGCAACTTCCGCCGAAGCGAGGGATTCTTACTTGGCTTTGCTCTTTGATCCGACCTGATGCTTCTTCTTCACCAAGTTCCCATCCTTAGATGCAAACCCCACGCTTGATTTACCCAAGCCAAGCTGACTTTTCACCGTCGCTTTGGCCGCGCCGAGAAGAGCATCCGAGGAGCCTCTATCGGAAATAGTCCTCGACAAACCGATCGCACCGGCCATCGTCGCCAGCGCACACGACGCGAGTTGTCTCACCTGTTTATGACCGAGCGTCGCCAGCATCTTCGCAAGGGCAGCTTCTAGTCGTGCCGTTCCCTCGGCAAAACGTTCGCGACACGTCTGGGAGATGTGCGGCACGTAACTCGCAAGCGTCGGTAGGGCGCAACTTTCCTCAAGGACATCTCGATGTCGGGGAACTAGGTACCCGTCGATAAAGCGAACCAAAGCTTCGTCGGGTGGATGGCCTTCGGTAACTCTGAGCATCCAGGCATAGCGCTCGTTAAAGATCTCCATGATCGCTTCCGCCATCAGTTCGTCGATGGACCTGAAATAAGCATAGAAGCCACCATGGGTGAACCCAAGTTTTGACATAATTGCGGCGACGCCAATCGCCTCCGGCCCTCCCAGGCGAAGGACTCTCGCAGCCTCGAAAACGATGTTCTGCCGAATTCGCGCCTTATGATGAGGATTGCGTGGCATTTCGGTTCTTATACAATGATACCAATCATACAATGAATCGAAAAGTGTATCAAGTACTTTCGCCCATTCAATCAAGTGTTGGCAGGTGTTGCGAAGAATCGGGTGAGAATGCACAACTGTTTTTTGACTCAATATCAAACAATAATATTATCGTCGTAAGAATATATTTATGAAACTGGGTTTTATCTCTATTAACAACCCTGGCCGTCCCGATCGTTTGGGCCAAACTGTGTCTAGCGCGCTAACGGCTCGTCACCCCTAGACAAGCAGCCATTTTGCAGAGACTAAAGAACTGGCGCCTGATAGGAGGAGGCGTGTACCATGAGACCATCAAATCGGCAAAGGTCCACGGTTTGGCGGGCGAGGGTTTTCTGGTGCAGCAATTGAAAGGCTGCCAGACAAAACGTTGATTGAGGATGCCCTAGTATGTGGCTGGCCTTCGATCTCGGCACCAGCGGCGTCAGGGCCGCAGTACTCGATAACGACGGGAAGATCGTCCGCAGCGCGGTAGAGCCATACCCTACTCATATCGCCAATGGCGGCGTCGTAGAGCAGGAAGTGAGCGATTGGTGGCGCGCGCTGGTCACGGCTGCTCGCGTCGTCGACGGGGAAGTGACCAAGATCGTGCTCACTGGCCAGATGCAAGACCTGATCCTGCTGAATGAGCGGGGCGAACCATTGCGCCCGGCTATCCTCTATAGCGACATGCGCGCCCAGGCTGAAGCCGCCGCAATCATCGAGCGCGTTGGCAAAGAGCGCCTGATCGCTCTCACCGGCAACGAACAAAGCGCCGATAGTCTGTGGGCGAAGGCACTCTGGCTCAAACGCAACCAGCTTGATCTGCTCTCCACAGCGAAAATCCTGCTGTTCAGCCCAGCCGATTACGCCGCCTACAAAATAACTGGGAACGCTGTTACCGATACTACCACCGCCTCGACCACCGGTCTGATGATGTTGCGTGGGCGCCGCTGGCTCGACCGCGCCACACTGGAGGAGTTCGGCAGCGGCGAGATCGGGCCGCGCTTATGGCTATCTCGGCACGAGCGGCTGGATCGCCTCCAGCGCTGCGCAGCCTGGCTCGTCGGAGCAGGGCGTTTTCACACTGGCGCATACCCGCCCGACCAATACATCCACGTTGCGCCGCTACTGACCGCCGGGGGTAACCTTGAGTGGGTGCGCGATCTGTTCGGCGAAGTAGAATGCGGCGGACTGATCGACTGATCGGCGCGGCGCTGGAGCGACCGATAGCCGATATTCTTTATCTGCCCTATCTGGGCGGCGAACGTGCTCCCTTCAGTGACCCGTATGCGCGGGCGGCCTTCATTGGTATGAATCGCAACGCCGAGCGAGCCGATATGTGTCGTGCGGCGCTGGAAGGGGTCGCTTATGCTTATGCGCACGCGCTTGACGCGCTGCTGCCCGAACGCCCGCAAACGTTTGTCTTAACCGGCGGCGGCACGCGCTCCATGGCATGGTGTCAGCTTTTCGCCGATGTACTCGGTCAGCCCGTTTCCATCGCCGAGGATGCCGAGAACGTCGGCGTTCGTGGGGCGCTGCTGGCAGCCCGCTTCGCCTCGGGTTGGCCGAAGAGCTATGCACCGGCGGGTTACTTCCCAATCCGTGCCATCCTCACGCCAAACCCCGATTTGGCGCCCCGCTACGCGCAAAAATACGCTGTTTTCCGCGCTGCCTATCCCGCCCTCAAGCCGATCTTCGCTGCATTAGCCGGCAAATCTCACACATCCAAACGCTTATTTGCGGGCTAGTGTCACTTTCCGAATTAAATGGCATAACTTTTTCGGAATTATTTGCAATATCTCGCCTGCGAGAGTCCTTCGCATGGGAGGGGCGGAGGCGATTGGATAACCACTCGCTAAAGTTAGCGCATTGAGGTTGGCGCAGTATCAAACCCACCGCATGATGATCATCATATTATGCGCACTCAGACGACAATTAAGACAATAAATACGGCCGGTGAGACAAAAGAGGGTGGTCTTCAAAATACTGGCGTCTATTACCTCTCGCTCAGCAAGTGACAGGAAGGTGCCTCCTGCACCACTCTGAGCAAACCGCTTTCTGACTCGACATATTATCTATGAGAATCGCCTTTCTTGGAAGTTGCGCACAAGGCCACCTCAACCCGATGACGGCGCTCGCCCGTGAGCTGGAGGCTCGTGATCATGAGGTTGTATTCATCTCTTTGCCAGATGCTGAACCTTTTGTTCAAGCAGCCCAATTAACGTTTGTTCCCTGTTGCGAAAAGCAATTTCCGGCTGGTTCGGTCAATGAAGTCATAGGCCAGCTGAGCAAGCTTCAGCAAGATGAGGCTCTGCGATTTGCTAATCAGGCTGCGGTGGCCATCACTGAAGCAAAGTTGAATTCATTACCAGTGACGCTCGCTGCGGCCGGCGTGGATGCCATTGTGCTCGACACTTGGCAGTACTACGTCGAACTCGTGCCAATGAAGCTCGGTATGCCCTATGTGCATGTCTCTAATGCGCTGCACTTCGATTTGACTGGGCATACACCCCTCTGTTTCTATGACTGGCCAAACGAGGCTACGCCTGCAGCCCAAGCGAGAAACCGAAAGGGCGTAGCCAATTTTGCCGAGTTCCTTGCCCAGGCTAGCGCAGGCATCAGAACCTACGCGGAACGCGCCGGACTCAAAGTCGATTGGGGAAACCCGTATGCTACCATTTCGAAGCTCGCTTGGCTCACCCAGACACCGAAGGAGTTCGACTTTCCAACTTCTCATTTTCCGCCGCAGTTCCATCATACCGGACCTTTTCACGATGGTACCGGCCGGATAGATGCAGATTTTCCCTGGGAACAACTAACTGGAGAGCCGGTTATCTATGGCTCAATGGGAACCGTGCAGAATGGCTTGGCGAATGTCTTTCGCACGATTGCGGCGGCAGTTGCACCACACCAAGGTGTGCAACTGGTGCTTTCGGTCGGTAATCACATTGCTCCAAAGGAGATTGGACCGGTACCCAGCAATACCATCATCGTCAGTCGTGCACCGCAATTGGAACTGCTGAAGCGTACCTCGGTCTGTATCACGCACGCCGGATTGAATACGGTGCTCGAGGCTCTTACCCAAGGCGTTCCTCAAGTCGCGATCCCGGTGACCAATGATCAACCTGGTGTTGCCGCGAGAATAGCCGACAAGAAAACCGGGCTGTTCGTGCCCTTAAAAGAGCTGACCGCGCCCGGTCTCTCGCTGCTCGTCGATGAGGTGCTTAACGACTCTACCTATCGCGACAATGCCCGTTATTTCCAGAAGGTTATTGCCGAAACGAACGGATTATCCGCCGCCGCCGATCAACTGGAACGGGCGTTCGGACTGACCAAGAAGACGACTAAGTCTTCGGCCAGTGAATTGCCGATACCGGAACACAGCAAAAGTCAGTCATGAAGGATTTCGTTCGAACGACCTTTAAAACATCCGCTTGTCGAAGATTATCTTAGTCGATCAATCGCCATTTCTCAGGCGAAAGTGGGCAAAGGAATTGGACTATTGGCTCATCAAAGAGTTATGGGCTTTTCGTGAAAATCGGATCGCCGTCCGATTTGCGTATGAATGGCACGACGAGGTCGGCGACCCCGCCGTGAAGGAGCAAGTTTTTTACTCCCACTGATCTTCATGCTTAGCGGTCGCCCAGGAAGTGCAGGACCGCGTAGTTGAAAAGTTCAGGATCCTGGAGGAAGGCGAAATGGCTTGCGTTGGGTAGGATCAGCAGTCCGGCGCGCGGGATTGTTGAAGCAATGTATTCCGTGTGCTCGCGCTTGATCGCTTCGTCGTGGTCGCCGTCCACTACCAAAACGGATGCGGTGATGGCCTTGAGTTGCGCATCTGTCCAGTTCGGCTGGCTCGCCCACATCTTGCTGATTTGCGCGACAAAGGCATCGTATTGCTTCGGTGTCGCCGAGTACGCCTCATACTCATGGCCGGCGCGCTCAATAAAGGCGGCGAAGGTCGGGTTCTTCTCCACGCCGTCCTTGACGCCCGAAGTAACCGTGTTGGCGGCAAAGGCAAAGATCTCGCCAACCCGGTCAGGGTGGCGCATCGCGAGGTCGAGGCCGAGGATGGCCCCGTCGCTCCACCCGACGATGGCGGCTTTTGACACCTTCAGTACGTCCATCAGCGCAACCACGTCGTCCGCCATCAGATCATAGCCGTATGGCCGAGAATCGCGGGTGCTGCGGCCATGGCCGCGACTGTCCATCACGATCACGGTATGGTACGGCGCCAACGCCTTTATCTGGTTGCCCCAGTACTCCGCGTTTGCCAGGCCGCCATGCAGCAGGATCACCGGCGAGCCCTGGCCGTAGACCGCATAGTGGATACTGATCCCGTTGGCGTTGGCTTGACCGCTACGCTCGGAATGGATTGGCGCGGGCGTGGGTGGCAGCACCTCCCAGCGCTCGGCGGCACTGGCGCGCAATGCAGGCAGAGCGAGAATCAGCAACAGATGATGCATGAACTTCCTCCTCAGCGCGAATTCCCTGTTTTCTGCAATTCGCGATTTCGCGCGGCGGATCGCAGTTCGCCTAAAAGCATTTAATACGTCTCGTCCTCCCCCCGTGTGCGGGTGGCATGGAACCCCTATGCCGGGCGCAAGACATAGGTCACTTAAGCAATACGGTCCGCCCGTGTCTGCAGCGGATAAAGATCCTGCACGGATTCCTAGGTCAAAATACCGGCGTTTAGGCTGCGGGCGGTGAATAATCTTCGACGGTTGCTGCGTTAAATTCATTTCGTTCATCGAATATCTCTTCGAACCTCGCTTTCAGAAACGGGAAACGATCTCGATTCACGCGAGATCCCAGTTATTCGTGGGTGAGTGTGCGCTAACTAGCACGAAACCTTTGGTGAAAGGCGATTTTGTCCCAATTGCCGCGATCGTAGTCTGAACCGCCATCGATAGAAGGGTTGAGGCGGACGTTGCGGTAATAGTTTGGCACTTCTGAAAGAGAACCAAATGAAAAGCTCCGCTGACTTTTGCGCACTAGCCGGGATCTTCTGGTAACTCGGGCAGGCGGGACAACTTCTCCGGATTGGTCACAATGTAAATTGCCTGGATCCGCCCGTCATTGAGGTGAAGAGTGAGCACCGAATATGGCTTGCCATTGAGATAACCGACCAAGCCGCGTTCTCCATTAATCTGCGCAGCGCGTATTACTAGATCCTTCGGGACGGTCGTTCTAAGACCGCCCATTATGCCGCGGGCGACCCTTTCTGCACCGTGGATCCGCTTCGGCACCGCAATGCCTTTTCCGCCGCCGTCCGAGTAAAGTACGACATCGCGAGAGAGCAGGGCGATCAGGCCATCCATCTCTCCATTGCGGGTTGCCCGAAGAAACCGCTCGAGCAAGTCATTGCGCTCCTCGGCAGATGCTTTGAACCGCCGGCCCACGTCGCCGACGTGCTGGCGCGCCCGGCGCAGAATCTGCCTGCAGTTCGCTTCGCTTTGACCGAGAGTCTCCGCTATCTCGGTGTGCTTGTAGTTGAAGACTTCGTGCAGAAGAAAGACTGCACGCTCAACCGGTGTTAGACGCTCCAAGAGTACAAGAAACGCCATGGAAAGCGATTCGTCGATCTTCAGGGCCGTGAGGGGATCGCTCCGCGGATCGGTTACCAAGGGTTCAGGCAACCATTCGCCGAAGTACTCCTCGCGTTGGACACGGGCGGACTGCAGATGATTCACGCAGAGACGGCTAATGATGGTGACTAGAAATGCCCTGGGAGATCGAATATCATCGTCTGAAGATTGCTGCCAGCGGATAAAGGTCTCCTGCAGCATGTCCTCGGCATCGGCCACCGTTCCGAGCATACGGTAGGCGATCGAGAAGAGCAGGCCGCGATTCTGGTCAAAGGTCGCTAACCGGATCACGTCGCGCGCCCCGTTGGTCTCAATTCGTCCGTGATGACGAGGATCATTGTTGTTCTGCATATCTTTCCGCTCCAATCCGAGGGGTGAATCGTCCATCAATTGGCAGCTTCCTGTCTACGGCACCAAATGTTACCTCATCCCTCATCTGCAGAACGTTAATCAGCTGCAAACTCATTACGAGAAAGAGGAGGCACGCCGCTCCTGATGCCCGACGAATGTAACAAAGTATTTTCATTGCTCTCAATCTTGTTGAAATACAAATAAGAAACAATTAGTGCGCCTAAGAACATCAACGATTTTCATATTCGCTAACGAGGAGAAGAGCGGTGAACCGGCTGATTTGTGACAAGGACTAGCCTACAATCCGTGCTCGACTCTGGCTCAGTAGATGATTTTTGCGGGCTAGAACCCCCTCCGTTTTTCTCCTTTAGCCCCTGCTCAAATGTTCTTCTTTCGGGCATTAACAATCGCCAAGCTTGAGTTTGCATGTCGTCGCGATACATTCGGACTCCGCTGGCGCGTTCGTCTAGTCGGTTAGGACACGGCCCTCTCAAGGCCGGTGCACGGGTTCGAGTCCCGTACGCGCTGCCCACGTAACTCTCTGATTATTAGGGTCAAACGACACGAGAGAACGTGAAGAAGCCTGAAAATCATGGATTCGTGTCTATTTTGGTCTATTGTTCCTGGCAGTGAAAATCAAACTTTTCGAAGTCAAAAAATGCTCCTCTGGTATGAGCAGTGCTTACCGGATCGAAGGAAGTCCGACCGGTTCCAAGCGTGAAAGATTTTATTTTGCCACCAAAGCGGCAGCGGAAAAGGAAGCGGCGGAGCGCAACCGGCAAATCAGCGCATATGGTACGCAAGTATCACTGGGCGATGTCGAACGGACACAAGCAGCCCAATGCTGGGATCTGTTACAGCCGTTCGGTGCTTCGTTGATCGACGCTTGCCGGTTTTATGTCGCACACTTGGAAAAGCAAAACGGCTCGGCGACGGTTGCAGAATTTTGTCACGCGGTACGGAAGGAATTCGACCGTAGGCTTGATCACACTGAAATTGGCGAACGCCACCATGAAACGATGGTCCACACGTTGAAGCAGGTGGAGCGGGTATTTGGTGATCAAAAAGTCAAAACCATTACCGGCGAACAAATC
This sequence comes from Verrucomicrobiota bacterium, assembly GCA_041167675.1. Classification (GTDB taxonomy): domain Bacteria; phylum Verrucomicrobiota; class Verrucomicrobiia; order Chthoniobacterales; family JAFAMB01; genus DASTDH01. Next base: position 8,209 of record JBEEIB010000430.1, read on the forward strand.
AAAAGCTGGCTGTCCACCTTGCCGCTGGCTACCAAATCCAAGAATCGGCATTTTGGTTATGCCAAGACTGCTTTTGCCACCGGTAAGGAATTGGGGTTGGTCAACGTCAACCCCCTGGAAAATGTCACGTCATTCCACGTCAATAAAAAGCTCGTTGCTCCTCCACGTCCGTTGGCTCCCGCCGAAGCAGTAAAACTGATCAACTCAGCCAGCGAAGACGTCAAACCTTGGATTCTGATCGGCTTGTTTTCTGGTGTCCGTAGCGAGGAGCGCAACCAACTTCGTTGGGAAAGTGTGAGTGATACCAGCATCGACTTGTCCGCCAAAGTCAGCAAAACCGGTAAGCGTAGGATTGTACCTGTTGAGCCGAACCTATTGGGATGGTTGAAGTCGTATCGGAAAGAATCCGGCTTGATTGCTCTCACCGGTAAAGAGGGGCAGTACAGCCGTAAACGGATGCAGGAAGCATTCACCAAAGCAATCCATAGCTCTGGTATCGATTGGCAAGCGAACAGTCTACGGGACTCGTATGCAAGCTATCACTTCGAGAAATACGGCAGCGCTGCCAGCACAGCAAAAAATTGCGGCCACTCCGAAAGGATGATGGGCGAGCGATATGCTCAAGTGGTTACGGCAGAAAACGCAAAAAAATTCTGGTCAATCCTGCCTGGACCAAAAGGAGAAGCTAAAATTTCGGTTTGAACTTGTTCTTTTGCTGCCATAAGTCCAGTTCGGCGCGAGTAAACGTGAAGGTGCGATAATCGACTCTCACGTGGCCGATTGCACGGAGTTTGCACAATTCGCGAAGCTTGCGCGGAGTAATTGCGAGATAGCGGCTGGCTTGGTCTAAATCGTAGCTGCCTTCCGGCAACGGAGCCGTCGTCGGTGCCACTCGTAAAAATTCTTTAGCCATCGCAACGGACCTGTCCAAATCTCGCCTCACTTGAAAGACGCTATCGATTACGAGTTGCATAACGGCTTTGTCAGAGTTTTCTTGTTGCAGTGGGCTTGCGCCTAGAATTTGCTCGCCGCCCAAATGGTGGGTTCCGCTCCGAGAGGCGCAAGCAGTTTCGCATAAGTCTTGTCCTCTGTACCCATCGCAGCATGGGCGGGCGGCAGGTACGGTTCGCCGCCACGGTATAGACAATGGACAGCAGTAATAATCAACCGATCGTACTTGCCATTAACAACAAAGCCACGGCCATAGCCCACAGTGACTACCGAGCCTTTTAGTAGTCCTTTATCGTTCATAAAATTAATCAAAAACCGATCGGCGCTGGTACGTTTCTATTTGGCGGTAAAGAGATCAGCGCCCTCTCCTTCGAGTCGCACTCCAAAATATCCAATCCTGCTTACGGTAGTCTCAATAATCCCTTGCTCAGTCAGACCCCAACTATGATTGCGCCACAGTCCGTTTTCTCCAACCGAATCAGCTATCACTCGGCGCACATACTTTGATTTGAGAAGCCGTGTGGTCTCAACCAGCGGATGGCCACGCTGCATACGGAAGCCCTCTCTTCCTTTTAGCGATTCGAACGGTTGTAAAATCTGCGATTTAACGAGGGTTGGCGCTTTGTTCATCGGTTATCCCCGGAAGAGATTCGGTAGAGGTAAGTAAGGGAGTCATCAGGATTCTCAATGCGGTCTAATTTGTCGATGGCGCGGTTCCGGTAACCCATATCGAGTAGCTGAAGTCGGGTGTAGATGTATTGACCGCTAGCGGCATTCTTCCGTAGCTCTGCCAGGTACTTGCTCGTTTCGGTTTCCAGCTTTGCTGCTCTCTCTCGATATTTTTTGAGCTTGGCGGCAAGGGAGATAGATATTGTGCCCTTAGCCTCCAGACGCTCTAGTGAGCGTATGTTGCGTTCCAGCTGGCGCAGGTTCTGCTTGTTTTCTGAGTGCTGGACTCTGCGGTCTTCGTTGTTCATTTTCGTTTCAAGATCGCTGATGCCGGAGACGAGCCGAGAGTTCACGCATCAATTGCTCAACTTGTTCGAGCTGCTCCTCAAGTCGAGCCGGCCGAGCGAGGACCGCACCAGCGTTCATTTATCGCCCCTCCTTTTTCCCCTTAAAAAACGCCAGCCTAACCTTCCTGTCCCAGCGTTGTAGGTTTCGGTTAGCCTGGTAGAGCAGGTCCAGCGCTTCCTGTGGAGTGAGGGTCTTGGGTTCAGTGGCTGGTTTATTCATGATAGATTATTCCGTTTTGCGAAACCCATACTAAAAACTTTGAAGGGCATGAAGCGCACCGTGGCATTGAACTGGGTCTTACCGGCAACCCCTTCTGGGATCAACTTGGCGATAGTTAGTTCATTGCTAATAGCGGCCATAGGACAAGTCGAGCACGTTGCAAGCACTTTCTGAACATTTATACTAACCCTATCTAACAGTTGTCGTTTAACTCGGTTTGGCGGTCGGCTATGTAATATTACTTTAACCAAAAAAACGGCTCTGATGGCTGATCCACGAAATATTTTCAGCTATTTTTGACTCCTTAGAACTAGATTATGTAAGCTTTGGAGGAACCTCCCCTTGAGTTTCCATCACTTACGTCGCAAGGCATAAGAATTAACTTCTTATGGCGTACTTTGGCCGCATTGACGAACCCTCGGATCGGCATTTAGCTAATGCGTCGACATGGAACCTCAAGCTACCGAACTTACCATCCCTCCGCAGACGCGTGAGGCGATGCAGATGGCGGAAATCCCGCTCTATATAATACTGGGCCCGCCCGACGCCGTCCTACAGACAGATCAACTACCTATCGCGCTGAATTCGATCTGGGACCTAGCACCCCTTGGCACTAATGCGGGCGGACTCGCCCAGCAGATCACTACCTTCGCCTTGCGCGGGCGCAAACTCTATCTTGCTTTTGCCGCCAATCCAACCACGGATCCGAATGTACGGCACGCCCTGGTGCGCACCGGGGTCAACCTGATTGGAGCGGGTGCCGACGTCGCTCTGTTGCGGTGGGAACCAGCGGGAGGGAAATCCCTGCAAGAGTACCTCACTGGGCAGACGAGCACGAAGTCTGCGACCACACTCCTCGAAGAGTTAACCAAAGACGCTTCCCCACTCTCTCACGCAGTGGTGGAATCGGATGGCGAGATGGTAGAACTGGAACTGGCACAAGCAAACCTGAGACCGCTCCGCCTGCACTCAGTGTGCAAACTCTTCGGGCCGGCTCTGAAGATTGCTGCCGCACGGTTGGAACAAGCCGTGACCGAAGAAGCAGAAAGCGAGAGCGTCACCAGCTATCTCAAAGGGTTACAGATCCAGCCTTGGCCGGATCCGGTTAACGGTGTGGATTTGGTGGACGAGATCATGAGAGTCATCAACGCGCACGTGGTTATGACAGATGCCAAAGCTTTAGCCACCGGACTGTGGGTGTTGATGACATACCTTCCGAATTCGATCGACACGATGCCACTGCTCAGCATTTGCAGTCCGCAAAAGCGGTGTGGCAAATCCACGCTGCTGCAGCTGCTGACCCAATTGTGTTACCGCCCGCTACCGTCCTCCAACATTTCGATGGCGGGAATTTATCGGGGCATTGATCTGATGCATCCGACCCTGCTGATTGATGAGTGTGACCAGTGGTTGCGCCGAGAGAAGGACGCGATCGGAGTCCTCAATAGTGGTCATAACCGCGCCATGGCCCATATATTGAGAGCGGACGGAAACACTTTGCGCAATTTCTCGACCTGGAGCCCTAAGGCGCTGGCAGGAATTGGGATGCTCAGTATGCACGCCGACACCTTGAGTGACAGAAGTATCATCGTCACCTTAGACCGTCGCCGGAAGAATCAAACGATCACCCCACTACGCAGTGCACCGGCTGGTCAGTTCGAGCGCATGCTCGACAGATCTTTACCTGGACCCAATCGCATGCCGAAGATATAGAGGAGAGCACACCTGAGATTTCCGATCTTTTTCACGATCGCGAGGCGGACAATTGGCGACCACTCTTTCAGATCGCGGATGTCATCGGCGAACCGTTTTCGAGCTGGGTGCGGGAGGCGGCGCTAAGTCTGCATGAGGTAGAGACCGAGGAAACGCTAGACAACCTGGTCCTCTCGATCATCCGCAGAACTTTCACCAAAAACAAACGCGAAATCCTCCACACCTCAGTTTTGCTGGAGGCTCTCAATGCGGATCGCGAATATCCTTGGTTTAACAAAGAGAAAGGTATGACAGCGGAAAAGCTCGCCAACTTGAAAACCGTTAGTTTTTGCTGAGCTACGTACTCTTGGCGCAGGCGCCTGAGAGTCTCGTCCAGAAGAGTCATTGGCCAACGGGCATCGAAAATTTTCTCAGCGGTCAGCGTATCGTGAGGTTCCGACCGGTAGCGTTCGTCACCACTTTCGAAATCGAGAGGAACAAACTCTATGTTCCCTCCTCTTTTTTGGCTGCGCCCCCGGTCGAACTGGTCCGAAAGATAGTTTCGAAGTGAGGCAAGTAGAAACGAGCGAAATTTTCCCTTCAAAGGCGTGACTTGGCGAAGCGCCTTGCGATCGATCAAACTAAGAAAGAAGCCCTGCGTCAGATCTTGGGCATCCTCGGCACTGCACCCTCGCCGGCGAATAAACGCATAAAGCGGGTACCAATAAAGTTTGCACAGATCCGAAAGCGCCGCTCGCGAACCAGGTGCCTGGCTCTGAGCGGAAAGCAAAACCGCACTCCACTGGGTGGTCCGGAACCGACCGGGGCCGTCACCCACCGAACTATCATCTGGTTTCACCTGCGCTCCCGTTTTGCCTCGGAGTCTACAAGATCCGATTCGAATTTGGAAGAAGACATTCCAAGGAGAAATGCGGAACGCGGAGTGCGGAATGCGGAGTGGGTGATCCGAAGCTCGAGTGCGCGCTTGGCCTAAGCAACAACCGGCCGATAACGATCCGGTTAGTCCTTTCTCCGACTCGGAGGCCAACGATTTCCAGCCTACCTGAAACCTCCGGTCCGAAAATCCTTTGTAGTGCATGAGCGTCGCCCGGTTGGCGGCTCACAACCAAGATCACTATGAAAACAACTTCGATCCCTCCTCCAACTTTAATTCGTACGCTGGCACTCCGGTCCGAAACAGTGCCTTCCGACCCCGCCTCATCCATCATCTTAGGTGAGCGGGACCTCCTACGTCGCAATACGCGGAGCTTTTTTAGCGCGGTTCGAGTTTTTCTTTCCAATCTGGCTGATAGGTCCGCGTTCCAAGAGGTCTCCTCGGGCCGAGAAGTTTCAATCATTTTCACTTCGAATGGTCCCCTGATTTATCGATGGGACTCGAATAACAACCCGCCTGCCCGATCATGACCATGAACTCGAGCTGGGCAGCACTTCGCAATCCTGTGTTCAGAAGACTGTGGGTGGCCACCGTCATTTCCGGAACTTGCGTGGCGGCTCACGATAACGCGGCAACCTCTCTGATGAATACCTTTGCTGGTTCGCCGTTTCTGATTTCGCTCATGTCGACGGTTGCATCACTACCTTTCTTTCTGTTCACACTACCGGCTGGCGTCCTGGCCGATCGTGTGAACCGAAAGAAATTGACATGCGCAATCAATGTCTGGTTGGCGGCCGTCGCCGTTGCCCTGGCAATTCTCGGTTGGCTGCATCTTCTCAGTCCTTGCCTGATGCTGATCAGTGTTTTCTTCTCGGCAGCGGATTTGCTCTGAATGCACCGACCTGGACGCCGATTGTGCCTCAGGTCGTCTCAGACACGGAACTTCCCTCTTGGTAGTACGTTGGTTGTTTCCATTGCAGAACCGACAGAATTACCAAAAAGAAACAGGCGGCATTTGCAACAAATACAATGTTCGCGCCGACCAACGGAACCAACAAGCCGCCTAATGTTGGGCCGACAATTCCCGAGATGTTGAATTGCAAACCGCCCAACGTCGCAGCAAAAGATTTCGTCGCCAAGCTTCTCCCAATCTTTCCGGACGGTGATCCGCTACATTCGTTACACACCTGAGCTTCAGATTGTGAAATTTTCTGTTCTCACTGTTCATTTCAGCGGTTCCAGTGGCGATACCGGTCGTTGGTCTCAAAGTGTTACACCTTAGTTCGTCCGAGTTGGTCTCCTGTTCATGAGTATGGGAATTGGCTCCGTAATCGGAGCACTAACCATCGCTCCATTGCTTAGAGCTCGCTTCTCGTCGAATACTCTTACCTTATCGGCGAACTTGCTGATTGTTCTGGCTTACGGGTCGAGTTATTTTTGCTAGTCGCAGCGCTTGTCGGCGTGGGATGGACACTCTCCGCTTCCGAACTTTGGGTGACGGCGCAGCGCGCTGTGCCAGATTGGATGAGAGGTCGGATCAATGCTACCATCATGATGATCTCGCAAAGGAGCAATGGTTCTAGGCGGTCTGGTCTGGGGCACGATGGTCATAGTTATCGAACCTAGTTATACTCTGCTCGGAGCGGCAGTTTTTTTCCTCTTTACTCTGTCGCTGGCCGCTCGGCTATCGATCGACTTTAAAGGAGGCGTTTCGAACGTTCTATGTATGGAGCGGGAGTTCTGAAAGCGGATCAGCACGCGGCTTTGCGTCAGCGATTCCGCTGTGTTCAGGTCGGTGCCGAGCTTGAAGGTTAGGGTCACCACCAGCTTGCCGTCGCCTGTCGAATGGCTGGAGAAGTAGAGCAGGTTCTCGATGCCGTTGAGCTGTTGTTCGAGCGGCGTAGCCACGGTCTTGCTCAGCACCTCGGCAGAGGCGCCCGGATAGCTGGCAGTCACCTCGATCGTCGGCGGCGCCACCTCTGGATATTGCGCGACCGGCAGCACGAAGTATGCAACGGCGCCGACGATAGTGATGAACAGCGAAAGGACGATCGCGAAGATCGGCCGGCTGATGAAGAAATGCGACAGGCGCATGATATGGCCCTCAGCCCTTCGTGTTTGCGTCGACGGCTTGCCGGTGCGGCTCGACCTTCATGCCCGGGCGCACACGCATCAGCCCCTGGATGACGACCCGATCGGTCGGCAGCAGGCCGTGCGTGATGACGCGCATCGCGTGGTCTTCGAGTGGGCCGGTCTCGACCGGCTTCTGCACCACCACGCCGTCGTCTTGGACGACCATCACCAGCTTGCTGGATTGGTCGGTGCCGACGGCAGCGTCGGGCACCAGCAGTTGGGGCAAGGTGGCCGAGAGCGGCACGCGCACACGGGCGAACGCGCCCGGCGCGATCGCCAGGTCCGGGTTCGCAAGCGTGGCGCGCGCATGTAACGTGCCGCTGCTGCGGTCGATCTCGTTGTCGAGGAAGTCCAGCTCGGCAGTCCGGGCCCAGGGGCGCTCGCCGTCCAGGCTGATCTGAACCGGGTTCGCGCCGGAAGGCCGCGCCGCGGCCGAATGTTGATAAGCTGCGTAGTCGGCCTCGCTCAGGTCGAAGTCGAGATAGATCGGATCCAGCGACACTATGGTGGTGAGCTCGGTCGCGCTGGTGGCACCGGGACCGCCGGTGATCAGGCTGCCGATCGAGACATGCCGCCGGCTGACGCGACCGCTGAACGGCGCCACGATGTGGGTAAATTCGATATTGAGCTGCGCCCCATGGATCGCCGCTTCCGCCGCCTTGACGGCTGCGGCAGCGACGCGTTGGCTTTGCGTCGTCTCATCGAGACGTTCCTCAGACTCGACGGCGACGCGGTTCAACCGAGCGCTGCGGTCGAGTTGCTTGTTGGCCAGCGCCACTGTGGCGGAGGCCGTCTGGAACTGCGCGTTCGCCTGTTCGAGCTGGACTTCATAGGGACGCGGATCGATCACGAACAG
>JBEEIB010000431.1:0-3403 GCA_041167675.1 Verrucomicrobiota bacterium
CGGAAGCAGCTTTGCCGCACCGCACGGAGCAGCGTTGCTAGCCAGGATTCTTTCTGTCTATCCCGATCTCGCCCCGCTGCAGGCTAAAGCCTTGCTGCATCAACTAGCCAAGCCCTGGAGCGATCAGGTCGCAGTAAGTCCGGTGAGGTAGGGCGTTTGGCGTTTGGCGTATCCGGGGACCGCTATCCGTGTTGGGGTTCGGCGTTTGCGTTCGTAACCCTGGTAAACGTCATTGGTGTCCGCCCTGAATGGGTGGTAGAGTAGGCGTCTCGCTATCTCAATTACAATCCGATGCGGAGGCCGTGCGTTGAATCTAATGCCCCTACCAGCCGACTTGCATAAATACACCTCATTAGCTCTAATTCGAATATCCGGTAAGACTTCGTTGAATACATCGGCGCACTCAGGCTCATTTCTCGCCAATCACTCCTCACCTCTCACGCGTTGCCACTGCCGCGCACTCCCCCTCACAGATTCTGCTTTCGCCGGATGTGCTCGCTCTACCACCAAAAAAATCCACGCCTGGGTCCGAAGAACCCAGGCGTGGTCTATTGCTCTTTGGAAAAAATTTAGGTCAGAATCTTCAGCACTCAGCCTGCGCTGGTTACAAATATTTGTTTACCGCATTTGTTGGCCCGTCATTGGCAAAAAGCTCATTGAGGCTGTCGAAAGCGTAGCCGACGCTCGCGGTGCTTGAACCCGCGAAGGCAGCAGTATAAATCAATGCGTCGATCCACCTCTTTTTTGGAATGGCGGTTTGTTGGCAAATTTTCCACAGCCGAGTTTCAACCTCGGTTTGGACCGGTTTTGTTTTCGGCTTTTCCCATCCGACCTCGACGGCCGGCTCTGGTAGCCAAAAAGCAGATGAAATAGCTGAAGGTGACGAATTCATGGCATCGAGTTTGGTTGTTGGCCGGTCTCAGGTCCGAGCAACTGGATCAATGACCTTCCATCAGCTTACAAAGGAAACGGGGTGGCGTGGTTTCAAAAAAAATTGCGCGATTAAGATAATTTCGCGCTAGTTATGCCCAGAAAATTGTCCCGGTCGAATAGACGATTGCGACTGCTTCTGCTGAAACGGGCGCTCGCGCGGCATCCTCCTTTTGTAGGGAGAATCATCGAGTAGGCTATCGGTTTGATGGTAGCCAGCATTTTGTTGGGAACCATGAGCACGAAAAGCCAGCATTGTTTGGGTTTTTAGAGGAGCAGGCAGTGCCGCGATTTCGGTACGGAACGTCGTGGGATTAGTTAAGCCCTCGTTTACCACCCGGAGTCTAAAAGGAGCCTGAAATGCAAAGAAGAAAGTGATGGCGCAACAACTGGTTAAGAGCGCGAAAATCATCGCATGAACCCAACTGCCCTCTGCGTTTTCGAACCGCCGGCAGATCTTGCTAGGGCAGGTCTCAGCCTCGGCCCGAATCGACCTGATTTTTTGCTCCTCTTCCGAAACCTCATTGGAAATCGTAAATAAGAAAATGCGAGAAGCTCTCGCTCTTTCCTGCAGTGAAAGAAGCGAGCTTAGCACACGCTGCTCGGGCAGCGCGAAATCCAGGACGATCACGCGAAGCGTTCGCTTCGGCATTTTATGCGGCTCACCGGCGGGCGTCGCCGGCAGAAACGAAAACGCAGAATTGATGGCTGAACTGGACGCATTCATGGCTGACGGAGATCATCGGCTCCAACAGCCGAATAAATGACCTTCCGTCAGTCTACAAAGGAAAAGAGAAGACCTGGTTTCAGAAAACTGCGGGCGGTCAATCGGAAGCGCGATAATCATCTTCTGGCAATCTTTGGTAACTCGCCAGATGATGCTATTCCGCGATTAGTTTCCCTGCTTTGGAGTGTGATAAACGCTAAACTCGACATCCTCAAGGACACCTAGCAGCTCTTCGAACGTAAGGTCGCTTAGCTTTCCCGTAGGCAAGGGCTTAAGCGCATTGGCCTTGATTGAAAACACACCGACGAGGATGTTAGTAGAAGGACGGTCATTCGGGGGGATAAACGCTTCTTCCGGGGACATAAAACAGCGCTGGATTTAGAAACAAATGTTTGTAGCGAACTTCCTAATTAAGGTCACGCTAAAATCCCGGTGGATAGAGCGACATGTTTATTGGGATTATGGTTTTCCTAGAAATTCACCAAGTGCCGAGCTAATTGGCTGACAGGTTGCGCTCTCGTAGAAAGAAAACCCAGGAGTGGCGTTCGCTTCGAAACAGTAATATTCTCCCCTCGAATTCTCCTTAAGATCAATGCCGGCAAACGTGAGCCCGAGTTTTTGCGAAAGTCGCAGGCACCGCGAGGTGACATCCCCGCCTAAGGCCGTCGTTTCCATCTCGAGCGAAAATCCTTCCTCCCAGGCAAATCGATAATCTACGCTAGAGCATCGGATCCGAGTGGCAAAGCATCGATCGCCCACCACGTGGACTCGGATATCGTCGCCGGCAATTAGGGCCTGAAATTGCGTCGGCCCGTTCCGCAAGAGAGGTAAACGCTCAAGATATCGGGGGCTAAGCTTTCGTACAATTGATCGTACGCCGCCGATCGACTTAAAAATCACTTTTCCGTCGCATTCCTCGTAAAACCGCTTAGCTGCCGCTGGGTCGTTTGTCACCAAGGTTTTAGGAATCCGGAAACCACATTCGCGAATGTGGAGGGCTTGCAAAGGTTTACTTCGGTTGGACATCCCGGCGGCGGGACGGTTAGCCACCTTACAAGGTAAATTGTTGAGCAGCGCAGCGATTTCCGCGTCACATGCTGAATAAGCATTGTTGGCAACCTTTTCGGATCGGCAATCAATGCTGTGGAAAAATACTCCGGTCAGCTCGGTTACGTCCAGTCGCCAGTCTCCGCCATCGATGAAACCGTTCATTGGCCAACCTCTGTAATCAACCTGAACGGCCGACTTTCCTTCACTGCACCCCAGATCCAGTAGGCGATAGGCCAGATGCTCTGAGTCCCAACAAGCGCGCAGAAACATGATTACCGGATCAAGGGAACTACCGCAAATTAAAATCATTGTGAGCCAAGGCGCCGGTTTGAGTCGGTGAAGAGCTTTACGAGCGCTTCCGTGATCGCATCTCGGCTCGAAATACAAAATCGGCTTAGGTCTGGAAAAGGATCCAATTGCTTTACTGCTAATCCATCTCTCGTCTTAACTATGACAATCTCGAGCAAAGACAATCCTGCGCAGCGCGTGAATTCGATGAGAGCGGTCTCATATCGATCGATTTTTTGCGGACGCGCTTCGCTCCAAATCACGTCCTGATTGACGACACACGCGCGACTGAAAACAATCGGCGGATCTTGGTTCGTAATACGGGCTTCGCCTACTTTTTTGTCGTAGTCTGGTTCCAGTAAGCCGTTCGTCCGAAATAGCGGATTCCAAAATTGGAGAGGAGGCTTT